>CAYTXI010000114.1:0-7898 GCA_964441935.1 uncultured Bauldia sp.
TGGATCGGCAGCAGCGGGATCGGCAGGCCGAGGAACGGCGCCAGGAAGATCGTCCAAATCTCAGCCGAGTTGCCGGTCATGATGTATTTGATGACCTTGCGCAGGTTGTCGTAGATGCGCCGGCCCTCGCGCACCGCCGCAACGATCGTGGCGAAGTTATCGTCGAGCAGCACCAGGCCCGAGACCTCACGCGCGACGTCGGTGCCGATCTTGCCCATCGCCACGCCGATGTCGGCCCGCTTCAGCGCCGGCGCGTCGTTGACGCCGTCACCGGTCATGGCCACGAACTGGCCGCGCGACTGCAAGCTTTCAACGACCCGGATCTTCTGGCCCGGGTCGACCCTGGCGTAGACCCGTACGTCACCGACGCGCTCCGCCAGCTCCGCGTCCGAGATGCCGGCGAGCTCGCTCCCCGTCATCACCGTTCCCTCCCCGCCGAGAATGTCGATCCGTTCGGCGATTGCCCGGGCGGTCGCCGGGTGATCGCCGGTGATCATCACCGGGGTTATGCCGGCCGAACGGCAGGAACGGACGGCCTCGGCCGCCTCCGCGCGCGGCGGGTCGATGAGTCCGATCAGGCCGAGCAGCACGAGGTTGCCTTCCACCGAGTCGGCATCGGCCGCATCGGGCGCCTCGGGCCAGTAGCGCTCAGCGACCGCGAGCACCCTGAGCCCCTGGTTGGCCATGCGCTCCGCCTCTGCGAGCCATTGCTCCTGGTTGATCATGTCCCTGCCGTCCGCGGTCAGCACCTCACTGCACCGCTCCACGACCCTTTCCGGCGCCCCTTTGGTGTAGGCGATGAAACCTCTCTCGATCGGATGGACGGTCGTCATCCGCTTCCGATCCGAATCGAACGCGACCTCGCCGACGCGTGGAAAACGCTTGCCGAGATCGTGCAGGTCGAGACCATGGTCGGCGGCCGCCTGCATCAGCGCGATCTCGGTCGGATCACCGAGGAAGTCGCCGTCGGCCGACGCATGGGCATCGTTGTCGAGCGCCGCGGCCGTGAACAGGCTCGTCCACGGTTCTCCCGGCGACTTGAGGTTCGGTTGCTGCCGTGCACCCTCCGCCGTCACCACCTCGTCGACCTGCATCTCGTTGCGGGTCAAGGTGCCGGTCTTGTCGGAGCAGATGAACGTCACCGACCCCAGCGTTTCCACCGCGGCCAGCCGGCGAACAAGGGCGTCGCGCTCCACCATCCGCCGCGCGCCGAACGCCAGCGAGATGGTCACCGTTGCCGGCAACGCCTCGGGAATCGCCGCCACCGCGAGGCTGACCGCGGTCAGGAACATCAGCACGGCCGGCTCGCCGCGCGCCAATCCGGTCACGAAGATGATCGCGCAGATCGCCAAGATCGCGAGCGCCAGCGTTTTGCCGAACCGGGTCAGCCTTTGTTGCAGGGGTGTCTGTGTCTCGGCCCCGGATTCCAGGAGCCCCGCGAGTTTGCCGAGCTCGCTCCTCATTCCCGTCGCCACCGCGATGCCACGGCCATGGCCATGGGTCACAGACGTTCCCTTGAAGGCCATGTTGCGGCGATCGCCGATCGGCAGGTCCTTCTCCGCGATCGCCCCAACTTGCTTGTCGACCGGCACCGATTCGCCGGTCAGCGCCGCCTCGCCGATCGAGATCTGGCGGGCATCGGTCAGCCTGAGATCGGCCGGCACCTGATCGCCGGCCTCCAGCACGACCAAGTCCCCGGGCACCACTTCGGCCGCATCGATCGCGACGTGCCGACCCTCGCGCACGACGACAGCCTGGGCGGGTGCCAACTTCTTCAGTGCGGTGAGCGCCTGCTCCGCGCGATATTCCTGGACGAAGCCGATGATCGCGTTGACCACGACAATCGCAACGATGACGATGGTGTCCTTGACGTCACCGACCACGCCCGAGATCACCGCCGCCGCGATCAGCACCAGGATCATGAAGTCGGCGAACTGACCGACGATCATGGCGAGCGCGCCGCGTCGCGGCTTCTCCTCAATGACGTTGCCGCCGTAGATCGAAAGCCGCTCCGCCGCCTCGTCGCCGGAAAGCCCACGCTCCGGCTCCACGCCGAGCGCCCGGGCGGCGGCAGCGACATCAAGCGTGTGAAACGGAACCCCGACGGCTTCGTCCGGCGTCGTTTGCGTAACCGGGCGCTCGTTAACCGCCATGGAGGAACACGACGTAGCTGTTGAACAAGTAGATGGCGAACAGGCCGAGGCTGGTCCACCCAACCGTGCGGAACAGGCGTTGCCGCGGCCTGTAGAGCAGGCTGACGATGACCAGTCCGGTCATGGTCACCGCCGACGCCGCCGAAACGGCATGGGCGGTCGATACGTCCGCGAACAGCGAACCGCGCGTGTAGAAGATGTCGTCGACGGCCAACACGAGGATATCGAAGAGGTTGCTGCCCAGAAGGTTGGCGATCGCCATGTTCAGCGCGCCGAACCGTAGCGCCGCGATGGTTACGACAAGTTCAGGCAGCGAAGTGGCGCCGGCGACGAACAGCGATCCGACGAAGCTTTCGCGCCAGCCCATGGCGTCGGCGAGATCGGCACCGATGAAGGGAAGCCAAACTCCAGCGCCGATCACCACTGCCGCCGCGACGCCGAACCGGCCGACCGCCTTCTTGAACGAGATGTCCGGATAGCGCTCCGCCGCCTCTTCGACGAACGCTTCACGTTGCTGGCGCTCGTAGGAGAACACCGTACGCACCGCGAGCAGATAGAGCCCGATCATGACCGGCGTATAGATGCCGACGTGCCCGATGGCATAGGACGGCCCCTCGTTGGCAACCAGCAGATTGAGTCCGGCGAAGCCGATCAACAGAACGCCGAAGCCGCCCGACAGGATGTGCCCCTGGTAGGCACGCCGGTAGACCGAGGTCTCCCGGAACATCAAGTCCACCGCGACCAGGATCAGCATGTTGAACACGCAGCTGCCGAGCGCGTCGCCGACGGCGATGTCCGGCACTTGCGCCGCGGTGACCGAGCTAACCCCGGTGACCAGTTCCGGCAACGACGTGACCGTTCCCAACAGGACGAGGCCGATCCAGTTACCCGAGATTCCGGTCTTGTCGGCGAGGATGTCGCCGCTACGCGACAATTCCGGTCCTGCCACGGCGATAAGCGCCGCGCAGATCCCCAATGCGATCCAGACCCACGCTAGCGTCGTCATGCCGCTTCAATCATCCTTCGCGTCGCACCCAGCTTCTCGTTGCGCCCCACCGAGCGGTGAACGCCACCAGCGTCCTTGCGCGTGCTTGCTATCAGATCGCGGCGAACGGGAATACCGACCGGGTCAACCATACGCGGGTCCCGCGTCTGTGCTTGACCTGCCTCAAAGTCTATCTCCCTCCACCGAAGTACCAACATCAGCGACCTGGGGAAAAACATGGGCGGCGATCAGAAGTTCACGATCGACCAACTGGTGCATTACATCAGCGGCTAGTTCACTCCGTGGCCGGTCATTCCGCCGCAGTCAGCACGGCCTCGCCTAGCGTCGCCCCCGGCCAGGTCGAGCCCCCGCGCGGGCTTCCGCCGCGATGCTCTAGCGAGCCGCCAGAAACCTCTCGACGAACCGTTTGACGGAATCCCAGTCCGTGTACTCCTGGTCGCTCAGTGGAGCGGCACCCTTGCCCATCTGCACGGCGATCAACCATGCCATCCAGCGCCTGAAGAAGTCGTACTCCGAAAAGCGAATAGCGCCGGCCGCGTGCAGCACCACGTTCGGATTCCACCCCGTCTCGTGGAACATATGCTGGGCGCACTCGTCGATTTCGGCCCGCACGTGCGGATCGTCGCTCGTCGCCGACAGCGACACCGAGATGAACGCAGAGGGCATGGCGTTGAGTGCCTCGCGCCAGCGCCTGACCTGATGCACGAGCGCCGTCTGGTAGCGACCCATGTGAACCGAGCCGGCCACGATCGCCGCCTGGTAGTCGGACGGGTCCGCACCGCCCGCCGAGGTCGCGTCGAAGACCGTCGCCTCGTGGCCCTTGTCGCGCACGACGCCGGCGATGTATTCGGCGATCTTCCGCGTCTGCCCGTCGGTCGTGGCATAGCAGACCATCACTCGCATAAAGGCATCTCCTCCCCGGTATGGTGCAGCACCGCCCGCGCCGCATTGCCCGTACAGGCATTGTCACGCGCGACGCCGGTGTCCGTTTGATATTGATCAAGTCCGTTCGGCATTGACCGATCGCGGCCAGGATGACGATGGCAATGCCGATGTACCGAGGGGTAAGCCGGTTCCGGCGAGTAGTCTAACTCACGGCGTAGCGCTCCTCTGTTGCGGAACGTGGCGAAGATTGCGCATCCTGGATGTCGACGATTTGACAAGCATCAAGGCCCTAGCCAAGGAAACGGGCGGCCATGGCAACGGCACGGGGCCATCATGCTGGCCGGCCGCCAGGATGCCGCTCGCGACGGGGACATTGGGATGGGCGTGAGCACGAGCCCACTGCTCGTCGACCTCTATCAACTCAACATGATGGAGTCGTATCTCGAATCCGGCGAGGCCGGGACTGCCGTTTTCGAGTTCTTCGTCCGCCGGCTCCCCGCCCGGCGCGGGTTCTTGATCGCCGCCGGCCTCGACCAGGCCCTTGACTACCTGGAGACTTTGCGCTTCTCGACCGGCGAACTGGACTGGCTGAAATCAACCGGCAGGTTCACCGAGCGTTTCATTGGCTACCTGCAGGGATTCCGTTTCACCGGCGACGTTCACGCCATGCCGGAGGGCACGGCCTTCTTTGGCGACGAGCCCATCCTCAGGGTCACGGCACCCCTGCCCGAGGCTCAGTTCGTCGAGACCCGGCTGATCAACCTCCTCCATTTCCAGTCGCTGATCGCTTCAAAGGCGGCGCGGGTTGTGCTGGCGGCGCCGGGCAAATCGCTGGTCGACTTCGGGCTGCGCCGCGCCCACGGCGGCGAGGCAGGACTGATGGCCGCCCGCGCCAGCTACATCGTCGGTTTTGCCGGCACCGCCACCGTGCTCGCCGAACAGGCGTTCGGCGTCCCCGCCTTCGGAACCATGGCGCATTCCTTCATCGAGGCCCACGACGACGAGACCGCCGCCTTCGAGGATTTCGCCCGTGCGCGGCCCGAGCATTTGACGCTCCTCATCGACACCTACGACACCGAGGCGGCGGCCCACGAGGTCGTCGCACTCGCCCGGCGCTTGGTGGGCAACGGCATCAAAGTTCAGGCCGTCCGCCTCGACAGCGGCGATCTCGATGTCTTGTCGCGGCGCGTGCGGCGCATCCTCAACGACGGCGGCTTCGCCGATGTCGGCATCTTCGCCAGCGGCGGCCTCGACGAAGACTCGATCGCCGCCTTGATCGAAGCCGGAGCGCCCATAGATGGATTCGGCGTGGGAACGAGCCTCACCACCTCGTCGGACGTTCCCGCGCTCGACTGCGCCTACAAGCTGCAGGAGTACAAGGACACCCCGCGGCGCAAGCGCTCCGAAGGCAAGGCGACGTGGCCGGGACGCAAGCAGGTGTGGCGCGCCTATGACGCCAGCGGCGCAATGACCGGCGACGTCCTGTCGACCGAGGACGACGATCAACCGGGCGAGCCGCTGATCGAGCCGGTGATGGCGGCCGGCCGGCGCATCCGGCCGAAACCGACGCTCGCCGAAATACGCGACCGCGCGGCCCGCGAGCTCGAACGCCTGCCCGAGCCGTTGCGGCGCCTCCGACCTGGGCCGTCCTACCCGGTGACCGTGTCGGATCGGCTGAAGCGGCTCGCCGAGGAGACGGACCGCCGTCTCGCGGCGCGCCAACCGAGCAAGGAGAAGAACCGCGATGACCGATAGCGAAGTGTTCGTCGTCGTCGACGTGCAGAACGATTTCTGCACCGACGGCGCCCTTGCCGTCCCTGGCGGGGAGGACGTCGTACCCGTGGTCAACCGCCTGGCGGAGCGCTTCCGCCACGTCGTCCTCACCCAGGACTGGCACCCGCGCGGGCATCAGTCGTTCGCCTCGGAGCACCCCGGCCGCAAGCCCATGGAGACCATCGACGTCCACTACGGCCGCCAGATCCTGTGGCCGGACCACTGCGTCCAGGGCACCGCCGGCGCGGCGTTTCACCGGGACTTCGACACCGACCGCGCCGAGCTCGTCATCCGCAAGGGATTCCGTCGGGAGATCGACTCCTATTCGGCGTTCTTCGAGAACGACCGCACCACCCCGACCGGGCTCACCGGCTATCTCCGCGAGCGCGGTTTCACCCGGGTGGTTCTCGCCGGACTCGCCTTCGACTTCTGCGTGCGTTACTCCGCCGAAGACGCCCATAAGCAGGGCTTTGACGTCGCGGTAGTCGAAGAAGCTTGCCGGGCCATCGATGTCGAGGGCTCGGCTGCCGACACCCGCAAACGCTTCGCCGAACTTGGCATCGCCATGCTCGCCGCCGAGGCGGCGTGAGGTCACGCCATGATCGCCGACGCGTCCATCACCCTGGCGCTAGTCGGCGACGTCATGACCGGCCGCGGCATCGACCAAGTCCTGCCTCATCCAAACCCACCGATCCTGTACGAGTCGTATGTTAGGTCCGCCCTCGACTACGTGGGTTTGGCCGAGGATGCGAACGGCCCGATCGAGCGACCCGTCCCGTTCGAGTACGTCTGGGGCGAGGCTCTGGGCGAACTCCGCCGCCGCCAGCCGGATGTCTTCATCATCAACCTCGAGACCGCCGTCACCCGCGCCGCCTCGCCGATGCCGAAGGGCATCAATTACCGCATGAACCCGGACAACGTCGGCGTCCTCACCGCTGCGGGCGTTGACTGCTGCGTGCTCTCGAACAACCACGTCCTCGACTGGGGCCGGGACGGGTTCCTGGAGACCCTCGAGGTTCTCCAACACGCCGGACTGAAGACTGCCGGTGCCGGTCGCGACGCCGACGAAGCGGCGGCACCCGCCGTCTTCGCACTCGCCGGCAAGGGACGGGTTCTGGTCTATGGCCTTGCCTGTCCGTCGAGCGGCGTGCCGTCCGACTGGGCAGCGACCGCGACCCGCCCCGGCGTCAACTTCCTCGCCGAGCCTTCGTCGGCCGCCGTCGCGCCGATCGCCGCCCGCGTCCGTCGCGATCGGGGGGACAGCGACATCGTCGTGGTATCGATCCATTGGGGCCCGAACTGGGGCTACGAGGTCGACCCCGACGACCGCGCCTTCGCCTGCGGCCTGATCGAGGCCGGAGTTGATGTCGTCCACGGCCACTCTTCCCATCACGCGAAGCCGTTCGAACTGCACCAAGGCAAGCCGATCTTCTATGGGTGCGGCGATTTCATCAACGACTACGAGGGGATCAGCGGACACCAGGCCTACCGTGACGACCTGCCGCTGATGGTCGTCGCCGGCTTCGACCCCACCGCCCAGCGCCTCGTCGCGCTCGACATGGCGCCGTTCCTCATCCGCAACTTTCGCCTGTGGCGGGCCGACCCCGACGACGCGGCCTGGCTCCAGCGTGAACTCGATCCCAGATGCCGGCGGCTCGGCACGGCGGTCCGCCTGAACGCCGAGGGCGTCCTACGCCCATCGCTTATCGGCGGCCGTTGACCACGAACCTGCCCGTCCGGAACGGCGGCGGCCGATTCTGCGGCGAAATTTCTAACCGCGACGGCGGGCGGGGGGCTTCCACCGACCGCGACCAATTCCCATATTTTGGTTACAGGTTTTCCAAGCTTTTTGGAGGACACGACCATGAACAAACCCATCACGAAACTGCCCGTGAAGCATGAGAAAGGTGAAGGGTGGTTGTCTGCCGGTGATTGGCGTCCGTTAGAGGGCCTGCACCGGGAGGTTGACCGTCTGTTCGAGGACTTCGGCCGCACGTCGTGGCGTTGGCCGCTTCGCCGCCGCTTCTTCGGCGTTGAGCCGTTCTGGCGCGGCGAGGTGAGTTGGGGCACGCTCCCGGCTG
>CAYTXI010000115.1:0-7831 GCA_964441935.1 uncultured Bauldia sp.
CAGCGAATTCGGACACGATGATGGCGTCGTCGACCAGCATGCCGACCGCCAGGATCAAGCTAAACAGGACGACAATGTTCATCGTCGCCCCAAACGTGTCGAGGCCGAGGATGCCCGTCAAAAACGCGAACGGCACGGCAATCCCGATGAACAGCGATGCCCGCGCGCCGAGGATGAACAGGATAACGACCGCGACCAGCAGGATCGCGGTCGCCACGCTGTTCTGCAGATCGCCGAGAATCTGCTTGATGAACTTGGATTGGTCGCCGATATAGCGCACCCGGATCCTGTCGCCCCAGCCTGCCTGCAGCCGCTCGACCGTTTGTTTGACGCCGTCTACGGTGTCGATCAGGTTGGCGCCGGCCCGTTTCGACACCTCGATCACCACCGCGGGGCGTCCGTCGACCCGTGTGATCGAGGTGGCGTCCTTGAATGTCGGTAGGATCGAGGCCACGTCTCCGAGCTTGACGGCCGCCGCCCGTGACGCCGCCACCGGGATAGCCAGCACGTCTTCCGGCGTTTCAATCAACGCCGGCACTTTGACTGCGAACCGCCCCTGCGGGCCCTCCAACGCGCCGGCGGCGACGAGGCTGTTACCCTGCGCCGCCGCGAACGCGAACTGGTCAAGCGACACGCCGTAGCTCTTCAAGAGCATTGGTTCGGCGATGACCTCCACCACCTCGTCGCGTGTGCCGCGCAGCTCCGCCGACAACACGCCCGCCACTTGCTCAATCGCGTTTTGCGCGTCCGTGGCGATGCGCCCGAGCGCACGCTCCGAGATGTCGCCGGCAAGCGCGATCGAGATGACCGGGAAAAGGCTGATGTTGACCTCGTGGACACTTGGCTCGTCGGCATCCGCCGGCAGTTCCGGCTTTGCGCTATCCACCTTGGCGCGCACGTCGGCGAGCGCCACGTCCGGGTCGAAACCGGCTTCAAACTCAAGCAGCACGTAACCGCCGCCCTCAAACGCAGCGGAGCGCATCTCCTTGACATTGTTGACCGACTTGAGAGCCGTCTCCATCGGCCTAAGCAATAGCCGCTCAGAGTCCTCAGGCGAGATGCCGCGCGCTGACAGCTGCACGTAGATGATTGGGATGTTGATATCGGGCTCGGCTTCCTTGGGGATGCTGATGTAGGAGAGCGCCCCTGCGGCGAGCAGGAAGATAAGCACCGCGATCGTCAGTCGTGCGTGGCTGACCGCGACGTCGACGATCCGCCGCATCATGCCGGCGGCTCTCCCCGGACATCGGCCTCGGCCGCGGAGACGGCCTCAACGGGATCGCCATCCTTGACGAAGTCCTGGCCGACAACGATGACCTCAGTCGTTCCGTCTAGGCCGGTGACCCACACGGACTCGCGCCCGTCATCGACGATTTCGATCGGCACGAACTGCGCGGTGCTGTTCCCGTCGGCAATGCGTACGCCGAGATGGCCCTCGTCGGAAAACACAAGCGCCGAACGCGGCACCGCTGCCGCCTCAACCGGGTCGAGCGTCACGACCATTTCGCAGGTCACCCCGTCCGCGATCACGGCGTCGGGGTTCGCCATAGTCACCTCGACCGGATAGGTACGTGTGGCCGTGTCGGCGCTCAGGCCGACGAAATTGACTGCACCGACGACCGTGGTGCCGTCAATGAAACGGACGGTCGCCTGCTGTCCGGGAAGGAGGTTGCCTCGTCTAGCCTCGCTGACGGCTCCGACTGCCAGCATTGGATCGGGATCGACGATCGCCGCGAACTCGGCGCCAGGCTGGACGGCTTGACCGACCTGCACCGCTACCGAGTCGACGATCCCTTCGATCGGCGACTTCACCGTCGATTTCTCGGCCTCCGCCGCTGCCGCAGACAGCGCTGCGCGCGCCGCGGCGACCGCGGCCTCGAGGGCCGGTAGCTGGTTCCTCGGCGCGTTGCCCTGCTCGATGAGGCGTTTGTTGGCCTCGTACTCAGCCTGCCGCTGATCGTAAAGCGCCTGCGCCTGTTGGAGCGCGGCAGCCCGTCCCTCGTCCGAGATAATGCCAACCACGTCATCGGCCGACACGCTATCCCCGCGGCCGATCATCAGATCGATGACAACGCCGCCCCCGCGGGCAACCGCCTTGGCACGGTGATCAGCCTCAGTCACGCACGACAGGATGATCTGCCGCTGATGCTCCTCCGGGGTCACCAGTGTGACGCCGACCCTTTGCGTCGGAACCCGGGTGTCTGCCTCGACGACGGTCATCTCGGCCGCCCCCTTGTCGGCTTCCCGCGTCAGCATCCCGGAGCCGATCCACGCAACAGCGCCGACCACGAGAGCCGCGGCAACCAGCCGGCTCGGTCTGAACATCTTGGAAGCCATTGTCGTTCAGTCCCACCCGTCACAAGCCGCCGGCCGATTCCGACAGTGTCGCGCTGATATAGGATCGTCCCGTGGATTTCGAAGCCAGTTCGGCACTGCCGCCCGACCGCCGGACGTCCGCCTAGGCGCCCGATTGGCTTGATGGAGCGATCCGGCCGAGGGATCGCCAAAAAAGCCGCCCTTTGCCGTGCGTGAATATCCACTCAGTGTGTCCGAATTGCAATCCTCCGGATCGCTCGCGGCGCTCCCGTTGGGCCGTGGACACGGCGTCTGGCGTCGGGCCGGCAGCGCGCATCCTTCCGGCGCTTTTCGGACCCAGCTTGTCACCTTCCATCGGCGTGCCTAAGGTCGCCGTGGTCAATTGAGCACCACGCCCCGTGAAGACCACCAACCCCGTCTACACCAACCTGCCGACGACCATTTTCGAGGTCATGTCGCGTCTCGCCATCGAGCACGACGCCATCAACCTCGGCCAGGGTTTCCCCGACGTCGACGGTCCCACCGACGTCAAGCAGGTCGCCGCCGACGAGCTTACCGTCGGCCTCAACCAGTACCCGCCGATGATGGGCGTGATCGAGTTGAGGCGGGCGGTGGCGGACGCCAACGCCCGCTTCTACGGGATCGAGGTCGACTGGCGGAGCGAGGTGCTGGTCACCTCCGGCGCGACCGAGGCCCTGTCGGATTGCATGGCGGGCCTCATCGAGCCAGGCGACGAGGTCGTGCTGATCGAGCCGCTCTACGACTGCTACTTGCCCTTGGTACGTCGCGCCGGCGGCACGCCGCGTCTCGTCCGCGTGACCCCGCCCGACTGGCGCCTCGACGAGGGCGCACTAGCTGCCGCCTTCGGCCCGAAGACCAAGGCAGTCCTCCTCAACAATCCCATGAACCCGGCCGCCAAGGTCTTCACCGACGACGAGCTGGCGCTGATCGCCGACCTCTGCGTCCATCACGACGCTTATGCCATCTGCGACGAGGTCTATGAACACATCGTCTTCGACGACCGCCGCCACCGGCCGCTGATGACATTTCCTGGCATGCGCGTGCGCGCGCTGCGCATCGGCTCGGCCGGCAAGACCTTCTCGCTCACCGGCTGGAAGGTCGGTTACGTCACTGCCGCTCCGCAGCTACTCGATCCTGTTACCAAGGCTCACCAGTTCACTACCTTCACGACCGCTCCGAACACGCAGAAGGCAGTCGCCTACGGCCTTGCCAAGGACGACGCCTACTACGACAGTCTGGCCGGCGACCTCGAAGTGAAGCGCGACAATTTCGCAGCTGGTCTGGCGCGATTGGGGTTCGGCGTCGCTCCGTGCGCCGGCACCTATTTCATCACCGCCGATGTCTCGCCCCTCGGCCTCGCCTCCGATGACGTCTCGCTCTGCCGTACGATGACGGTCGAAGCGGGCGTGACCGCGGTGCCGATGTCGGCGTTCTACGACACCGACGGGCCTGGCCACTTCATCCGCTTCTGCTTCTCCAAGCGCGACGAAGTGCTCGACGAGGCAATTCACCGCATGTCCGCCTGGCTTGCCGACCGTCGCCGCGCCAGCGCATGACCAACCCGGTCCTGGTCGAAGTCACCCGCGGGTCGCTGGTCGAAAGCCGCCATCGCGGCGCCATCGCTGTCGTCGATGCCGGCAGCAAGCGCCGCAGCGCCATCGGCAACGTCGACGTGGCCGTTTTCCCGCGCTCCGCGGTCAAGGCGCTCCAGGCGCTGCCGCTGGTCGAGAGCGGCGCCGCCGACCACTACGGCTTCGGCCCGGCCGAACTGGCACTTGCCTGCGGCTCTCACGGCGGCGATCCGCGCCACGTCGAGACGGCGGCGCGGATGCTGGCCGCGGCCGGGCGAGGGGAGGCCGACCTCGAATGCGGCGCCCACTACCCGTCCAGCCGCGAGGCGGCCAATGCGCTTGTCCGTGCCGGGCGCAAGCCGACCCCGCTGCACAACAACTGCTCCGGAAAGCACGCCAGCTTCATCTGCCTAGCCTGCCACCGCGGCGTCGATCCGAAGGGCTACGTCCGTCCCGATCATCCGGTCCAGCTCGAGGTCGCCGCAACGCTGGAAGCGATGACCGGGGCGAGTTTCGCCCGCGATGTGTGCGCCGTCGATGGCTGCTCGGTGCCGACCTGGGCCGTGCCCCTCGAGGCGCTTGCGCTTGCGTTCGCCCGCTTTGTCACCGGTGCCGGCGTGTCGCCGGCCCGTGCCATGGCCGCCCGGCGCCTTTTGGACGCCTGCACCGAAGAGCCGTACATGGTCGCGGGTGACGGGCGCTTCTGCACCGAAGCCATTTCGCTGTTCTCCGGCCGCCTGTTTGTCAAGGGCGGCGCCGAAGGCGTCTACTGCGCCGCCTTCCCCGAGCTTGGCCTCGGTATCGCGCTCAAGTGCGACGATGGCGCGGGTCGTGCTTCCGAAACGATGATGGCGGCAGTGATCGAGGCGTTCCTGCCCATGAACGAGCACGAGCGATCGCGGTTCGTCGACCACCTCGCGCAGCCGGTGTTCAGTCGCGTCGGCAGTGAGGTCGGCGCGATCAGGCCGCTCGCTGGCTTGACCGCGATGCTGCGCGGCTGAGCCGTCAGCTCACCCGGTTGCGCTCGATGAGGAGGTGCGGGAAGCGGTCGGCGCCAGTTTTGGCGAGGTCGCCCGATGCCGTTTCCGCCCAGCGCATGCCGAGGATGGCGCCGTCCTCGGCTCCGGCAATCAGGTTGTCGCTGATCACCGCCGAGCCAGCGCCTTTGACGACGCTGACCGCGATTCCGACCGGTGCCCGGCGGATCACGTTGCCGGTCGCAGCCACGTCGCGGAGGTCCGGCCCCCAGCCAATGAGCATGCCGAAGCGCGGCGCTCCGTCGATGACGTTGCCGGTCGCCGCAGTGTCCGCCTCGATGGCGATACCGACGCCGAATCCCGGCTCCGCCGGCGCGTACGGCCCCTTGCCCGTGAGGTTACGCACGATGTTGCCCGATACCACTGCGATCCGCCCGCCCTCATTGAAGTTCACCACCGAGATGCCCGTCGCCGCCGTGTCGACGATGTTGTTGGCGATCATGGCACCTTCGAAGCTGAACTCGGAGTAGATGCCGATTTCGCCGCAGCCTTGGCAGTTGTTGCCGGTGATCTGCACGTTGTTAGCCGAGTTTGCACGGATAGCGGTGAAAGCGCAGTCGGCGATGCGGTTGTTGGCGACGATGACGCCATGGGCGCGGAAGACATTGATGCCGTTGCCGTTCTGGCCGGTGCCGCCGTCCTTGGCGGCGATCCCCCGGATGCGATTGCCGGTGACTATGGTCCCGTCCTCGCCGGCGCTCCACCGCCACACGCGCACGCCAGCGTTGCCGCAATCTGCGATCGTGTTGTCGCTGATCGTCAGTCCGGCCGATTCGATCGCCCGAATGCCGGTGTCGTGCACGGCGCGGATGATGTTGCCCCGGATACGTCCGGTGCTGCGGTCAAGAGCGATGGCCGACGCATTGCTCCCCTCGATGACGCAGTCATCGATCGCGACGCGCCGGGAGTCGCTAACGTGGACGATGCCCGGCACGTAGTCTGCGAAGCGTCGGCCGGCGCCGTCGATGGTGAGGCCGTTGAGCGAGATGAGTTCCGCCCGCTCGGCCGTCAGCATGAAGGTGCCGCCGCCAAACACCAGCCGCGTCGCTCCCGGCACGCCGGCAAGCCGCGTCCGCGCCGGCAACTTGAGTTCGGAGACGACGTAGCTGCCAGCCGGTAGAAAGACCTGGTGGTCGCTGTCCGAGGCGACGTCGAGAAGATGCTGCAGGGCGCGGCTCTGGTCTGCCGTCGCCTCCGGGTCGATCCCGAGTTCGGCGGCATTGAGCGTCTCGCGTAGCACCGGTGCGTTGGAATCGACCGCTGCGGCCGTCGGCGTCGTCGCCGCCACGCCCAGGACGCCGGTCAGAAAGGAACGTCGGTTCACGGCGGAACTCCAGAACTGGCCGCATCCGCCACTACCCAACCAACATTCGTGCCGCCGCGAGCGTCCCGGAATGACACAGGCGGGACAAATTGCTCAGAGATTGGCGCGCGCCGCTTCTTCGTAGCCGAGCCTGCGGCTGAGGTCCCGAATGAGCTTCTCGGCCGCGTCGGTGATGACAGTGCCGGGAGCAAAGATCGCGGCCACACCTGCGTCGTAGAGGGCGCTGCGGTCGCCTTCGGGGATGATGCCGCCGACAACCACCATGATGTCGGGCCGGCCGCCCGCCTCGAGCGCCCGCTTCAGGGCTGGCACGAGGGCCAGATGCCCGGCGGCGAGGGTCGACACACCGACGACATGCACGTCCTTGGAAATCGCTAATTCCGCAGTCTCATCAGGCGTTTGGAAGAGCGGGCCGACCTCGACCTCGAAGCCGAGGTCGGCGAAGGCCGAGGCGATGACCTTTTGCCCGCGGTCGTGGCCGTCCTGGCCGACCTTGGCCACGAGAATCCGCGGTTTCCGGCCATCAGCCGCCTCGAAACGAGCAATGAGGTCCGCGATTGTGCCGGCGGCTGCCCCGGCCTCGCCCCGGTGGCTCACCGACGCGGGCCGGGCGGGCGCCCGGTAGCGACCGAAGGCGGCCTCCAGCGCGCCGCTGATTTCCCCGACGGTCGCGCCGGTCCGCGCCGCCTGAACCGACCGGGCGAGCAGGTTGCCGCCGCCAGTGCGCGCGTCGTCGGTGAGGGCGGCGAGAGCGGTGCGGGTCGCCGCGGCATCGCGCTCCGACTTGAGCCGTTCGAGCTTGGCTACCTGAGCCGCCAGCACGGCGGAGTTGTCCACCTTGAGCACCTCAACCGTCGTATTTTCCTCGGGCCGGCAACGGTTTACGCCAACGATCACCTGCTTGCCGGAGTCGATCATGGCCTGGCTCTGCACCGCCGCCGCCTCGATCCGCGATTGTGGCAGCCCCGTTGCGATGGCCTTTGCCATGCCGCCGACCCGCTCGATCTCGCCGATGTGACCGAGCGCCCGGACCGAGAGTTCATGGGTGAGCCATTCGACGTAGAACGACCCGCCCCATGGATCGATGATCCGCGTCGTGGCCGCCTCGTCGCGCAGGATGCGCTGCGTGTCCCGGGCGATCCTTTCCGAGAAGTCGGTCGGCAGAGCCAGCGCCTCGTCGAGCGCGTTGGTGTGGAGCGACTGGGTCCCGCCCAGGGTCGCCGCCATCGCCTCGATGGTCGTGCGCACGACGTTGTTGAACGGGTCGCTCGCGGCCAACGACCAACCCGACGTCTGGCAGTGCATGCGGAGCATCAGCGAGCGGTCGTTTTGCGGGTCGAACCGCTCTTTCATCAGTTTCGCCCACAGGAGCCGCGCCGCCCGGAGCTTTGCCACTTCCATGAAGAAGTTCATGCCGACGTCGAAAAAGAACGAGACCCGCGGCGCGAAAGCGTCGACGGACAGTCCGGTGTCGCAGGCTGCCCGCACGTACGCGAGCCCGTCGGCGAGCGTGTAGGCAAGCTCGAGGTCGGCCGTCGCTCCGGCCTCCTGCATGTGGTAGC
>CAYTXI010000116.1:0-5552 GCA_964441935.1 uncultured Bauldia sp.
GCCATCGCCAGCACCGGGTTCAGGTTGTCGTAGACGCCGAAACGGCGGGCGTACTCGGAGACCAGCGGCATGCCCATGTCCTGGGCAAGACGAACGGTCATGACGTTCCGCGACAGCTCGATGCCGGTCCTGAGCGTCGAGGGACCGTAGAATTCGTTGGAGTAGTTCGACGGCCGCCAGATGCCGAGGCCGGCCCCCTGATCGATCTCGATCGGGGCGTCCATCACCACCGACGACGGCGTGTAGCCGTTGTCGAGGGCGGCGGAATAGACGAACGGCTTGAACGAGGAGCCGGGCTGACGATAGGCTTGGGTGGCGCGATTGAACTGGCTGTCGGCGAAGGAGAATCCACCGACCAGAGCGAGCACGCGGCCGGTGTGCGGGTCCATCGCCACCAGAGCACCCTCGATCTCCGGCGCCTGGCGCAGCCGGTACTCGCCGGGGTCGCCGTCGGCGGTAGCGACATAGACCACGTCGCCGACTGCCAGAACGTCGTCGGCGCTGTTGGCCGCCTTGCCCTCGCGCGGGCCCGTCGCCCACGTCGCCCATTTCATCTGTTCGAAGGGAATGGTGCCGGTTTCGCGTTCGGCGCTGACCGCGCCGGTGCCCGGCTCGCGGTCCGGCTGGAGCCCGATGGTCGCCGCCTCCGGGGCGACCGACAGCACCACCGCCAGCCGCCACTCGATCACGTCGGACAGTGCCGGGACTTCGGCCACCTGCGGGCCCCAGTCTTCGGCAAGGGCGTCGATGTGGGCGACCGGGCCGCGCCAACCTTTTTCCATGTCGTACTCGGTCAGGCCGTCGATCAGAGCCTGGCGCGCCATGACCTGCATGGCTGGGTTGAGCGAGGTTCTGACCGACAGGCCGCCCTCGTACAGGGTGTCCTCGCCGTACATCTCGACGAGTTGGCGGCGCACCTCCTCGACGAAATAGTCGGCGGCGAAGATCGACGGGCCGGTGACGCGCTGCACGACGCCAAGCGGCGCCGCCTTGGCCGCCTCCGCCTCCTCGGCGGATGCGTAGCCGTTTTCGACTATGCGATCGATCACCCAGTCGCGTCGCTCGACGGCGCGCTTGGGCTCGCGGAACGGATGGTAGTTGTTGGGCGCCTTGGGGAGCGCCGCGAGATACGCGGCTTCCGGCAGGGTCAGCTCGTGGACGGACTTGTCGAAATAGGCGAGCGATGCGGCGGCAACGCCGTATGTGCCGATGCCGAGGTAGATCTCGTTGAGGTAGAGCTCCAGGATCTTGTCCTTGGAATAGGCCTGCTCGATCCTCAGCGCCAGAACTGCCTCGGTGACCTTGCGGCTGATGGTCTGCTCGTTCGACAGCAGGAAATTCTTGGCGACCTGCTGGGTAATGGTAGAGGCGCCGACCAGCCGCTGGCTGTCTTTGCTGTACAACGACTCGGCGTTTTGTAGGACGGCACGGGCGATGCTGTAGTAGTCGAGGCCCGTGTGGGCGTAGAAGTTCTTATCCTCGGCCGAGATGAAGGCGTACTTGACGAGATCCGGAATCGCCTGGATCGGCAGGTAGAGGCGGCGCTCGTGGGCATACTCGGCGACGAGTCGGCCGTCGGCGGCATGCACCTGGCTCTCCACCGGCGGCTCGTACTTCGCCAGGACGTCGTAGTCGGGCAGGTCCCGGGTCAGGTCCGAGACGTACCAGGCGACACCCGCTGCGACGGCCAGGAAGAGCACGGCACCGATCCCGAATAGGTAGCCGACGATTCGCAGTATCATACGCGTTCCACCTTCCGGCCGCTCGTCGCGTGGCGCGGCCGCGGCGCGGCTGGCAATCGCGCCGTTCTTCTGCAGGCTTTGTGGAGAAACTAGGGCGCGGGCCTCCATCCGGCAGACCAGCCGGGGTCAGTGGCCTTTCCGCAACAAGCTCTGCCCGTCGCGCCCGGCGACCCGCGTGGCGAAAAACTCGGCTATGGCCTCAACCACCGAATCCGCCACGCCGTCCTGCCATTCGGGCGAGTTCAAGAACTTCTCGTCGCTGGAGTTGGACAGGTAGCCGAGTTCGAGCATGGCCGAGGGGGCGTCGGGCGCCTCCAGCACCTTGAAGCTCGCGCGCTGGTGCGGGATCTTGAACATGCGCGTGGACTTGCCGAGCTCGGCCACCAGGTTGCGGGCGAACGCCTCGCCGAAGTTCCGCGTCTCGCGCCGCGTCAGGTCGAGCAGAATGTCGCGAACCTCGTCGGAGTCGTCGCCGGCGATGTCGACGCCGGCAAGGATGTCGGCCGCATTCTCGGAGGCCGCCATCTCTTCAGCCATCTTGTCGGAAGCCTCGTCAGAGACGGTGTAGACCGTGGCGCCGCGCACCGCCGCGCCAAGGAACGAATTGGCGTGGATCGACATGAACAGGTCCGCGTCGTTGGCGCGCGCGAAGGCGACGCGGTCGCCGAGGCTGATGAAGCTGTCGTCGGTGCGGGTCATGAGAACATCATACCGGCCGGTGTCCCGGAGCTTGCCGGCGAGCACCTCGGCGAAAGCAAGCGTCACGGTCTTTTCTAGGGTGCCGTTGTTGCCGCGGGCGCCCGAGTCGATACCGCCGTGGCCGGGATCGAGGACGACGACCGACAGCCCGCTGCGCCCCTGAGTGGCGGCGAACGACCGATCGGCCCGCTCATCCGCCGCGATGCCGCGATCCCGCCGGTAAGCACTCACCTCGGACATGAACGCCGTGCGCGTGGTCGGCACGACGTCGACCACCAGTCGGGCCGGCTGGCCCTCACCGGGCTCGGTGACGAAGGCCTTGTCGACCTTCACCGGCGCGGTCAGGTCGATGACGATGCGCGACTGGCCGGGAGAGAACAGACCGAAGCGGAAGGCGGAGATCAGGCCGCGGCCGCTGCTCCCGACATGCTCGGGCAAGGCAAAACGTACCTCCGGCAGATCGACGACGATGCGGTAGGGATCGGCGAGGGTGAAGACCGTCGGCTCGATCGTCGTGGAGACGTCCGCGACGAAGCGCACGCGCTGGTCGTCGCCGACCACGCGGGCGTCGAATACGACAGGCGTCGCCGCGGCGACGGCCGGGGCGAGACCGGCGGCCGACGAGGTCAGCCACACAGCGGCGGCGATCGACACGACGCGTTGGACGGTCAGTTCGCTCATAGGCCTTGTTCCGAGCGGCGCGCCGCCGGCGGCGACTCCGCTCCCACCGACACGGTCATAGAGGATGGGCGGCCAATGGTTAACCGCTTGTTTGCGGCTGCCGTCCTGCCAGCGGAACCCTCGGTTCCGACCGCCGCCTTGCCAAGACTCGCAAGCGCACCTAAAACACAGGGTACGGAATTCATCTTCCGTGCGCGATGCTCCGAGATCGGCAGACGCGGGACCGCGGCGCCGAAACCCCTTGAGAGAGACCGGGGAAGGCGCGGGCCAGCGGATGTTGCCCAGGCGGCGAGCGGGCGGAAGATGTACCGGTGGGCGGCATGGGTTCGACGTGGCACGATAGCCGCGCCCAATCAGGCAGCCTCCGGCGATCCGGCCGACGCGACGCGCGCCCAGGTGAGCGCCGCGGCGAGCTAGGACGTCCTTGTATTCGTAACGCTCGTGCACGACATTAACACCGGCGCCTATATGCCCCGACCATCGCCATCCCTCCAATCGACGCGAATCCCGGCTGATGCCGGCGGGTTCGGGCCGAGCGCGGCGGACGGGCCGGACGGCGCCCTGAATCATTCAAACAAAGCCGGCCCTCCCTCGGTGCCGCGGCCCTGGCGCATGACGCCGGCCGATGGCCGAGGCAGAGCGGCCGTGGAGAATTCGTTCAATGGCCAACAAAATGCTCATCGATGCCGCCCACCCCGAGGAAACACGGGTCGTGGTCGTTCGCGGCAATCGAGTCGAGGAATTTGACTTCGAGTCCGCGAGCCGCAAGCAGCTGCGCGGCAACATCTATCTAGCCAAGGTCACCCGCGTCGAGCCGTCGCTGCAGGCCGCCTTTGTCGACTACGGCGGCAACCGCCACGGCTTTCTGGCGTTCTCGGAAATCCATCCCGACTACTACCAGATCCCGATCGCCGACCGGCAAGCGCTGATCGAAGCCGAAGAGCGCGAAATCGCCGAAGCCGAGGCCGACCAGGGCGAAGCGCCGGCGCCGGTGGAGGCCGTCGCTGCGGACGACGGCAACTACGCGGAAGGCGTCGAACCGGACAACGGCGCTGCCGTCGCCTCTGAAGCCGGCGAGGAGGACAACGGAGAAGACAACGGAGTCGAGGTCGACAGCGACGAGCAGGTCGACTCGGTCGGCGCGGAGGACGCGCTGGAAGAAGTGCCGGAGCGCCGCAGAGCGCGTGTGCGCCAATACAAGATCCAGGAGGTCATCAAGCGCCGCCAGGTGCTGCTCGTCCAGGTCGTCAAGGAGGAACGCGGTAACAAGGGCGCGGCGCTGACCACCTACCTGTCGCTCGCCGGCCGCTATTCGGTGCTGATGCCCAACACGGCACGCGGCGGCGGCATATCGCGCAAGATCACCAGCCTCACCGACCGCAAGCGCCTCAAGCAGGTGGTCTCCGACCTAGAAGTGCCGGAGGGCATGGGTGTGATCCTGAGGACGGCCGGCGCCAGCCGCACGAAGGCCGAGGTCAAACGCGACTTCGAATACCTCTTGAGGCTGTGGGAGAACGTCCGCGAGCTGACGCTGAAATCGACCGCCCCGGCGCTGGTCTACGAGGAAGGCTCGCTGATCAAGCGTTCGATCCGCGACCTCTATAGCAAGGACATCGACGAGATCCTGATCGCCGGCGACGAAGCGTATCGCGAGGCCAAGGAATTCATGCGCATGCTCATGCCGAGTCATGCCAAGAACGTGAAGCCTTACAAGGGCCGCCAGCCGATCTTCGCCCAGTCCGGCATCGAGGCCCAGCTCGACGCCATGTTCTCGCCGCAGGTGACGCTGAGGTCGGGCGGCTACTCAGTGATCAACCAGACCGAAGCACTGGTTTCCATCGACGTCAACTCGGGCCGGGCCACGCGCGAGCACTCGATCGAGGACACGGCGCTGCAAACCAACCTGGAGGCGGCCGACGAAATTGCCCGCCAACTCAGGCTGCGCGACCTCGCCGGATTGATCGTCATCGACTTCATCGACATGGAGGAGAAGCGCAACAACCGGGCGGTCGAGCGCAAGCTCAAGGAGGCGCTGAAGAACGACCGGGCGCGCATTCAGGTCGGCCGCATCTCGCACTTCGGCCTCCTCGAAATGTCGCGTCAGCGAATCCGGACCGGCGTGGTCGAGTCGACGACGAGCGTGTGTCCGACCTGTCAGGGCACCGGGCACGTGCGCGCGCCGGCTTCGGTAGCGCTGCATGTGCTGAGGGCGCTGGAGGACCAACTGCCCAAGGGCGTCACCCACCACCTCACCGTGCGTACGCGCGCGCCGGTCGCCCTCTACATCCTCAACCAGAAACGTTCTCACCTGGTCGAGATCGAGCAGCGCTTCGGCCTCAAGGTCGCAGTCACCGCCGACGACGCGATCGTCAACGGTGCCCATTTCATGATCGAGCGCGGGGAGCCGATCGAGCCGCGTGAGGCGGCGTC
>CAYTXI010000116.1:5652-7732 GCA_964441935.1 uncultured Bauldia sp.
CCCCGCGAGCCCCGCGAGGAAGGCGGGCGCAGGCGGCGCAGACGCCGGCGCGGCGGGGACGGCACCCGTGCCGAGGCGGCCGAAACGGCCGCTGGCGAGCGCGCGGAAGGGACCGAGGAGGCCGAGGAAGGACAGCGAGCGGGCGCGGAAGCTGCGGGCGGGGAGCCGCCGCGCAAGCGGCGTCGCGGTCGCCGCGGTGGACGGCGCACCCGGCGCGGCCGCGGCGGTGAGGACCGACAAGGCGGCGAACCCGCGGCGCGCGAACGTCCGGTCGTCGCGACCGAGGCCGGCGGCAACGGAGCGCGAGAGGACGAACCGGACGAGGCGTGGCAGGCCTCCGAGCCCGGCGAAAACGGAGCGCCAACCCCCATGGACGTTCGGTCCGACATCGACTTTGAACCGCACAGGAGTGAGCCCTCACCGCCCTCGGGGGCCGGCGAGGACCACACGGCCGACCGCGGCTCCGCGCCGGTCGAGCGACGTCAGGCTGAGGAAGACGAGCGGCCGAAGCGCAGCGGCTGGTGGCAGCGGCGCACGTTCTTCTGATCAAGCGCGGCGAAAGGCGTGAGTTGCGGTCATGGCGGGTTTCTGGCGCGAGTTCTTCACGTGGTGGAACGGCACCACCCTCGGCACCCGCTTTTGGACGTGGCGCAAGGGCGAACTCGTCGGCGAGGACGAGACCGGCAACCGCTACTACCGCGAGAAGAAAGGCGACCGGCGCTGGGTCATATACAACGGCCTCGCCGAGGCCTCGCGTGTCCCGCCGGGCTGGCACGCCTGGATCCACCACCGCAGCGACGAGCCACCCGCGGCTTACGCCCCACGCGAATGGCAGAAGCCGCATCAACCCAACCTGACCGGGACGGCAGAAGCCTATCGCCCACCGGGCTCGATCCTGAGGCGGTCGCCGAGGACTCCCGGCGATTCAGATTACGAGCGCTGGCAGCCATAGGGTGCCGTGGGCGCCCGCCCGTTGCACGATGATCACACTCGTCGGTTTCCGTCGTTGACGACGATGTCGAGGCGGCCGTCGGGACGCGACAGGGACCGCGCCAAGTGCATGGCGGCGTTGGCCCGGCGGCGTTATCCCCACTCGCCACCGGCGCATCTTGCGTGATGGCATTTCGCGGCCGCCGCGCGTTGACGCCTCGAAGCGACTCGGCATAGCGTCGTCCAAGCGTCAGGTTTGACGCTCCGGAGGTGTCCCGAGGCGGCTCCGGATTCTTCCGCAAAGTGTCGTCTGGTTGTGACTCGTGGGGGCCGTGTTTGCCCATGTCCGCGGGGGGTGCAAGTGCGGTCGTTTAACGCTATATTTAGTAGTTGGGCTTGAGACTGACACAACTGGTGGGAATCAGACGGGGCTTAGGGCGATCTCCACCGCCCACCGCCTGCGGGCTTTGCGCCGGGTGTCGGCGCGGTAAAATGGGCAACTTGGGGCACTGAAAACCATGCGGATAGAGCGGCGCTACACCAAGGCGGGATCGGCGGCCTACGAGGGCATCGAGTTCCGGAAGACACGGAGCGAAATCCGCAATCCGGACGGCTCGATCGTGTTCAGGCTCGACGACATCGAGGTGCCGGCGGCGTGGAGCCAGGTGGCGAGCGACATCCTCGCCCAGAAGTACTTCCGCAAGGCCGGCGTGCCAGCGCGGCTAAAGAAGGTCGAGGAGAACGGGGTGCCCTCGTGGCTGTGGCGCTCGGTCGCCGACGCGGCGGCGCTGAAGAAGCTGCCCGGGAGCGAGCGCACCGTCGCGGAGCGCGACGCGCGCCAGGTGTTCGACCGGCTCGCCGGCACGTGGACGTATTGGGGCTGGAAGGGCGGCTACTTCGACTCCGAGGACGACGCCCTCGCCTTCTACGACGAACTGCGACACATGCTCGCCACGCAGAAGGCGGCACCGAACTCGCCGCAGTGGTTCAACACCGGCCTCTATTGGGCCTACGGCATCGATGGGCCGAGCCAGGGCCACTACTACGCCGACCACCGCACCGGCCAGGTGATCGCCTCCGACACCGCCTACGAGCACCCGCAGCCGCATGCCTGCTTCATCCAGGGGATCGAGGACGACCTCGTCAACGA
>CAYTXI010000117.1:0-7665 GCA_964441935.1 uncultured Bauldia sp.
CGAAGACGAGCTGGGTCGCGGTCAGGCGCAGGTTGCAGCCCTCGTAGCGCGCCAGAGCCTCGCGAAGCTCGCCAAGCGTAGCGGCGGCCTTGGCCGTCGCGCGTGCGGCGCTTTCGGCTTCACCGGTCGACGCGGCCGTGCGGCGGGCGGTCGCCATCACTGTCCTCGGCAGCGGCGCGGCCTCACGGGCCGGTGGCGGTAGCGGGGCGGAATGGACAAGCGCCGGCGGCGCCAGCCGATCGACCGGCGTTTCGGTGAGGGGGGCATCGACACCCATCTCAGCGTACCAGGCAAGAAGGTCGGCGGCATCGGAGCGGGAGAGTCGGTGCGCGGGCATGCCTTAATGCTAGCGCGGCAATGGGTTCACGATAAGGTGGCAGCGCGCACAGCTGTTGATGGTTGGACCCCGCGCCCGATATCGCTCTGAGAGACGGGGCCGTCAATGAAAGGGTTCGGATGCTGAAATCCAGTTTGGTGCGACGCGGGGTGATCACATGGATTGCCATGGCCGTCGCGGCGCAGACGCCGGGCCTCGCTCAGGACCGCGGGGTGCTGACTGGTGCCGCGGCGTACGGCGATTGGCGAGACGATGCGCCGGGGGTTCGCCGTCTGGTGGAGCCGGGCGACCTTCCCCCGCCCTACCAAAGCCGGTCGGCGCGGAACGCCTCCCGACTGGTCCGACGGCCCGCCGACGCCAAGCCCGTCGTCCCGGATGGCTTCGCAGTCGAGCTCTTGGCCAGCGGGCTGCAGCGGCCGCGGACGATCCGGGTCGCGCCGAACGGCGACGTCTTCGTCGCCGAGAGCGGCGCAGGGCGGGTGCTGGTCTTCCCGGCTGCCGAAGGAACGCCGCAAACCGAGGGGGCGAGCGTCTTCGCCGATGGCTTCGGATATCCGTACGGGATCGCCTTCTACCCGGTCGGAGCGGAGCCGCAATGGGTCTACGTGGCGGAGACCACGCGGGTGGTGCGCTTCCCCTACCGCAACGGCGACCGCATCGCTTCTGGCCCGCCGGAGACCGTCATCCCCGATCTTCCCGGCGGCGGCCATTCGACCCGCGACATCGCGTTCTCGCCGGACGGCAGCCGCCTCTACGTCGCGGTCGGTTCCGCCACGAACGTTGCGCAAGGGCTCCCCGCGCTCTCGCCGTCCGCGGTCGAATCTTACGAGGCGGACCATGGGGTGGGCGCCGCTTGGGGCCTCGAGGAGGACCGCGCGAACGTCCTCGCGTTCGATCCGGACGGTGGCAACAAGCGCACCTTTGCCACCGGTATACGCAACTGCGCTGGCCTCGCGGTGCAACCGGCGACGGGTGCGCCGTGGTGTGCCACCAACGAGCGTGACGGCCTCGGCGACAATCTGCCGCCGGACTACATCTCACGGATCGCGGAGGGGGCGTTCTACGGGTGGCCATGGTACTACATCGGCGGCAACCAGGATCCGCGCCATACCGACACCCGCCGCGACCTCGCAGACGACGTCACCGTCCCCGACGTTCTGATCCAACCGCATTCGGCCCCGCTTGGCATCGCCTTCTACGACGGCGACGCGTTCCCGGCGGAGTACCGCGGCGACGGTTTCGCGACGCTGCACGGTTCTTGGAACCGGTCGAAGCGGACGGGATACAAGGTCGTGCGGATTCCGATTGAGGGCGGTGTGGCGACCGGCGTCTACGAGGACTTCATGACCGGCATGGTCCTCACCGATGAGGCAGTCTGGGGGCGGCCGGTCGGCATCGCGGTCGCAGCCGACGGATCGCTGTTGGTGAGTGAGGACGGCAACGGCACCATCTGGCGGGTGACGGCCGATCGCTAGTTACACCGGCTCAGTCGGGATCGGTGCCTTCGCCCGGCGCTTCGTCGGCGATCCTCGGACGGAAATAGCGCCCGAAGATAAGCGGCGCGAGGAAGCCAACGATGGCGAACGTCCACAGGCCGATGGCCATCGGGCTCCCGAATAGGATCGACCAGTCACCATCGGAGATGGTGAGTGCGCGGCGCAGGTTGACCTCCATGGCGTTGCCGAGAAGGACGCCGAGGATCACCGGCACCAGGGGCACATCGAGCTTGCGCAGCAGGTAGCCGAGGACGCCGAATACAATCATCTCGAGAAGGTCGAAGGTCGAACCCGAAATGCCGTAGATGCCAACGAACGAGATCATCGCGACCGTCGGCATCAGGAACCGCGGCGGCACCTGGAGGACGCGCACGAATACGCCTACCAGCGGAATGTTGAGCAGGACCAGCACGATATTGCTGATGAACAGGGCCGCGATTAGGCCCCAGACCACATCGGGATGCTGATTGAACAGCAATGGGCCCGGCGTGATGTTGAGGGTGAGCAGCATGGCTAGCAGCACGGCCGTGGTGCCGGAACCGGGGACGCCCAACGACAGCATCGGGACCAGCGCCCCGCCGGCCGCGGCATTGTTGCCGGATTCAGGCGCCGCGACGCCGCGCGGATCGCCGGTTCCGAAAGTGCCGTCGCGGTCCTTGAGGCGCTTCTCAGTCGTGTACGCGATGAACGAGCCGAGGGAAGCGCCGGCGCCGGGAAGCACGCCGGCAAGGAAGCCGACGACTGTGCCGCGGGTCATGGTGCCGATCGTTCCGCGGATCATCGACCACGGCGCGGTGATCCGCCCGATCTTCGGGGCGACGCCGCTGATCTCGCCCTCACCCTTATGCTCAAGGAACAGGAAGACCTCGGAGATCGCAAACAGGCCGACGATGGCCACCAAAAAATCGATGCCGTCGTAGAGGTGGATGTCGCCGAAGGTCAGGCGCGGGACGCCGGTCTGGCCGTCGACACCGATCATGGCGATGCCGAGCCCGAGGGCGGCCGCCATCGCGGCCTTGGCCTGATTGCGGCTGGCGACGCCGCCGAGGGTGGCGAAGGCCAGGGTGTAGAGGGCGAAATATTCGGCCGGGCCGAAGAGCAAGGCGAGCTTGACCAGTTGGGGTGCGACAAAAACCAGGCCCCAGGTGGCGAAGAAGGCACCGACAAAGGAGGCAAGTCCCGAGAGTGCGAGCGCCTCTCCGGGCTGCCCCTTGCGCGCCATCGGGTAGCCGTCAAGCGTCGTCATCAGCGCCGGTTCGTCGCCGGGAATGTTGAGCAGGATCGACGATATGCGCCCCCCGTACATGGCGCCGTAGTACACGCTGGTGAGCAGGATCAGCGCCGGCGTCGGCGGCAGTCCAAGGGTGAAGGCCAGAGGAATGAGAATGGCGACGCCGTTCGACGGGCCGAGGCCGGGCAGCGCCCCGATGACCGTGCCGACGACGCAGCCGATGAGCGCGAGACCAATGTTCTCGAAGGTCAGCGCGATGGCGAAGCCGTCGACGAGGTGGCTGAGCGCGTCCATCGACCGCCCTTTCTCAGAAGCCCCACGGCCCGCGCGCCAGCGACAGGCCGAGAATCGTGTGGAACACGAGGTAGATGCCGACGGAAATCACCACCCCCGCGGCGGCGGCGGAGAGTGGCCCGGCCGCCAACCGCCAGCTTAGAAGTCCGGCGGTGACGGCGGTGGCGAGAACGAAACCTACCTCCGGCAAGGCGTAGGTGTAGGCAATCATCACCGCGGTGGCGAAGACGATTTCCAGAAGACGACCTGCGGGCGGCCAGTCCGGCGGCTGATCAGGTTTGATGATGGGGTAAATGCCGGCGAGCGCGAGCACGCCGGCGATGATGTACGGGAACACCTTCGGGCCCAGCGGGTCGGAGATGAATCCGATCTGCGTCTGGGCCGCGAAGTAGGCGTAGAACCCCGCGAGCAGCAGGCATGCTACGCCGAGGGCTCGGTCGCTCACCCCCCGAGGTGCTCGTTCTATTTGAGGATGCCGATCTCGCGGCTGAGCGCCTCCGTGTCGTCGATCTGCTTCTTGACGAAGGCGGTGAAGGCATCACCCTGCAGGTCGAGCGGCATCAGGCCATTCTGCGCCATGATGTCCTTCCACTCCTGCGAGTCGTAGACGTTCTTCACCGCGGCGGCCCAGAAGCCGTAGGCGTCGTCCGACATGTGACCTGGTGCGTAGAAACCGCGCCAGTTGGCGCCGACCGCGTCGATGCCTTGTTCCTTTGCCGTCGGGAAATCGGAGAAGTCGCCGGGCAGCCGATCGGGTGCCAGTACGGCCAGGATCTTGATATCGCCGGAATCGGAGAAGCCTTTGGCCTCCGACAAGTCGCCGGTGAACGCCTGGACGTGACCGCCGAGAAGCTGAGTCACCGCCTCGCCGCCGCCATCGAAGGCGACGTACTTGACCGACTTCACGTCGGAGATGCCCGCCGCCTTGGCGGCGATCAGCACCTTGAGGTGATCCCAGCCGCCGACCGCCGAGCCGCCGGCGAAGGCGATCGAGCTCGGGTCGTCCTTTATCTTGTCCATCAACTCGCTTAGCGAGCCGATCTGCGAATCCGCGCCGACGGCAATGACGCCGTAATCCGAGCCGATCGTGCCGACCCAGCGCATCTGGTCCATCGTCGAGCCAGGGTAGGCGCCTTGGGCGAGGCGTGTGGTCGTGGCGGACGATGCCGCGACGATCAGGTCGTCGTCGGAGTCGCGCTTGGCAACCACATCGGCGTAAGCCACGCCACCGCCGGCACCGGCCATGTTGGTTACTTGGACCGGATTGGGAACGACCTTTTCGTCGTAGAGAGCCTTGCCGAACTGGCGGCAGGTGAAGTCCCAGCCGCCGCCGGCACCGGCCGGCGCGATGCACTCAACCGTGCCGGGTTCGAACGCGAGGGCCGGCACCGCGGTCGCGCCTATTGCGAGGGCCGCTCCTGCCAGGATCGCTGTCCTCAACGTTGATGTCGTCATTGTTCATCCCTCCCTTGTGCAGCCCAACGTGAACGATTGAAGTGCTGCGATTTTGGTCAGCCTAGCACAAGTTCGGGCATGGCAAAGTCGAGTCCATCTGTGAGTCAGTCGGCGACGGTCAGTCATCTGCTATAGAGACGTGGTCCGGGTTCCGAACGAGCCATGAGAGAATATTGACGAATTCGAACAGCCTCGGGCCACGCGAATCGATGGACGTCGACGTGGTCGTCGTCGGAGCGGGGCCGGCCGGTCTCGCCGCAGCGATCCGGTTGAAACAGCTTGCCCCCGACCTCTCTGTTGCCGTCCTGGAAAAGGGCTCGGAGGTCGGTGCCCACATCGTTTCCGGTGCCGTCGTCGATCCGGTTGGCATCGACCGGCTATTGCCGGAGTGGCGAGGCGAAGAAACGCCGATCAACACGGCGGTCACGGAAGACCGGTTCCTGTGGCTCAGTGCCGGCGGTGCGCTGCCGTTGCCGCGGCTGGCGATGCCGCCGATGATGAGCAACCATGGGTGTTTCATCGTCTCGCTCGGCGATGTCTGCCGGTGGCTCGCCGGCAAGGCCGAAGCCCTCGGTGTCGACATCTTTCCGGGCTTCGCCGCGGTCGAGACGCTCCACGACAAGGCCGGTGCCGTCGTCGGGGTCGCGACGGGCGACATGGGTGTGGCCAAAGACGGAAGCCGCAAGCCGTGGTTCCAACGCGGCATGGAGCTTCGCGCCAAGTACACCCTGATCGCCGAGGGCGCGCGGGGCTCGCTTGCCAAGCGGCTTATCGCCCGCTTCGGTCTCGACGAAGCTTGCGAGCCGCAGAAGTACGGCCTCGGCCTCAAGGAGCTGTGGCAGGTCGATTCGGCGCGCCACCGGCCGGGGTTCGTCCAGCACACCTTCGGCTGGCCGCTCGACAACCGCACCGGCGGCGGCTCGTTCCTCTATCACCTCGGTGACAACCTGGTTTCAATCGGATTCATCGTCCATCTCAACTATGGCAATCCGCACCTGTCGCCGTTCGAGGCGTTCCAGCGTTTCAAGACACACCCGGCGATCGCTCCGACGCTCGCGGGCGGGCGCCGGATTGGTTATGGCGCCCGCGCGGTCTCCGAGGGTGGCTGGCAATCGGTGCCGAAGCTCGCGTTCCCCGGCGGGGCGCTCATCGGTTGCGCGGCGGGCCTCGTCAACGTGCCGCGCATCAAGGGTAGCCACAACGCGATCCTGTCGGGAATGATCGCGGCCGAGAATATTGCCGCGGCCGTCGGCGAAGGCCGGGCGAACGACACTCTCGACGGATACGAGGAGACCTGGCGCGACAGCGTCATCGGCCGCGACCTTAGGCCGGTGCGCAATGCCAAGCCGCTGTGGTCGAAGTATGGAACGGTCGCTGGAATCGCACTTTCCGGTCTCGACCTGTGGACCAACACGTTTGGCTTCTCGCTGTTCGGTACGCTCGGCCACGGTGGACCCGACCACGCCGCGGCGGTGCCGGCGGCGAAGGCGCGGCCGATCGCGGCCGCCAAACCAGACGACGTCATCACCTTCGACCGGTTGTCGTCCGTGTACGTCTCCAACACCAGCCACGAGGAAGACCAGCCGGTGCACCTTCGCGTCGCCGACCTCGACCTGCAGAAGACGTCGGAGCACGATGTGTACGGCGGGCCGTCGGCGCGCTACTGCCCGGCGGGCGTCTACGAGTGGATCGAGGAGGCGGGCTCGCTTCGCTACCAGGTCAACGCGGCCAACTGCGTCCACTGCAAAACCTGCGACATCAAGGACCCGAACCAGAACATCGACTGGGTACCGCCGGAAGGGGGCGGGGGGCCGAACTACCGGGGGATGTAGCGGTGGCCGTCGGTTATTCGGCTGTCGTGGCCACCGGCGTGGCCGCCAACATGATCGCTGCGAGGACGCTGAAACCGGCCCCGGCGAGGAAGGTGGCGGCTGGCCCGACCAACTCCCATAGGACGCCGGCAAGGGCGCTCGCCGCGAGCAGCACGATGCCGGTGACGAGATTGAACACGCCGAAAGCGGTGCCGCGACGGTCGGCCGGTGCGGTGTCGGCGACCAACGCAGCCAACAGTCCCTGGCTGAATGCGAGGTGAGCGCCCCACAGGGCGACACCGACGAACACTCCGAGGATGCCGGGGGCCAGGGCCAGCGACAAGTCGGCCGCGATCAGTAGGACCAACCCGGCGAGCAGCAGACCGCGCCGACCGAGCCGATCGGACAAGGCTCCGGCAGGCGTCGCCAGCACCGAAAAGACGACGTTCATCCACACAAAGACCAGCGGCAAGAGTGCGAGGGCGAAGCCCGCGTCGCTCGCCTTCAAGACCAGAAAGGCCTCGGAGAAGCGTGCCAAAGTGAAGACCGCGCCGATCAGAACGACCAGCCAATAGGCCCGCGGCAAGCGGGCGAGTTCGGCCCGGCTAATCGGTGAGCGGCTGCCGCGGTTGGGCTCGACCCTTTCGGGCTCGTGAACCAGAAAGACGATGAGCAGAAACGAAAGGACACCGGGAACGACGGCCCACCAGAACACGGCCCGAAAGTCGTCGGCGTAGGCGAACATCAGGACCATCGCCAGCAATGGTCCGAGAAAGGCGCCGACCGAATCGAGAGCCTGGCGCAGTCCGTATGCGGCCCCGCGGATCGCTGCTGGGGTCACATCGGCGACGAGTGCGTCGCGGGGGGCGCCGCGGATGCCCTTGCCGACCCGATCGACGAAACGCGCGAACAGAACCGCACCGGCGCTTCCCGCCAGCGGGAAGATGGGCTTGGTAGCGGCGGCGAGACCATAGCCGATGGCGGCAAGCAGCTTGCGCTTGCCCAGCCGGTCTGAAAGCACGCCGGAGAACACCTTGGTGA
>CAYTXI010000118.1:0-5819 GCA_964441935.1 uncultured Bauldia sp.
TCTCACCCGAACGTGACTCGAACTTGACCGGCAGCCGCCATAGCTTCTAGTCAGGCGACGTGTCCGCGTCGCCTTGCGCCTGTTTGGGACATTCTCGTGACCGTGAGCCGCCTGACCATCGCCGTTGCCCTCGCCGGCCTCGCCACCGGCTGGACCGCGGCTGCGCCCGGCGCCGCCCGTGCCGGAGGCACCGAGGCGGTGATCGAGCTGTTCACCAGCCAGGGCTGCTCGTCGTGCCCGCCGGCCGACAAGCTGCTCGGGGAGTACGCCGACCGGGACGATATCCTGGCGCTGTCCTTCAACGTCGACTACTGGGACTACCTCGGCTGGAAGGACACCCTTGCCAGCCCCGACAACACCGAGCGCCAACGCGCCTATGCACTCGCCCGCGGCGACCGCCAAGTCTATACGCCGCAGGTAGTCGTCGACGGTCGCACCCACGTGGTCGGTTCCAGCCGCAGCAGTATCGAATCGGCGATCGCCAGTAACGCCAACAGTCTGTCGGTGCCGATCACGCTGGCCTCGGCCGACGACGCCATCACCGTCAACATCGGCGCCGCTCCCAAGTCCGGCATCCCGCACGCCACTCTGTGGCTGGTGATGTACGAACGCTCCGTCACGGTGCCGATCGGACGCGGCGAGAACAGCGGCCGCACGATCACCTACAACAACGTCGTCAAGAAGCTCCGTCCGGTCGCCATGTGGAAGGGCGATACGATGTCGGTCGATCTGGCGAAGAGCGAGATCGCCAACGCCAAGGCGGAGCGCTGCGCGGTGTTGTTGCAGACGGAGCTCGAAGGCGGCCTCCCCGGCCCGGTCCTCGGCGCCGCCACCATCGACATGCGGTAGGGCGGGCCAGCCCTACCCACCGCTCTTCTGCGACACCATCGACGTGAAGAGCTGATCGAGCTTCGCCGCGGCCTCGTTGCCCGCCGCGCCGGCATGGATGATCTCCGGCAGACGCCTGTGGACGGCTGTCCAGAACTCGCGGTCCTCCTCGGACATTTGCGAGAGTATGCAGTCGTTTGACGCGGCGTCCGGCCCGTAGGCGAGGCGGATGTCCGCGGGGCCGTAGACCAGCGGGTCGCATTTGTCGAACCGGGCCTTGCGCGACCCCTCGTCGAGGTTCCACGGACCGAAGTGAAGGCGCAGGTGCTGAAGCTGATCGACGGTTTTCGCCGACCCCGAGTAGTCGGCGTACAGCCCGACGTTCAGCGCCGTTCGTGACTGATCCCCTCCACCCGCGTGGAGCACGTCTTCGATGTTGTTGATGAACACGTTCACGATATCGAGCGAGTACGAATCGATAACATCCGACTGCCGCAGCGAAACCGCCTTGAGCTCGGCCCTCGAAAGCGAAGGAATGAGCAGGTCGGAAAGGGCCTGGGCGAGCGCCGCGTCGTCAAGCTGCTCGACGGCTTGCTCGCGGGCCAGAAGACCTGGGTCACCCAGGCGGTAAAGACAACCGACGTTCAGGCCGATGGTATTGTCGCCCTCCGGCAAGCGCTCAAATCTGGCGATCAGGGCACGGAGCCGTTCTGCATTGACGGTATGCGGAAAGCGATGAAGGTAGACAAACACCCAGTTTGTATAGCCCCAGCCCCAGTAGTCCATCGGGCGGAATGTCTGTGTTGTCGGCTCGCCCGCGCTGTGCCAATCCGTCTTCGCCCATTCGTAGATTCTTGCCGGATGCATCGCGTCGTTGCGACCGGCATCCAGATCGTCGATCGTGTCGAGCAGGATGGCGACCGCCTTTTCCAGCCTGTCCTCGAATTGCGGGTAAAGGTCGGTGCCGTTCGCCAGCAGCATCTCGAGGGCAAAGAATGTCTCGCCAAGGGCCCGGAAATGGTACCAGGCCGCGCGCGAGCCCCGCGTCGTGTGCTCCCTGAATGAACCATCAGGCAGCAGCACTTCGCCAAGCCTCCCTGCGACATTGGACAGTCTGGCCTTGAAGGCCGCGTCTCGCCCGTCGAGGAGGTCGAAAAGCGGGTAGCCCCACGTCTGCCAATTGATATCCCAAGTCAGCTCCGACTTGGTGGCGCGGGCGTGACTGGGGAGCCGCCTCTGAAACTCCCGCAGCCACTTGTCGATAGCAGCATGCTCCCCGGCGAACTCGTCCGGCTTGTAGTCCCTCAGCATTGTGTAATAGGCGAAGGCGATCGGAATCAGGCGTTCCTCCACATTCACCCAGTCCTTGACTGGCGCCCTCTCCTTGCCGCGTTTGCTGTGCCATTCACCGCCACAGTCACTGTTGGAGCAATCGACCGTCTTCAGGTAGGCGCCGGCGCGCGCCCATTTCGCCAGCATCTTGATCAGGAAGCTCTTCTGGGCGTCGTCGCCGCGCACGAACGCCGCTGTCGCCACGGCCGATACGCTAAAGCCGAACTCGTTCATGACGTACGAGAGATTGTTGGTATCCATCATCTGCGACGAGTGGCCCTGGATCCTGTCTTCCGGCCCGAGCTGCGCCAGACGCGCGCGGGTGCCGAAGTTCCCCTGGCACACCCTCGCCCGCGTCCCCGGCGGAAGCTGCTTGAGTGTCGCAAGGACATCTTGCGGCAAATAGTGCGCGAGGATGTCGTCTGCGGCGGCGCAGCGCGCCGCGCTTTGGCGCAGCGTGTCAATCAGTCCGGAGGTAATCGGACGGTCGATCGCGGTGCCCGAGGCGGCCGCGAACGCAGCGGCCGCCGCCGCCGTTCGCGGACCCCACACACCGTCCGCGGCGCCGGCACTACAACCGTGCTCGATCAGAAGCGCCTGTAGGTCGGCGATCGGCTCTTGCGCCGATACGACTGTGCAAGTCGAAACAGTCAGTCCCAGGGCCGTCAACCCGGCCAGCAACGTCGGACACCGCATGTGAGCCCCCGACCCAGCATTGTTTCGGCGATACTAGCACGACCCCCCGATCCCGGGGAGCCGCCGCATTCAGGTCTGGATCACCCCAGCGCCCGCTCGATCAGCCGACCCACCCGGGCCGCGTGGTCGGCGGCGTCGTCCGGCGTCTCACCGTCGAGGATGCGGGCTTCGCCGTAGAGGATGACCGCGGCGTCTTCGAGCGCCGGCCCTGCCCCACCGGCGGTCGCTCGTGCCGCGAGCGCCTTGATCAAGTCGTTGCGAGGATTGAGTTCCAGGACTGGCGCCGACCCGGCCTTGAGCTCCCCCGCCCGCGACAGGATCTTTTCGAGCTGGCGGTCATGGGCCATGTCCGCCGCCACCAGGCAGACCGCGCTGGAAGCGAGCCGCGCCGACACCCTGACCGCGCTCACCCGCTCTCCGAGCGTCTGCTTGAAGTGCGCGGCGAGCGTCGCCACCGCGCTCTCCGGCGCCGAGTCTTCGACGACGCCCTCGGCGAGCGGGATCTTGTCGAGGTCGGCCGCCCCTTGCGTCACCGACTGGAACGGCTTGCCGTCGAAGCCGAGCGCCGTGCGCACCCAAAAGGCGTCGACCGGGTCGGACAAGAGCAGCACCTCGATGCCCCGGCTTGTGAAGCCCTCGAGCTGCGGACTGGCGAGGATCGACGGCTCGCTGTCGCCGAGCGCGTAGTAGATCGCCGTCTGGTTGGGCTTGAGGTCGGCGACGTATTCGGCGAGCGAGCGCCACGCCTTGCCGCCGCTCGTCGTCTTGAAGCGCGCGACCTTGTAGATCGCGTCGCGCCGCTCGGCGTCCTCGTAGATGCCTTCCTTGATCACCGCTCCGAACGCCTCCCAAACCTTCTCGAAGGTCTCCCGATCGCTTTCGGCGAGCTTGTCGATCTCCGTTAGGACGCGGCCGGCCACCGCCTTGCCGATTGCCTCGAGGATGGGATTGGTCTGCAGCATCTCGCGCGACAGGTTGAGCGGCAGGTCTTCCGAGTCGATCACCCCGCGCACGAACCTCAGCCACGCCGGCAGCACGTCGGCCGTATCGGTGATGAACACGCGGCGCACGTAGAGCTTGATGCGGCCCTTGCGCTCCGGATCGAACAGGTCGAACGGCTTCATCGACGGCACGAAGACCAGGACCGAGTATTCGTTGCGGCCCTCGGCGCGGTAGTGGACCGTGAGCGCCGGCTCGTCGAACTGGCCCGACACGTGGCCGTAGAACTCGGCGTATTCCTCCTTGCCCACCGCCGACTTCGGTTTTCGCCACAACGCGCTACCGTCGGCCAACGTCTTCTCCGCCTGGCCGTCGGCGACCTTGTAGACGATGGGCACCGGAACATGCGCCGAGTAGGCGGCAACCACGCGCTCGACGGTCGCCTGATCGGCATAGGATTTGGCGTCGTCCGCGAGCGCGATCACCACCCGGGTTCCGCGCGCCGGCGCCTCGTCGAGCGCGACCGGGGCAATCGTGTAGCTGCCGGTCCCGTCCGAGCGCCACCGCCACGCCTCTTCGCTGCCGGCGCGCCGCGAGACGACCTCGACCTCGCGCGCCACCATGAAGGCGGAGTAAAAGCCGACGCCGAACTGGCCAATGAACTGCGCCCCCTGCTCGCCCTTGGCGAGGTTCTCCAAGTACGCACGCGTGCCCGAGCGGGCGATGGTCCCGAGGTTGTCGATCAGCTCGGCGCGGTCCATGCCGACGCCATTGTCTTCGATTGACAGCGTGCCGCCCTGCTTGTCCGCCGACAGCACGATCCTGAGCGGCGTCTCGCCGCCGCCAAGCTCCGGTTTTTCCAGCGCCAGCATCCTCAGCCTTTCGCAGGCGTCGGCACCGTTGGAGATCAACTCACGCAGGAAAACGTCGCGGTTGGAGTACACCGAGTGGACCATCAGGTGGAGCAGACGCGTCACCTCCGCCTCGAAGGTCCGGGTCTCACCGTTCGCCGCCCGTGTCCCAGTCATCGGCAATACCGGTTGCAGCCGCCGTTCACCGCGCATAAATCCGTTCGTGATATCGCTGGCGGCGCGGGATGATTCAACCCCCCGCACCGATGGCAGCGGCAAGGAAGCCTCTATGCATTCGGCCAAGATCGGCCTGGCGCTTGGGAGCGGTGCGGCCCGCGGCTGGGCCCACATCGGCGTCATCGAGGCGCTCGAGGAGGCCGGCATCAGGCCCCACGTGGTCTGCGGCTGTTCGATCGGCGCCCTGATCGGCGCCGCCTACGTCGCTGGCCGGCTGTCGGAGGTGAAGGAATGGGCGCTGTCGATGAAATGGCGCCAGATGGTCGGTATGCTCGACATTCGGCTGACCGGCGGCGGCCTGATCAACGGCAAGACCATCGCCCGCAAGCTCGAGCAACTCGACATCAACGCACCGATCGAAAGCTACGATATCGCCTTCGCCGCGGTCGCCGCCGAGCTGTCGTCGGGCCACGAGGTGTGGATCAGGCATGGCCGGATCGACGACGCCGTGCGCGCTTCGATCGCCCTGCCCGGCATCCTGAGCCCGGTCGCCATCGAGGGCCGCTGGCTGGTCGACGGCGGCCTGGTCAACCCGGTTCCCGTCACGGCCTGTCGCGCCCTCGGCGCCGACGTCATCATCGCGGTGAACCTCAACGCCGATTTCTTCGAGGCCCGCGGCTCCGCCACCGCCGCCATGCAGTCGCGCCGGCTGCAGCCCGAACCGGCCCACAAGGGCGCAAGCACTCTCCCGACCGGCAAAGTCGATGACATCGCCCTGCGCCTGCTGCAGCCGGGAACGTCCGCGCCCGGCTATTTCGCCGTCCTCATCACCGCGATCAACATCATGCAGGACCAGATCACCCGCAGCCGGCTCGCCGGAGATCCGCCGCGGGTGTTGCTGATGCCGGCGATGGGGGCGCTCAGCCCGCTCGATTTCAACCGGGCGAGCGAGGCAATCGAGGAGGGCCGCATTTGCGTGGAGCACGCGCTGCCGGC
>CAYTXI010000118.1:5919-7542 GCA_964441935.1 uncultured Bauldia sp.
TGCGCCGAGCCATCAAGCTTGCGCCGGTCGACCTCTAGAGACGACTTGGCCGGCGCAAAGCGCCGGCCAAGGTGCCACCTCTGAGGATTGGGACAAGATACTCACATCAGCTCGGTCCGACAAGAAAGCCCCGGGGGGCTGGGGGGCTGAAAACTACCGTGGCCTCTGCCGAACCGAACCGCTTGAGGCAACGACTCGAATCTCGTCGCCCAAGGTGGCCGGGCAAGGGCGGAAACGGGGCGAAATCATGATTTTGGGAGGACCCAAACCGCTGGCACGCCGCCGGGCCGCGACGTGCCTGAAGCACCCTTGCCATGTCCCGCGATCGGCGCGATCATGAGGTTCGATCGTCCAGTCAGAGGGAGGAGAGCATTGGCCGAGTGCGAAGACAAAGAACCCTCCCGCGGCAGGGCGGGCCTGATCGCCCTCGCCGCGAGTAACCGAAGCGCACCCATCAGCTTCAACCGTCAGGAACTCAACGAAATCCTAGAGGTGTATGGCCGCAAGGTGGCCAACGGCGAATGGCGCGACTACGCCATTGACCAGATGCGCGAACGCGCCGTCTTCTCGGTTTTTCGCCGCGCCTCGGAAGTACCTGTCTACCGCATCGTCAAGCAGCCGCGCCAAGCCCGTCGCCAAGGCGCATATTCGGTCGTCGCCGCCACGGGATTGATCGTCAAGCGCGGCCACGATCTTGGACGCGTCCTACGCGTCCTCGACCCGCGTCTGCAGGTCGTCGCCTGATCTAGAGCGACGGTTTTGCGCGCGGGCCGGGCCCGAGCGCGCGCTGCATGATCACGGTGTCAAGCCAGCGCTCGTGCTTGTAGCCGACGTTCTTCAGCGTGCCGACCAACTCGAACCCCGCCGCCTTGTGCAGCCGGACGGAGGCGACGTGCTCGGAGTCGCCGATCACCGCGATCATCTGGCGAAAGCCGCGCGCCTCGGCCTCCGCGATCAACTTGCCCAGCAGCGCCCCGCCGATTCCCTGCCCCTGCACGTCGGGCGCGAGATAGATGGCGTCCTCCACGGTATTGCGGTAGGCGAGGCGCTCGCGATAGGGGCCGGCGTAGCCGAAACCGACGACGCTGCCGTCGTGCTCGGCAACGAAATAGGGAAAGCCGCCGTCGGTAAGCGCCCGCACGCGCCGCTTCATCTCCGTCTTGTTCGGCGGGACGATCTCGAAGCTCGCGGTCCCCTCGGTCACCGCCTTGGCATAGATCGCCGTGATCGCCGGCACGTCCTTATCAACCACGGTGCGAATGACGGCATGCATGCGCTTGCTTCCAACGGCAAGGGCGCGGCCAAAGCCGCGCCCTTCATTGTCCGTTCAGGCTTCGCTCAGCCGCGGCTGTTGCCGAACAGGCGGAGCAACATCAGGAACAGGTTGATGAAATCGAGGTAGAGGCTCAACGCGCCCATGATCGCCTTGCGGCCGGCCACGGTGCCATCGTCGCCAACGTAGTACATCTCCTTGATCTTCTGCGTGTCGTACGCCGTGAGGCCGGCGAACACCAAGACGCCGATCACCGAGATGGCGAAGTCGATCGCCGGAGAGGCGAGGAAGATGTTGACCACCATCGCGATGATGACGCCGATCAGGCCCATGAACAGGAACGAGCCCCA
>CAYTXI010000119.1:0-7487 GCA_964441935.1 uncultured Bauldia sp.
GTGCGCGCCATGGAGATTATCGACGAGCTGGAGGTGGAGAAGCGCGGGGTCTACGCCGGCTGCGTCGGCTATTTCGCCGCCGACGGAGCCATGGATACCTGCATCGTTCTCAGGACCTCGATCGTCAAGGACGGCAGGATGTACGTCCAGGCCGGCGCCGGCATCGTGGCGGACTCGGTGCCCGAACGGGAACACGACGAGTGCGTCGACAAGGCGCGCGCCCTCTTCCGCGCGGCGGAGGAAGCGGTCAGGTTCGCCGCGGGCGTCGGCAGGGGGCAGTAGCCGCGTCACGAAACCGTTCCCCGCGTCGCTCGTTCCGGCGAACAGCCCGCCGTTTTTCCGTCACCCCGGCGAAAGCCGCGGCGTCGTTCCGCGCGTCGGGCCGAACCTGATCACCTTGTCCCTTCGCACGACGGGAGGCATGCTAACGCTCGCGAGGTTCATGCGGCGACGGGAGCCTGTCCTCCGTGAGCATTGATTTCCTTGTCACTTCACTGATCGTGATCGTCTCGCCCGGTACCGGCGTTCTTTATACGCTGGCGGCGGGCCTCTCGCGCGGCTCGCGGGCGAGCGTCGTGGCGGCCTTCGGCTGCACGCTGGGCATCGTCCCGCACATGGCCGCCGCGATCCTCGGCCTTGCGGCGCTCTTGCACGCCAGCGCGGTTGCCTTCCAGATCTTCAAGTATCTCGGCATCGCCTTTCTGCTCTACATCGCGTGGACGACGCTGCGCGAGCGCGGCGCGTTGAACGTGGAGAAAGAGGTCGGCGCAAGATCAGCGGTGCAGGTCATCGTCACCGCGATCCTGATCAATTTCCTCAATCCGAAGCTGTCGATCTTCTTTCTGGCCTTCCTGCCGCAGTTCGTCAGCCCAGGCGAGCCGCATCCCGTCTGGCGCATGCTCGAGCTCGGCGCCGCCTTCATGCTGATGACCTTCGTCGTCTTCGTCGGCTACGGCATCTTCGCTGCCGCGGTCCGCCGCCACGTCATCTCCCGCCCGCGGGTGCTCACCTGGATGCGCCGTGCCTTCGCGGGCGCCTTCCTGGCGCTGGGGGCCAAGCTCGCCTTCGCCACCCGGTGAAGGGCGGCGCGGCGCCGCACGCCACGTCCAGCTTGCGCCCCAAGGACAAATTGTCCTATCCGTCAACGAGGTAGGACAGCCATGACCATCCTCGTCATCGATAACTACGACTCCTTCACCTACAACCTCGTCCATTTCCTAGGCGAGGAGGGGGCGGAGCTGACCGTGCGCCGCAACGACAAGGTAGCGGTCGAAGACGTGGTGGCGATGGCGCCCGACGCAATCGTGCTGTCGCCCGGGCCCTGCACGCCCAACGAGGCCGGCATTTGCCTTGACCTCGTGGGCCAGGCGGGGGCGGCGATCCCTATCCTTGGCGTCTGCCTCGGCCACCAGGCGATCGGCCAAGCCTACGGCGCGACCATCGTCAGAGCGCCCACCCTGATGCACGGCAAGATCAGCGAGATCCGCCACACCGGCGCCGGCGTCCTCAGGGGTGTCAACGGCGCGTTCCGGGCGACACGTTACCACTCGCTGACCATACTGCCGTCGAGCCTGCCGGATGTGCTTCAGGTGACGGCGTCGGCGGACGACGACGTGATCATGGGTGTGATGCACGTCAGCCACCCCGTGCACGGCGTCCAGTTCCACCCGGAATCGATCGCCTCCGAGCACGGGCACCTGATCCTGAAGAACTTCCTCGACCTCGCCGCGGCGTGGAACGCGGAGCATCGCGTCGAGCGGGCGCTGGCGTGACGGAGCGAGTATGGCTGACCTGAAGGCAATCATCGAGAAGGTCGCCTCCGGCAAGCGGCTCTCCCAGGAGGAGGCGCGGGAGGCCTTCGACGTCATCATGTCGGGCGAGGCGACGCCGGTGCAGATCGGCGCGTTCCTCACGGGCCTGCGCATCCGCGGCGAGACGGTCGACGAGATCGCCGGGGCGGTGGCGACCATGCGCGACAAGATGCTGCGGGTTGAGGCGCCGGCCGATGCCATCGACGTGGTCGGTACCGGCGGCGACGCCTCCGGCAGCTACAACATCTCCACCACCTCCGCCTTTGTCGTCGCCGGCGCCGGGGTTCCCGTCGCCAAGCACGGCAACCGCGCGTTGTCGTCGCGCTCCGGCGCCGCCGATACGCTGGCCGCCCTCGGCGTCAACATCGAGCTTGCACCGGAGAAGATCGCGCGCTGCATCCGGGAGGCCGGTATCGGCTTCATGTTCGCGCCCATGCACCATGCCGCGATGAAGCACGTCGGTCCGGCACGGGTCGAGCTAGGTTTCCGCACCGTCTTCAATCTGATCGGCCCCTTGTCGAACCCCGCCAGCGTCAAGCGCTACATGCTCGGCGTCTTCTCGCCCCTGTGGGTCGAGCCGCTTGCCCACGTCCTCGCCGAGCTCGGCGCCGAGTCGGCATGGGTGGTCCACGGCGAGGGCGGCCTCGACGAAATATCGCCCGCCGGCGAGACCAAGGTCGCGATCTTGAAGGACGGCGCGATCTCGGTAACGACGATCGCGCCCGAGGACGCCGGGCTGAAGCAGGCCCCGGTCCGGGCCATTGAGGGCGGCGACGCCAAATACAACGCCGATGCACTCCGCGCGGTTCTCTCCGGCGCTGACGGCGCCTATCGGACTACGGTGCTGTTGAACGCGGGCGCGGCCTTGGTGGTCGCGGGACTGGCGGAGGACTTGGCGGAAGGCGCCCGCCTCGCCGGGACGATCGTCGACGAGGGCAAGGCGGTCGAGCGGCTGGAGCGGTTGATCAAGGTGTCGAACGAGTAGTGAGGCTGATGGCGAATCCGCTTGGTCCTTGGCCCGCGGGAATACCGTCATGGATACAGAATTCTGGCACGATCGCTGGCGGACCAACCAGATCGGATTCCATCAGCACGACTTCAATCGCCACCTCCTGAAGCATTGGCGCAGGCTTGGCACGCAACCCGGAGCCCGTGTTTTCGTACCGCTGTGCGGCAAGTCACGGGACCTGATCTGGCTGACCGGGAGGGGGCACGCAGTCGTGGGCTGCGAGATCAACAAGATCGCCGTCGAGTCGTTCTTCAATGAAGCCGGGCTCACGCCACGATGCGCTGTCGATGGGCCTGTGCAGCGCTGGAGCGCTGGGTTGATCGAGATTCTGCTGGGCGACTTCTTCAATCTCAGTCGCGGGCTGGTCGGCTCGTTCGGCGCCGTCTACGACCGCGCATCGCTGATCGCATTTCCGCAGTCGATGCGCGCTACCTATGTCCAGGCATTGGCCAGGCTGATGGCATCCGGCACTTCGATGCTGCTGATCGCGCTCGAGTATGCTCAGCACGAGATGGATGGCCCCCCATTTTCCGTACCCGAGTCGGAGATACGCAGTCTGTTCGGCGGTGTGGCCGACATCGAGCTGCTGGAGACGGTATCGGATGCGCCGGAAGACTTTGCGCGATTCCAAGAACGTGGGCTGACCCGGCTTACGGAAAAGGTGTATCTGCTGCGCCGGAGCTAGCCAGGCCGCGCAGTCGGCCGAGGGCGGCTCACATTGAGGACTTGGTGGGCATCCAGAACTCGCCCATCCGAGTCATCTCGATCTCGCCGGTGACCTTCTCGCCGTCAATCATCCCCTCGATCTCGAGCAGGGCTATGTCGCCGTCCGTGGAGCCACTGAGGATCCTGACGTCGGTGGGGGTCATCTCCTGCATGAACTCGATCTGCTCCTGCACCTCTTCAGCACTGGCGCTGTCGAGCTGCTCCACCATGTCCGGCGGCACGATGCTGCGGAGCGCGTCTGGGTCGCCGGAGTGGACGACCTCGGTCCACTTCAGGTAGGCGCGCCCCGGCTCACCTCCACCGGCAGGAAGCAGATCGCCGATCGGTGCGTCGGGATCAGAGAACGCTGCGCTGAAGGTGAAGTCGTAGCTGAAGGTGTCGTCGAAGAACTCCTGCGTCTCCGCGTGCCACACCCGTCCCGCGATGTGCTGGGCGTCGACGGCCTCCAGCTCGATCTCGGGATAGGTGCCGCCGGTGATGTTCCCGGCCGACTCCGGCGACAGCTTGATCGACTGCGAGTAGACCTGCACGGTCGGCTGGTCGGTGAATTCAGCGGTTTCCGTAATGCCGATGTGGACCCACGCAGCGTCCCAGATGGGCTCGCCGATCTCACGTGCCCCAAGCTTCCGGCTGACGAAGAGAACGTTCCATGTGGCGTCGCTCGCATCATAGAAGCCTTCCTTCTCCGGCCACACGTAGACGTACGGCAGCTCGACCGTCTCGCCGTTGGCGGTCAGAGCGCCGCTCACAGTGGCAGAGTCAGCGGCAGCCAGGGGCGACGTCATTGCCAGCAGGATCAGGGCGACGGGTGGATGGCGCACGGCGGCAATCCCGCTGTGGTTGAACAAAAGAGCAGCGTATTTTCGGAACATCTCAGCCCCCCGGGACGGCTACTTGCACTCGCCGATGGAACCCTCAGCGCATATCGCGCCGTCGGTCCAGGTTGCGCCGCTGAGGTTCGCGCCGGTCAGGTCCGCGTCGGTTAGGTTCGCCCTGATCAGCACAACGCCTTCAAGGCCGGCGCCGCTAAGGTCTGCCTTGAGCAGGTTTGCGCCGCTCAGGGTCGCGTAAGAAAGGTCGACTTGTTTCAGGTCGCAGTCGTGCCGGTCGACTTCCAGGCCGGCGGGATCCGAACACGCAGCGCGCACCTCGGGCGCCGCCGCGATCAAGAACGCCAGCGCGGCGCCGGCAAGCCGCGGAGCGGGTTTGAACACGGATTTGCATGTCATGGTTCACGGTCCTTTACTTCCAGCGGCGCGTCGAACGAAGCGCTCAGAGGTCACCCTACGCAGGTCCGTCGTGACTTCCCAGACTGCAATCCCCGGACCCCGTCAGCCACACGCTCCAGGCGAAAAGGGTGACGTGCTGCAATCCTCTCCGGTGGGTCTACCCCCCCTCGCCCGGTTCGCCTAAGCTCGCAGCGGCTCGCCAAAGCGAACCAACGTCTCTCCACCGAGGAGAGCTGTGAACGTTCCGGCGCTCAGCGAAGGTCCGCAAAGACACGCCATGACGGACATCCTGAAGAAGATCGAGGCGAGCAAACGGGTCGAGATCGCAACGGCCAGGGCGAAAGTCCCGGCCGCCGAGATGGAGAGCCGGGCGCGGTCGATGCCCGCCCCGCGCGGCTTCCTCAGGGCGGTGGAAGCCACGATTGCAGCCGGCCGCACGGCGCTCATCGCCGAGATCAAGAAGGCGAGCCCGTCGAAGGGCCTGATCCGCGCCGACTTCGACCCGGCAGCACTGGCGCGGGCCTACGAGGCAGGCGGCGCCACCTGCCTCTCGGTGCTGACCGACCGGCCCTTCTTCCAGGGCTCGGCCAAGCACCTGAAGGACGCCCGGGTCGCCTCCGACCTGCCGGTGCTGCGCAAGGACTTCGTCTACGAGCCCTACCAGGTGCACGAGGCGCGGGCGCTCGGCGCCGACGCGATCCTCATCATCATGGCCGCCGTGACCGACACTGAAGCACGCGCCATCGAGAACACCGCTGACGGGCTCGGCATGGACGCGCTGGTCGAGGTGCACGACGAGGCAGAGTTGGAGCGCGCGCTCCAACTCTCATCGCGACTGATCGGCATCAACAACCGCGACCTCCACACCTTCGAGACTTCCCTCGCCGTCGCCGAGCGCCTTGCGCTCAAGGTGCCAAAGGACCGTGTGGTCGTCGGCGAAAGCGGCATCTTCACGCCCGCGGACGTCGCCCGTCTGGCGCGGGCCGGCGTCAATGCCTGCCTGGTCGGCGAGAGCCTGATGCGCCAGGCCGACGTTGCCGCGGCGACGGCGAAGCTGCTCGGCCCGCTGCCAGTGACGGCAGAGTGAAGACCCGTGGCCGGCAAGCGCCTCACCCACCTCGACAAGGCCGGCGCCGCCGCCATGGTCGACGTCGCCGCCAAGCCGATAACCAAGCGCGTCGCGGTGGCCGAGGGCGCGGTCGTCATGGCCCCGGCGACCCTGAAGGCGATCCGCGCCGGCGACATGAAAAAGGGCGACGTCATCGGCACCGCGCGCATTGCGGGCATCATGGCGGCGAAACGCACCCACGAGTTGATTCCGCTCTGCCACCCCCTTGGCCTCGACGCGATTTCGGTAGACATCGAACCGGACGCGGCGCTGCCCGGCCTCCGCGTTACCGCCACCGCCAGGGTCGCCGGTCGCACCGGCGTCGAGATGGAGGCGTTGACAGCGGTCGCTATCACCTGCCTCACAATCTACGACATGGCCAAGGCGATCGATCGCAACATGGCTATCAACGGCGTGCAATTGGTGGAAAAGCGAGGCGGCCGCTCGGGAATCTGGCGCCGCAAGGCCCGATGACTCTCATCTCCGTTGATGAAGCAATTCGGCGGATTCTTTCAGGAATCCAACCGGTTACGGACGAGTTGGTGCCTCTCGACGAGGCTGCCGGGCGCGTCCTCGCCACGCCGCTCGCCGCAAAACGCACCCAGCCGCCCTTCGCCGCCTCCGCCATGGACGGCTACGCCGTGCGCGCCGCCGACGTGCAAAAGGTGCCCGCGACGCTCAAAGTCGTGGGCGTGTCGGCCGCCGGTCATGGTTTTGCCGGAACGGTCGGAGCCGGTGAAGCGGTCGCCATCTCCACCGGCGCGCGCGTTCCCGCCGGTGCCGACGCCATCCTGATCAAGGAGAACGCGCAAGCGTCGGACGGTACGACCGTGATCGCCAAAGAGCCGGCGGTCGTCGACCGCCACATCCGCCCCGCTGGCCACGATTTCCTGGAAGGGGAGGTGCTGCTCGACGCCGGCCGGAGACTCGGCCCGCGCGAAGTGGCACTCGCCGCCGCCATGGGGCACGCCGAAATACCGGCACGGCGCCGCCCGCGGGTCGCGATCCTAGCCACGGGCGACGAGCTGGTGCCGCCCGGCACGCCGCCCGGCCCCGATCAGATCGTCGCCTCGAGCTCGCCCGCCGTCGCCGCCTTCGCCCGCGCGGCCGGGGCCGAGACGACCGACCTCGGCATCGCCACCGACGACACTGCCGCGATCACGACCGCCATCGACGCTGCCGTGGCGGCCGCGGCGGACATCCTTGTCACCATCGGCGGTGCCTCCGTCGGCGACCATGACCTAGTGCAAGACGCGCTGAGCGCGCGCGGCATGGAGCTCGGGTTCTGGCGGATCGCCATGCGCCCCGGCAAGCCGCTGATGTTCGGGCTGATCCCGGGTCCGGGTGCCGGGGCGATGCGCGTGCTGGGACTGCCTGGGAATCCGGTGTCGAGCGCGGTCTGCGCGATCCTTTTCCTGCAACCGCTCATCTACACGCTCCTCGGGCTGACCCCGAGAGATCCGAGCGAGCCAGCGCTTCTCGGCGCGGACATGTTGGAGAACGACGCGCGTCAGGACTACGTCCGGGCGACGCTCGACGAGGTTGCCAGCGGGCCGCCGACCGCGACGCCCCTCCCCGTCCAGGACAGCGCCATGCTGTCGACG
>CAYTXI010000120.1:0-7459 GCA_964441935.1 uncultured Bauldia sp.
GAGATCTTCATCGTCGAGGGCGACTCGGCCGGCGGCTCGGCCAAGCAGGCGCGCGATCGGGCGACCCAGGCGGTGCTGCCGCTGCGCGGCAAGATCCTCAACGTCGCCAGCGCCGGCCGCGACAAGCTCGACCAGAACCAGCAGCTCGCCGATCTCGTCCAGGCGCTCGGCGTCGCCCCGCGCGCCGGCTACCGCGACAAGGACCTTCGCTACGACCGGGTCATCATCATGACAGACGCCGATGTCGACGGCGCCCACATCTGCTCGCTGCTGATTACCTTCTTCTACCGCGAGATGCCGGACCTCATCCGCGGCGGACACCTCTATCTCGCCGCGCCGCCGCTTTACCGGCTGACGCAGGGGGCGAAGACCCTCTACGCGCGCGACGACGCCCACCGCGACGCGTTGCTCAAGACCGAGTTCAACGGCAAGGGCAAGGTCGAGGTCGGCCGCTTCAAGGGGCTCGGCGAGATGATGCCGGCCCAGCTCAAGCAAACCACCATGGACCCGGCCAAGCGCATCCTCCTCCGGGTCGAGATCGCCGAGGACGAGGCGACCGGTGCGGCCGTCGACAGCCTGATGGGCAATAAGCCGGAGGCCCGCTTCCGCTTCATTCAGGAGCGAGCGGAGTTCGCCAGGGACTTGGATATCTAGCCGTGCGCATTTCGGCGCGACGGAAAAGGCGCCCGCGAAACTCGGACAGCGGGAAGGGTAGTGTCAACGGATTCGCGGTCTAGTTCAGCTTCACCGCCACGCCGGCCATCACCTCGTGAGACTGCGTGTCTACGGTGAATGGTGTGAGAGCGCCGCCCGTGTAGGTTCCGGCGGTGCGATAATCCTTGTACTTGTAACTCAGTCGGCCGATCAGTCGTGCGGTGAGCAGGGCGTCGACACCACCACCAATGTCCCAGCCAGTCAGCGTGCTCGGGCCGCTGAGGCTCGCCGAATCGTTGGTTTGGGTGATGCCGGCAAAGGCAAAGCCGCCGCTGACATAAACGAGCGCGCGCTTGATCGCCGCGCCCACGCGTGCATTAACGGTTCCGGTGTAGTTGATGGCGGTGGCGTCGGTGGTGCCCCCGACGTTGGCGTCGTTTCCGCTGACACTGGTAGCATTAATATCGGCCTCTACGCCCCAGACAATGTGACGGCCGTTCGACCAGTTGATGCCGCCGTACAATCCGGCAGCGGCACCGCTGCTCCCGTAACTGTTGCCAAACGAGGAAAATCGGTCGTGATTGCCCCAACCGCCGCCGACCTGAACGCCGAAATAGACGCCGGCCCAGTCGAACGGCGTGTGCGCGGCCGCAATACGATCCGCCGCGATGGCCGGACACGCCAAAGCAAGTCCGGCCAAGAAAGCCATGATTCGCCGCATCTTCGTCAGCACCCGCGCTTTGCCCCTGCCCGCGATGGTTGTACGCGCGGACGACTCAGCGGATTAGGTTGAGGTGATTCGCGAGATACAACAATGGCCTCCGAAGATCCGGCTGATGACCGTTGCAGCAACACCACAAACGCTCATGCGCGGCGACGTGCGCCGTCGTCCGGTTTCGGCTAGGCTTCCGACCGGAGATGGGGTCTGGAGGACCTGAGATGTCCACGCGGTTCGCGCTGGCCGTGGGTCTGGCGGCGGGGCTGACGCTAACGATCCCTGCGCGCGCCGATGATCTTGCCGATGGGGTCGCCGCGATTCCCGGCGCGGTCGAGGACGTGCGGATCGGCGGCACGTGGGAGGCCAACGGCAACAGCGGTGTCTACCGGATCGTGGTGACGCGCAGCGGTGGCAACGAGATCACCGCGCGCCTATTCGTCCAGTGGGTGGCTTACCAGGCCGACGGCGGGACGGTGGTGTCGCACTCAATCGAAATCAAGGAGTTCGCCGAGCTCGGCGTCGACATCGACGATTACACGTCGGAGTCCGACAGCGACGGGCTGGCGGTGTATATCCGCACCATCAACCCCGCCGGCAGCGACGACCTCTCGTATGAGTTGTTCGTGTTCTCGCCCGACGACTATCGTTTCGGGTCGGCGAGCAACTAGATTGGACCTTCGCGCTCTGCGTTAGGCGACAAGGAAGAAGCCGGCTAGGCCGATTCCCGCAATTACCACAGCAGCGACAAGCGTGTTGACCAGGCTCGTTGCTGGCATCCGGGCAGCAGTGCCCGTACGCACAAAGACGTAGCCGAGCACAATGAAGACGATGACATCGACGAGACCCTGCGTGATCCAGTGATGGCCCGTCAACGCGGCCATGAAGTCATGAAACGGCTCGGACAGTTCTTTGATCCAGGTGAGCAGCGTGTTGAACAGAACTGTGATCGCCGCCGATAAGGCGAATGCTGCCGTGGTCTGATCAAGGGCTTGCGTATCGTTTGCCATTGCTCTTCTCGCTTAGGCTCCGGCCTGGGCAAGAGCTGCCTTTGCCCCGAAGTTGATAAATGCGCCGGCGCCTTCAACCGCGAGGCCCGACAGGGCGATGAGCGCGGCGGTGACCAGCACCATGGCGCGCGCCGATTTGTTTGCTGCCAAGTTTGCGCGTGCCGCAATCGGCAGAAAGAGCGCCAAGACGAGCGTAATGAAGAATACGTGCTCTTTGGTCTCCATAACGAGGCTGTGCGCCCAAGGGAACGGTCCAGCCAGGATGAGCGCCCTGTCGGCGCCGTAGAAGTTCACGTACCAATAGCCACCGAGCACCCATGCCAGAACCATGAGCACGGCGACGGCGTATGCAGCGCTCCGTATTCGACCAGCGTTGGCGGAATCGGCGTTGAGCGCCTCGACGAAGACCCAAACGGCCATGATGACGCCAAGAACGCCGAATATTGGGTGCGACAAAAGGACGACGTCGCTCACTACCCACCTCCTTGCGGCAACCCCGCGTTCCGTTCAGCAAATGGTCCTTGATTCGGGCAGGAATATACCTGGATGCGAGGCGATCCAACAGCCAGATGCCGGGCTTAACGAAGAATCCGCCGAATCGTTGACACGTCTGACGCAATGCCTATGGTCCGACGCGTTGTTTTGTGGGCGATGTGACCGAAGGTAGAGGGTCCCGCCGGAGCCGCGGCCAACGGCCGGGTCGATTATCAGCGAATGCGTTTCCAAGATCTTGGACTAAGCCCAAAGGTTCTCGCGTCGGTCGAGGCGAGCGGCTACGTCGAGCCGACGCCGATTCAGGCGCAGGCGATCCCGCACGTGCTCGACCGACGCGACGTGGTCGGCATCGCCCAGACCGGCACCGGCAAGACGGCCGGGTTCGTGCTGCCGATGCTGACGCTTCTGGAGAAGGGCCGGGCGCGGGCGCGCATGCCGCGCACTCTCATCCTCGAACCCACCCGCGAGCTCGCGGCGCAAGTCCAGGAGCACTTCACCCGCTACGGCCGCAACCATAAGCTCACCGTTGCGCTGTTGATCGGCGGCGTGTCGTTCGACGAACAGCTAAAGAAACTCGACCGCGGCGCCGACGTGCTGATCGCGACACCGGGTCGCCTGCTCGATCATTTCGAGCGTGGCAAGATCCTGATGAGTGGTGTCGAGATACTGGTTGTCGACGAGGCCGACCGTATGCTCGACATGGGCTTCATCCCCGACATCGAGCGTATCTGCAAGCTGTTGCCGTTTACCCGCCAGACGCTGATGCTCTCGGCGACCATGCCGCCTGAGATCAAGCGCCTCGCCGACAAATTCCTGTCCAATCCGGTGCAGGTCGAGGCCTCGCGGCCGGCGACGGCGGCGGTCACCGTCAGCCAGTATCTTGCCCCGTCCGGCCGTGAACCGGTCGACAAGCGCGCCGTCCTGCGCGCCATCCTGCGCAGTATCCCGGACTTCAAGAACGCCATCGTGTTCTGCAACCGCAGGCGCGACGTGGCTACGCTCCACCGTTCGCTCGCCCGCCACGGCTTCAACGTCGGCGCGCTGCACGGCGACATGGACCAGCGTTCGCGGATGGCCACGCTTGAGGATTTCCGCCGCGACAGGATTACCGTGCTGGTCGCGTCCGACGTCGCGGCACGCGGGCTCGACATTCCCGCGGTCAGTCACATCATCAACTTCGACGTGCCAACCCACGCCGAGGACTATATTCACCGTATCGGTCGCACTGGCCGCGCAGGACTCACCGGCACCGCAATCACCATCGCGACCCCGCCCGATCGCAAACACGTCGCCGCCATCGAGAAGATGCTGGGCCGTTCGATCGCGCCCCTGGAAGTTTCTGCGGAGGAGGAGCGCGCACATGCCTTTCGCAAGGGGCGTACCGAGCGCGAACGCGGTTCGCGTTCGCGGCCCCCGACCGCCGCCCGGGCCGCCGCGGGTCGGCCGGAGGCCGAAGATAAGCCGCGGGTGGCGCCGCCTGAGGAGAGCAAGGCCAGGCGCGACCGGAGCGACCTTCCGCAGCGTGGGCAACGTGACGAGCGCCGCGGGCGCCGGAGAGACAAGCGTCACCGCGAAGAGGCGCGTGACGGTCCGCCGGTGGTCGGTCTCGGCGACCACGTGCCGGAGTTCCTGCGCCGCCCGGTGAAGGTGCCGAGCGAGTCGTAGCGCTTCCCGATCAGTCTATGCGTCGGCCTGCTCGCGCTCAGCCGCCGGCTTCAGCTCAACCGACTCGCCGCAGCCGCACGAGGAGACCTCGTTCGGGTTCTGGAAGGTAAAGCCGGAACGGAGCTTGGTCGCCTCGTAGTCCATTGTCGCGCCGAGCAGGAATAGGACCGCTTTCGGATCGACGTAGACGCTGACGCCGTGCTCGTTGACGACGTCATCGGTCGGGTCCGGCGTCTCCACCGGGTCGAGGGTGTACGCCATGCCGGCGCAGCCGGCGTTCTTGACGCCGACGCGGACGCCGGTGAGCGGCCGTTCGTTGCCGGCGATCAGGTCGCGCACGCGCTCCGCCGCACGTTCGGTCAGGTTGATCACCGGAGGCTTCGGTCGGGCAGTCGCCATTTCACTTCCTTTTCGTGCCGGTTCAAGGCCGGCGGATCGCTCGGACCCCTAACATGGGCCCCCGCATCTGGTCCGGCAAGGCCCGCGGTTGGGTCGATCCGGCAATGGTCGGCTCACTCGCCGGACGCGCCCGCGAGCGCCTCGTTCATCGCCCAATAGGCGGGCTTCGGCCGCAGCTCAGCGTCGAACGGGAGCGCGTCGCCGGTGCCGCGGAAGAACTGCGGTATCCACGAATGGGCGTCGGTGAAGCCCCAGGTAAGCAGAGCCTTGCAGTTTGCTTCCGCCAGGCAGAACGCGGTCACGTCGCCATACGCCCTGGCCTGCCGCTCCAAGGCGGGCTCCGTGCTCGGCAGTGGCGTACGCACGTCGAGTTCGGTGATCGAAATCTCAAGCCCCAGCGCCGCCAGCCGTTGGGCATTGTCGCGGTGCCCGTCACCTATCCCGAAGCCGTTGACGAGGTGCATCTGCCAGCCGACGCCGTCGATTGGAACGCCGTCGTCTACAAGGCGCTTGACCAGGGCATAGACGGCGTCCGACTTCGCGTTCATGCCCTCGGCGTTGTAGTCGTTGTAGTAGAGCTTCGCCGCGGGGTCGGCTTCGTGGGCGAAGCGGAAGGCCATCGCAACGTAGTCCGGCCCGATCAGCCGGTACCAGATCGAATCCTCGCGCAGCCTGCCATCGTCGCCGATCGCCTCGTTGACCACGTCCCAAGCGGCGATGCGGCCGGCGTAGCGCCCGACCACGGTGGCGATATGGTCGTGCAGGATCGCGATCGCTTCGTCGCGCGAGAACGTGCCCGACGTCAGCCAGCCGGGCAGCTGGTTGTGCCACACCAACGTGTGGCCGCGCACCGCCATGTCATTGTCTTCGGCGAACGTCACCAGCGCATCGGTGTCGTCGAAGTAGTACGCGCTGCGGCCGATGTGGATTTCGGACCACTTGAACGCGTTCTCGGCGACGAGGATGTTGAATTCGCGCGCCAGGACCTCGCGGTACATCTTGTCCGCGCGGAAGGGCCCCATCGCCACCGCGGCGCCGATGCGAAGGTCACTTGCTGCCGCCAGGACGCGAAGCGGTGCGTCGTTGGCTGCCGTTGCGGTTCCGACGATCGAAAGGACAACAAGACCCGCCGTAGCCGCGCGACGGCAGGTATCAACACCGATCCCGGTGCCGGGCATCAGTACCAGTCGAGGGCGACCTTGGCTTCGTCCGACATGCGCTCCGGCGTCCACGGCGGGTCGAAGACCATGTTGACCGTCACGTTGCCGACGCCGGGCACCAGGCTGACGACGTTCTCCACCCAGCCGGGCATCTCGCCGGCAACCGGGCAGCCCGGGGCGGTCAGCGTCATGTCGATGGCGATATTGCGGTCGTCGTCCACGTCGACGCTGTAGATCAGGCCGAGCTCGTAGATGTCGGCCGGGATCTCCGGGTCGTAGACCGTCTTCAGCGCCGCGACGATGTCCCGCGTCAGCCGCTCCAGCTCGTCGGCCGGAATGGCCGACCCGGTGGCCCGGAGCGTCGCGCCGGACGGCTTGGGCTCCGGCGTCTCGGGCGCTTGGGTGCTGGTGGCGGCGGTCGTGTCGTTCATCGCGTCCGTCTCAGGCAAAGAAACCCTGGGCCTTCAGCAGGGCGTCGACAAGGCGGTCGACCTCACCTTCAGTGTTATAGAGCGCGAAGGAGGCGCGGCACGTCGCGGTCGTGCCGAAGCGGGCGAGCAACGGCTGGGCACAGTGTGTGCCGGCCCTCACCGCAACGCCCGCCCGGTCGATGATGGTTGCCACGTCGTGAGGATGGGCGCCGGCCATGTTGAACGAGACGATGGCGCCCTTGCCCTTGGCTTCGCCATAGATGGTCAGGCTGTTGATGCGCCTGAGGCGCTCGTGGGCGTATTGGCCGAGGCGCGTCTCGTGGGCCACGATGCGGTCGCGGCCGATGCCTTCGATGTAGCCAAGGGCGGCGCCGAGACCGATCGCCTGGACGATCGGCGGCGTGCCGGCCTCGAAGCGGTACGGCGGCTCGGCGTAGGTCACGCGGTCCTCGCTGACCTCGTCGATCATCTCGCCGCCGCCCATGTACGGCGGCATCGCCCTCAAATGCTCGCGCTTGCCGTAGAGCACACCTATGCCCGTCGGCCCGTAGAGCTTGTGGCCGGTGAGGACGTAGAAGTCGCAGTCGAGGTCCTGGACGTCGACGGCGCAATGCACCGCCCCTTGCGCCCCGTCGACGAGGACGGGGATGCCGCGCGCGTGGGCGATGCGGCAGACGTCCTTCACCGGCACCACGGTGCCGAGCACGTTCGACATGTGGGTGACGGCGACCATCTTGGTGCGCGGGGTCAAGAGCTTCTCGAATTCGTCGATCAGGAACGTGCCGTCGTCGGCGACCGGCGCCCACCTGATCACGGCGCCACGGCGCTCGCGGTGGAAGTTCCATGGCACGACGTTGGAATGGTGCTCCATGATCGACAGAACGATCTCGTCGCCCTCACCGATGACCGATCCGCCGAACGAGGCGGCGA
>CAYTXI010000121.1:0-7449 GCA_964441935.1 uncultured Bauldia sp.
TCGGACGGTCGGGGCTGACGGTGGCGGAGTATTACCGCGACCAGGGGCAGGACGTCCTGTTCTTCGTCGACAACATCTTCCGCTTCACTCAGGCGGGCTCTGAGGTGTCCGCGCTGTTGGGACGCATCCCGAGCGCGGTCGGATACCAGCCGACGCTCGCCACCGACATGGGCGCGCTTCAGGAGCGCATTACCTCTACCCACAAGGGGTCGATCACATCGGTGCAGGCGATCTACGTGCCGGCAGACGACCTGACCGATCCTGCGCCGGCGACTTCGTTCGCACACCTCGACGCGACGACGGTTCTGTCGCGGTCGATCGCGGAGAAGGGTATCTATCCGGCGGTCGATCCGCTCGACTCGACCTCGCGCATGCTCGACCCGCGTATCGTCGGCGAGGAGCACTACGACGTGGCCCGCCGGGTGCAGGAGATCCTCCAGCGCTACAAGGCGCTGCAGGACATCATCGCGATCCTCGGCATGGACGAGCTCAGCGAAGAGGACAAGATGACGGTTGCTCGGGCGCGCAAGATCGAGCGGTTCCTGTCGCAACCGTTCCACGTTGCCGAAGTGTTTACCGGCGCACCCGGCGTATTCGTCGAACTGGAACACACCATCAAGGACTTCAAGGCGGTGTGTGCCGGCGAGTACGACCACCTGCCGGAAGCAGCCTTCTACATGGTCGGCACGATCGAGGCGGCGGTCGAGAAAGCCAAAAAGCTGGCGGCGGAAGCGGCGTAAGGGGAACGGGAGTGGCTGATCCCTTCCAGTTCGACTTGGTGTCGCCTGAACGCCTGCTGATGTCGGAGCCGGTGGAGGAGGTGGTGGTGCCGGGGTCGCAGGGCTACTTCACCGTGCTCAAGGATCACGCGCCGTTCATGTCGACGCTGAAGCCCGGCGTGATCGATGTCTCCCACGGCGGTCAAACCGACCGGATTTTTGTACGCGGCGGCTTCGCAGACGTGAGCACCGAGGGGCTGACCATCCTTGCCGAAGAGGCGATCCCGCTCGCCGATGTCGATCCGGCGGCGTTGGCCGAAGACGTCAGGAACGCCGAGGAAGACGTCGCCGACGCCAAGGACGCGGAGACGAAAGCCGACGCGGAGCTGCGGCTGCATCAGCTTAGGGAAGTCCAGGGGGCGCTGACGCCGCGTTAGGGTGTCTTGTCGCCCTAACCGGCGATGTCGTGGAAGGTGGCGACCACCTGCCGGTAGACCTCGCGCTTGAACGGTACGATGAGCTCGGGCAGGAGCTCCAGCTTCTCCCAGCGCCACGCCGAGAATTCCGGCTTGTGTTTGCCGCCGGCTGGGTGGAGGACGTCGATCTCGGAATCAGCGCCCTCGAAACGTAGGGCAAACCATTTCTGGGTTTGGCCTCGATACCGTCCGCCCCACGAGTCGGCAACCAACTGCGGCGGCAGGTCGTAGTCGAACCAGCCCGGCGCCTCGCGGATAAGGCTGACGCGCCTGATCGAGGTTTCCTCGTAAAGCTCGCGTAGCGCCGCTTCGAATGGGTCTTCTTCCTTGTCCAAGCCGCCCTGCGGCATCTGCCACCAATGCCCCTGGCCTTCGCCCTCGGCGTCGACGTGCGAGCGGCGACCGATCCACACGAGCCCGTCGCGGTTGAACACGGCGATGCCGACGCCAGGCCGGTACGGGAGATTGACCGTGCGGTCGTCGCGCGTCACCGACCGCCGACTGCGCTAAGGGAGCTGACAGGCACGAGGACGATGTTGCGATCGGCGGCGGCCGCGGCAAAGGCGGCCACCCGCTCGACGGTCAGGGGGAAAGCGGTGGCGGTGGCGATGGCATAGCCGCGCTTGCGGGCGATCGTCCTCAGATCGTTCAAGCGGGCGTCGATGGCCGAGGCTGTGAGGTCGGCGTCAAGAACCAGGTCGGCCCTGAGGAAGGGAACGCGGCCGGCGCCGACCGTGGCGGCGACGCTGCGTGCGGAGGAGCCGTCATCGAGGTAGAGCAGGCCCCGCTTGCCGATTTCGTCGAGCACCGGGGCAAGTGGGGTCGTCTGGCTGGTGAAGCGGGCGCCCATGTAGTTGACGACGCCGACGTAGTTGGTGGCGCGGCTCATGAGCCAATGCAGGCTATCGCGGTTCTCCTCCGGCGAGGCGTCGGAGAGAAGCGTGTGCGGACCAGGATCAGTGCGCGGGTAGCCGTAAGGTTCAAGCGGGATCTGCAGCAGGAGTTCATGGCCGGCGGTGCGGGCGGCCGCCACCGTGCGGTCAAGGTCGTCGCCGTAAGGGGCCAGCGCCAGCGTCACCGATCCGGGCAGTTCGGAGATCGCGCGGGCCGTGCCGTCGGCGTCGATGCCGACACCGCCGACGATAATGGCCACGCGCACGTCGCGGTCGTCGGCAGCGCTCGGTCGCGCGTAAACGTCGAGGGGCCGGCTGCCGTCGGCGGCAATCATCGGCAAGGGGCCGTATTCAACCATCTCGACGAGTGACTGCTCGGGAAGGGCCGCAAGCTGCATCGGCGGCGATTCCGAGGGATCGTGAATGATCACCTTGCCGACCTCGACCAGACCGTCTGGGCTCGCGGGTTTGACCTCGGTCAAACCCGGTGCGTTGGGGTCTGCGGGCATCGGAGGCGCGCCCGGGCGTGTCGCGATTGAACCGGTGCGGTCAGTGAGCTCGACCTCCCCGGAAGTCGGCACGTTGATCGCGGCAGTTGCGGTCGGTCCGGGCTCGCGGCCAAGCCACAAGGCGCCGACGGCCACGCCGGTGACGGCTGTGGCGACGGCCACGACGGCAACCACCAGCCGCGGGCCGCTCAGCCTACGGGACACGGTGAGCCCCAACGGTTTCGTCAGGTCATCCGCCGCCATCGACCTGTCACTCAGCCACCGCACCGGGAAGCGCCGATTCAGCGCCACCCCGTCGCTCAGTTGGGTATGCCGCGATTCGGGTCTGGCGGGAAAGCACCGTTGACCTGCAGCTCGCGCAGCAGGTCGAGTGCATAGTTGAGCTGCTGGTCGTCCTTGGGATCAGCCGGAACGTAGGCAAGCGATCCGGAGCGCTCGTCCTCGCTGTCGTCGCCGGTGAGATGACCTCTGAGAGCAGACTCGCCCTCCGGAGGCCGGGTTATCTGCTCGGCAAGATCCGGTGGCAGTTCCTGAACGATCTCGATGTCAGGGTCGATGCCGTGGGCCTGGATCGAGGTCCCGGACGGCGTGTAGTAGCGCGCCGTCGTCAACCGCAGTGCGCCGTTGGAGCCAAGCGGGATGATGGTCTGCACCGACCCTTTGCCGAAGGTGCGGGTTCCGACGATGGTGGCGCGGCGGTGGTCCTGCAGCGCGCCGGCCACGATTTCCGACGCCGAAGCCGAGCCGCCGTTGACGAGAACAATGACCGGCTTGCCGTCGGTCAGATCGCCGGCGCGTGCATTGTAACGCTGGGTTTCATCCGCGTGACGTCCGCGGGTCGAAACAACCTCGCCGCGGTCGAGGAACGCGTCAGTGACGGCGATCGCCTGATCGAGCAAGCCGCCGGGGTTGTTGCGCAAGTCGACAATGTAGCCGCGGATCGCGTCCTTGCCGATCTCGTCAATGAGCTTGTCGATCCCTGCTTTCAGCCCGTCGTAGGTCTGCTCGCTAAACGAGGAGATTCGCAAGTAGCCGACTTGGTCTTCGGCGCGCGAGCGAACAGCCTGGATGGTGATCTCGGCCCGGATCAGCTTGACGTCGAAAGGCGCCTCGACGCCCTCGCGCTGGACGGTCAGGGTGATGGGCGTGTTGATCGCCCCGCGCATCTTGTCGACGGCCTCGTTCAGAGTCAGGCCCTGAATCGACTCGCCATCGAGGGCGATGATGAGGTCGCCGGAAAGAATGCCGGCCCGCGATGCAGGCGTGTCGTCCATCGGCGAAACCACCTTGATGACGCCCTCCTCCATGGTCACTTCGATGCCGAGACCACCGAACTTGCCGGAGGTCTGCACCTGCATGTCACGGAAGTTCTTAGGGCTGAGGTAGCTCGAGTGCGGGTCGAGGCCGGCGAGCATACCGTTGACCGCCGACTCGATGAGCAGGGAATCGTCCGGCTCCTCGACATAGTCGGCACGGACGCGTTCGAACACGTCGCCGAATAGGTTGAGCTCACGGTAGGTGTCGGAGGACGCCGCGTTCGCAGCGCCGCCGGTGAGCGGCCCCGGTTGCGTAAATGCGATGGCGGCCGCCGCACCGATAAGCGCGCCGGCAACCAGGAGTGTGACTTTGCGAATCATCCGCCGACCTTCCCTGCATTGGACACGGCCCACCATGGGGCCGGGTCGATCGAGGCGCCATCCTTACGAAATTCGATATAGAGCACCGGCTGCGAAGCGCCTATAGGCACGATGCTGGCGCTTGCCAACCGCTGCGAGGCCATCACAGCCACCGGCTCGCCGGCGAGGACAAACTGGCCGAGTCGAACATCGATTCGTTCCATCCCCGCCAGAAGCACATGATACCCATCGCCGGCGTTGATGATCAAGAGTTGGCCGTAGCTGCGGAACGGCCCGGCGTAGACCACCCAGCCGTCCGCAGGTGAGGAGACCTGGGCGGACGGGCGGGTAGCAAGAGAAACGCCCTGGGCCTTGCCGCCGAGACCGTCATCCTCGCCGAAGGCGATGGTCATGCGGCCGTTGGCCGGCATCGGCAGGAGCGCCTTGGCGTCGGCAAATGCCACCGCGGGAGCTAGGCGACCGGCGTCGCCAAGGGAGGTCGCCGGTCGGCCGCTGCGCTCGCTGAGGGCGCGAGCGGCGGCCCGCTCAGCCTGCGCGGAAGCAACGGCGGCAGTGGCGTTCTCGGACTGAATTCGGGCGATCAGGTCGCGCAGACTGGTCGCCTGCTCGGCAAGGGCGGTGGCGCGGCGCTCCTCGCTGGCGAGGGCCTCCACCGAAGCGATCCGCTTGCGGCGCTTCTCGGCGAGCAGGAGCTCGATCCGGGTGTGGCCCTCGGCAAGCGCCGTGGCGTCGACACGGAGGCGGTCGCGCTCGCGCTCCTGTTGGGTCCTCAGCGAGACCAGTTGATCGAGATCGTTAGCGACCTCGTGGGCGACGGCGCGCAGGTCGGGAACCACGGCGCCGAGCAGGAGCGCACTCCTGACCGAGGACAGCGCATCCTCCGGGCGGATCATGATTGCCGGTGGCGGGCGGCGGCCCATGCGTTGCAATGCCGCCAGGACCTCGGCAAGGACCTCGCGGCGCTCGGCGAGCGACATTCGCAGTGTTTCCTCATCGGCGATGAGCGCCCGCACGCGACGCTCGCTGCGGTCGATGGCGCCTTCGAGCTTCTGGACTTCGCTGCCGGCCTCGAGCAGCGCCTGGTTGAGGGCGGCGTGATCCTTGTCGAGCCGTTCGATCTCGCGCTCGAGCTCGACCTGGCGGTCGCGCGTCAGCGCGATGTCGCGGGTGACCGCCTCAAGCTCGGCCTCGCGAGCGTTGCGGATGGAGGCGATGTGGTTGGCTTCGGCGGCGCGGCTGGGGACGGCGTTGGCGACTAGCAAGACCGCGAGGACCGCTGCGCAAGTTCGGGTCATCGAATCCGGCTGCTCCGCAGAAACCGAAGATTCATCCGGGCCAACCTAGGCCGGGATGGCTAACGTTCTGTCAAAGATCATGGGCCGCGATGATAGGGGTGGCCGGTGAGGATTGTCACGGCCCGGTAGAGCTGTTCGGCCAGCATCACGCGGACGAGCTGGTGCGGCCAAGTCTGTGCGCCAAACGCCAGACGGAGGTCGGCGCGGTCGGTGAGGGCGGCGCCGTTGCCGTCGGCGCCGCCGACGGCGAAAACCAGGTCGGCAACGCCGGCTTCCCGCCATCTGGCGAACTGCGCTGCGAAGGCCTGGCTGTCGAGGTTACGGCCGGTCCGGTCGAGGGTGACGACGACGGCGTCGGCGGGCAGCGACGCCAGGATTGCGGCGGCCTCCTGGTCCATGCGCGCCGGGGCCGCGGCCGCGCGGCTTTCAGGGAATTCCCGAGCTCTGAACGCCAGCCCGAGCCTGCGGCCGGCCTTTTCGGCGCGATCGAGGAAGCGTTCGCTGAGAGCACGCTCGGGACCCGCTTTCAGCCGTCCGATTGCGGCGATGGTGATGCGCATCGGTGAAACAAACGGCCGGTTGGGCCAGCGTCGCCTTACGCCGTCGCCGGTCCGGCCGGGTGATCGGCGCGCCACATCTTCTCGAGATTGTAGAAGGTGCGGATCTCCGGGCGGAAGACGTGGACGATAACGTCGCCTGCGTCGATCAACACCCAATCAGCGGCACGCAGGCCCTCGACCCGAATGTCACGACCGCCGGCATCCTTGAGGTCGCCAATGAGGCGCTCGGCGATCGCGGCAACATGACGCTGCGAGCGCCCGGAGGCGACCACCATGTAGTCGGCCATCGGCGTCTTGCCAGCGATGTCGATGGAAACAAGATCCTCGGATTTCGCGTCTTTCAGGCTCTCGAGGACCACCTTTAGGGCGGCCGCCGCTGCGAGCTCACGGCTGGCGGTCGCAATACGGGGAGGACGCGTACCTTCCTCCCTACTAAGCGCGGTTGTCAGCGTTTGGTCCCTTCTCCTTCGAGCCGCTGAAGGCGGCAACACAACAAGGATATGCGGACGACGGTGACGCTTTCAAGACATGGAATCGCCCTCCCGACGCGCGGTGCGGAGCGCCGTCGAGGACGCCGAAATGTGGGGGGTGGGGAGAAAAACCCAGGCGGGCGGCGGCGTTGCAGACAGGGTGCAGGCGTCGCGGTCACTGATCCGCGCCCGGCGGAGGGCGATGGCGGCCGGGGAGGAAAGCGCGCCGAGCGCAAACCCTGGGCGGTTGAAGACGGCGATCGGTAGGCTGGCGGCTATTCTCTGCCAACCGCGCCAACGGTGAAACCCTTCGAGGTTGTCGGCACCCATCATCCACACGCACGCGGCACCCGGCAAACGGGGCAGGAGTCGGGCGAGCGTCTCGGCTGTATACGTGGTGCGGAGGGCGGCTTCAATTGCGGTGACGCAGATCGCCGGGTTGCGGGCTAGCTCGCGCGCCGCGGCGACGCGGCGGGCAAGATCGCCTGAGGGTGCGTTCGGCTTCAACGGGTTCTGTGGGGAGACCAGCCACCAGATCCGATCAAGCCGCAAGACGCGGAGGGCCGCCAGACTGACCTCGACGTGACCGGCATGGGGCGGGTCGAAGCTGCCGCCGAATAGGCCGATGCGCTGGCCTGCGACGAAGGCCGGCCGGCGGAGGTCAGCAGGTGAGAGCCTCGCGGCCGGCACTCAGGGCCGCACCTGCCCGGAGCCGCGCACGCGGTACTTGAAGCTGGTGAGCTGCTCGACGCCGACTGGACCGCGTGCGTGCAGGCGGCCGGTGGCGATGCCGATCTCGGTGCCCATGCCGAACTCGCCGCCGTCGGCGAACTGGGTCGAGGCGTTGTGGAGGACGATGGCCGAATCGACCTCGGCCAGGAATCGGTCGG
>CAYTXI010000122.1:0-7439 GCA_964441935.1 uncultured Bauldia sp.
GCTTGGGCTTCGGGGCGTGGATCTGGCCCTCGCGCTGGGCGCGCTTGCGGGTCAGTTTGCGCGAGCGGCGGATCGCCTCGCCCTTCTCGCGCGCGCGCTTCTCGGACGGCTTCTCGTAAAACCGCTGGCGCTTCAGTTCGCGGTAGAAGCCCTCGCGCTGAAGCTTCTTTTTCAGGACCTTCATGGCCTGGTCGACGTTGTTGTCGCGTACGAGAATCTGCAAGAGACCGTCCTTGGCTGTTCGGGGTGAGCGCCTCATGTAGGGGTTTCGATGCGATTTGGCGAGCCATTTGACGAAAAAAGTCCGTCGGGCGCCCAATTCGCGTCTGGAGCCCGCCGTTCGGAGCGGTTCGAGGCGCCCGCCCCTCACCCACCGTTAACCATACCGAAACGCCCTTCGGCCATGATCGGTGCGATTGGTTGCGTTCCGTCCTCCGGAGATCGTTGTGATGTTCGTTCGTTCACTGCTGACCGCCTCGGCGCTCGCCGCCGTGCTGACGACGCCCGTTGTGGCCGCTGACCTGGGCAGCTACGGGCCGTCCTACGCTTGCGCCCCGTCGCAGGAGTTTGTCGCGGCGCCGGCCCTGCAGCAGGACTTCAAGACGTGGAACCGGCGCGCCGACCGGCCGCGCGTCGTCTTCGTGGAGCCGTTCGACCCGCGCAACCCGCCGCACGTCCCGACGCCGCTACCCAACAACGGGCCGGCCTACATGCCGCCGCAGACGGCGTACCTCGCCAGTTCGCTCTGCGACTTCGCCTACGGTGAGCCGCGGCGGAGCTGGTACGACGGCAAGCTGTTCTACAAGCCCGGCGGTATCCGCAGCGCGCCCGACACCTTCATGATCATCGAGCGCGACTGAGGTTTGCCGCGGCTAGAAAAGCCTGCGTAACAGCCGTGCGACGCCGAAGGCCAGCAAGCCGCCGGCGATCACATATCCCCACACCTTGGCGTTGCGCTTGTCGATGATGGCCTGGATGAACGAGCCGCGCGGCGCGCCCGGCGGCGCGGCCTTCCGCCAGTTGCGGGTGTCGCTCAGCTCGAGCCAGCGGCGGGCGGCGACGGTCTTCTCCTTGTCGAAACGGCCCAGCATCAGGTCGCCGCGCACCTTGTCGGCGCCAGCCTCCTCGAACTCGCGGTTCCACTTTTCGATCCGGCCGTCGTTCATTGGCACCTACCCGGCGGCGTCCCCTTGCCCCGCCTAGCACCGCTGCCAACGGTTGCCAAGCGGCCTCCTCGGCCAGGGATACATGCCTTTCGCAACAATTTTAGTTGAGAGTTAAACGCGGATTGAGGGCGTTGCTGGTTAAATCGCCGCCAAGCAAAGGGACCGTCTTTGGTTAGCATCTGGTCAAAACGTGGGCGTATCGCGCTCGGCGTCTTCGGGCTCATCTTGGTGAGCGCGCCGGTCATCGGCGCGCAGGTGCTGATCGCGATCCACTCCCGCGACCAGGCCCGGCGCGTCGTCGACGAGACCGCTAAGGACTTCGTGGCGCGGGCCGAGACGGCCATCGACAACGGCCTCATTGCCCTCACTGATCTGGCAATCGCTGGCGTCACCAGTTGCAGCGAGCACGACCTCGACGTCATGCGGCGCACCGTTTACTCCAACTTCTGGATCAAGGAAGTTGGCATTGTCGACGGCAACGGGCAGATCGCATGCAACCACATCGGCGACCGCATCACCGTCAGACCGCTGTCGGAGCGCTACCCGTCACGCAACGACGACATCTCGGTGCAGCTGGTCGAGCTTGGGTCGAACAACCGCGCCGGTGTCATGCTCATCTGGTCGCTCTCCGACGAGGGCGGCCTCAGTGCGATCGTACCGAGCGGCGCTATGACGGACGCTCCGGTGCCGAAGTATCTCAGGAGCGTCGCCGACGGCAGGATGGAACTGGCGGATGGCCAGGTCATTGGTCGCTTCCAGCGCACACAAGAAGCCCCGCCGCCCGACGACGATCTGATCTCGACGCAGGCGGCATCGCAGCGCTATCCCATCGTGATGAAGTTCGCCGCCCCCTACGAAACATTCGTCGCCGTTGGCAGCGACCTGATGGCGTACGCCAAGTTCGGCGGCGCCTTGGCCAGCACAATGATCTTCGGGCTCCTGGTCTACGTGCTCAGGGGGCCTCCGATCGAGATCGCTAAGCTCCGCGACGCCGCCGCTCGTGGCGAGTTCGTGCCCTACTACCAGCCGGTGATCGATATCGGCAGCGGACGCCTGGTGGGCTGCGAGGTGCTGATGCGCTGGGCCAAACCGGACGGCACCGTGGTCGCGCCCGATGCGTTCATCCGCCAGGCGGAGGCGAGCGGCCTGGCGGGACCGATGACCCTGTCGCTTATGCGCCGCGTGCTCAGCGATCTGGCCGAGCCGTTTGGTCAGCGGCGGTGGCTGAAGATCAGCATCAATCTGTTCAACTGGCACTTCAACAGTCTTAAGACGGTGCGCGACGTCGAGCACATCTTCGGCCGTACCAGTATTGCGTACGACCAACTGATCTTCGAACTTACCGAGCGACAACCGCTCAACGACATCGACAGGGCCAGGGTGGTGATCCGACGCTTCCAGCAACTCGGCGCTCGAGTGGCGCTCGACGACGCCGGCACGGGCCATTCCGGACTCGCTTACCTGCACCAGCTGGGCGTTGACGTGGTCAAGATCGACAAGCTGTTTGTCGACACCATCCGCGCGGGCAACGCCGCCTCGCCGATCGTCGATTCGCTGATCAGGCTCGGCCACGACCTGGGCATGGAAGTAATCGCCGAAGGCGTCGAATCGTTCGACCAGCTTGACTACCTGCGTGCCCACGGAGCCGACGCGGCTCAGGGCTATCTGTTCTCGCCACCGCTTCCCGCCGGGCCCTTCCTCGATCTGGTCAAGGCGATGGAGCCGGCGGCCGCGGGCGCGCGCATCGAGATGCTGCCGCCGCGGTCGCGGCAGGCGGCCGTTCGCGTCGCCTGAACCGCTGCCCGGTCCCAGACCGCGGCCTCTTTCGCGCCTCGTCTCCGCCTTTTCCTTGCCTTGAAGTGCGGGCATTGTCCGCGCCATCGGCACTTGCAGCCGTAGCCCGCGATTCGCCTGCCAAAGGGTCCCGCCTGCGCGGAGGATCGGATGCCCGGAAAGTCCCTGCGAGTCGTCGTCTGCGGCGCGTTTCTGCTGGCCACGGCGGCCGGCGCGCGGGCTGCCATCGAGCCGGAACGAGTCGCCGCGTTGCTGGTGGCAGCCGCGACCGCCACCGGTGAGGCAGAGCTTTCCTTCGACGCCGCCACGGCGAACGGCGACGACGTTACGATCACCAAACTCAGACTGTCGGTCGCGGCCGAGGACAGCGTTATCACCGTCCCGGCCGTGGTGATCAGCGGGGCCGCCCTTCGCGAGGCAGGCGGGTTCGCCGCCGAGCGCATCACCTTCGACGATGGCGCTGCAACGGCGCCCGACGTCGCGGTCACGTGGGCGAGCGCAGCCATCGTCGACGCGGTCGTGCCGTCGGCCGACGAGGTCAAGAGGCGGGCCAGGCTCCGTCCGTTCAGCCGGCTGACGCTCGGTGGCGTCGACATTGTCGACGCCCGCCTCGCCGACCCGATCGCCGTCGCCGCGCTCACTGTGGAGATCGGCGAGATCACGGAGGGCGCACCGAGCGACATTCTCGTCAAGGCGACCGGTGCGAGGTTGCCGGTATCGATCGTCACCAACCCGATCGGGGCCGCCATGCTCGATGGGCTCGGCTACAAAACGATCGTCGCCGACATCGCCATGGACAGCGATTATGACGTCGCCGCCGACACCGTTGTCGTCCACGAGCTCACGATCGACGCCGTCGACGTCGGCAGAATCGAGATGGCTGCCAAGTTCAGTGGCCTGTCGTTTCGCGGTCTGTCGAACCCGGAGGAGGCTGCGGCGGCGCGCGCCGCAGCGCGGCTCGATTCGATGACGGTGCGCTTCGACGACGCGGGTTTCGTCGGCCGCATGCTCGACATGCAGGCTCAGATGCTGGGCGGTAGCCGCGACGACGTGCGCGACCAGCTCGTCTACGGTGCTCTGCCCTTCGCGCTCAGCTTCGTCGACGACGAGACCTTCCGCGACCGGTTCCTGACCGCGGTAGCGGCGTTCCTGGAGGAGCCGCGCTCGCTGACCGTGACCATGGCGCCAAGCGCGCCGGTGCCCCTCGGCCAGGTCGTGCGCACGGCACTGAAGACGCCGACCAAGCTCCCCGGCCTGCTCACCCCTGACGTTGCCGCCAACAACTGAGGCCCACCCGTTGAACCACAACACGACCGCGAGGTCTCGCAGGATCCGAGGCATATGGGCCTTGGCGCTGGCCCTGTCGGCGCTGGCGCTGCCGTGCTCCCCGGCCTCGTCCGAGGAGCCGGTTGAGACGTCGCTCAGGCAATGGGTGGCTGCGATCGACGCCTCGCCCGACTGGTCGGCGCGCTACGGGGCCATCGCTTATGACTCGGCGAGCGGCAGCGCCACGCTCTCGGACTTGTCGGTGAAGAGCACCAGGCCTGGCGTCGTGATCGACTTCGACGCCATTTCCGTCACCGGCTTCCGGGAATCCGACGACGGCGGTCTCGTTGCGCGCCGGGTTGTCGCCACCGGCGGCGCCATCGCCGCCGGCCTCTTCCAGATCGCCTTGTCCGACGTCGTCCTTGACGATTTCGTCCTTCCGCAAGACGCCGGGTTCGCCTGGAATCCGAGCCGCCCATTCACCTCAATGGTCAAGGCGTACGGTGCCCTCGCCAAGGCCAAGATCGGCCACGGGCGGGTCGGATCGCTGACGCTGGTCGAGGATATCGATGGCCTCACCAGCCGCATTTCATATGGAAACGTTGCCGTAGAGCGGTGGGCCGAGGGCAAGATCAAGCGAGTTTCGGCTGGCCCGCTGACGATGGAAACCCCGAGCCCTCTGCCCCTGGTCGCGATGAGCGTGAACCGGGTGGTCAGTCGCGACGTCGACCTCGAGGCCCTCATCCACGTGTACGACCCGGATAACTATGCCGGTGGGATCGGCGACAAGGCGTGGCGGCCGGCGGTGGCTTCGGTCGATTATGGCAAGACCGTCATCGATATGTTCGGCGCCAACCTCGCGGTCGGCGGGGTTTCGATCCGCGATATCAAGGTTCGCCAGCCCGAGCACGGCTTCGCCGCGTTGTTCGATGCTGCGGCGGTCAATTTGACGACCCACGGAAGCGACCCAGCTGCGGCAACCCGCGCTCTCGACCTAGCCGGCGCATTTTCGGTCGGCCGCTTCGAGATGAGCCTAATCGACATCGACGCCACAGGGTTCGACCGCCTGCATCTCGACCGGCTTGCCATCGCCGACCTATCGAGCGATGGGCTCGGTGAATTCGCCATCGAGGGGCTCGAAGGCGTGGTCGCCGATGTGGCCTCGCTCAAAATCGGACGCCTCGCTTGCGGCGGCATGGCATTTCCCGAGGCGGCGACGATCGCCGCGGCGATTCGAACCAGCAGCTACGGTGGCGATGTCGACTACTCCTCGCTCGCGCCGGCACTCGGCTTCTTCGAGATTGGCGGCGTGGATGTCGACGTCGCAGGCATTCCCCCGACTCGTCTCGCCCGCATGCGCGTGGACCTCGACAATTACGTCGACAACGTGCCGACGGCGATCACGCTCGACGTGACCGGCGCCGACGTCGCCACGTCGATGATTATCGACGATCGTGTCCGCCGATTGCTCGAGGGCTTTGGCTACGACCGCGTGAACGTCGACGCCAACCTCAAGGCAGCGTGGAACGCGGCGGACGAGACTACTGTGGTTGACGACTTCCACCTGACGCTGGCCGACATCGGCACGGTCTCCGGCGACGCCGTGTTCTCCGGGCCGACGCGCGAGGGCTTTGCCATGGTCGATACGCTCGCCGGGGCCCTCGACGCTCTGTCCTTGAAGAGCGGCAGCTTCACCTTTGAAGACGAATCGCTGGTCGGCCGTGCGCTCGGCGAACAAGCGGCGCGGCTCAAGGTCGACCCGGCCAAGTTCCGCGAGCAGTTCGCCCGCGGGCTGCCGTTCATGCTGACCTTCCTCGGCAACCGCGAGTTCCAAAGCGAGGCGGCGCCTGTGCTGCAGACGTTCATCAGGACGCCCGGCTCGATCTCGGTGATAATGGCGCCGGCGGCGCCCATTGCCGTCTCGACGATCGTGACGGCCCTCCAGACGGCGCCGTTTAGCCTCCCCAACCTGCTTGCCCTGTCGGTAAGCGGCGAGCCTGGCCCGGAACCGGCGCCGCTCGCGGCGGAACCAGCCACGTCCGACGACGCGGGCATGCGGCGGACGCTGGAACCGCAGCAGGTGGAATAGAGGCGACTACTCCGGCAGGTTGAGGCGGATGTGCAGCTCGCGGAGCTGCGCGGCGCTCACCTCGGATGGCGCGCCCATCAGCAAGTCCTCGGCGCGCTGGTTCATCGGGAACATGGTGACCTCGCGCAGGTTTTCCTCGCCGCAGAGCAGCATGACGATGCGATCGATGCCGGGCGCGATACCGCCGTGGGGCGGCGCGCCGTACTGCAGCGCCCTCAGCATGCCGCCGAACTGCGTCTCCAGCGCCTCCTCGCCGTAACCGGAAATGGTGAAGGCTTTGCGCATGATCTCAGGCTTGTGGTTGCGGATCGCGCCAGACGACAGCTCCACCCCGTTGCATACGATGTCGTACTGGATCGCCTTGATCGACAGGATCGTGTCGTGGTCGTTGGGGTCGAGGGCCAGGAAAGCGTCGTGGTCGTAGTTGGGCATCGAGAACGGGTTGTGCGAGAACTCGATGCGCTTGTCGTCGTCGTTCCACTGGTAGGCGGGAAAGTCGACGATCCAGCAGAACGCGAAGCGGTTCTGGTCGGTGAGCTCGAGCTCGCGGCCGATCCGGTCGCGGGCCAGGCCGGCGAACGCGGCGTGCACGGCCGGGCGGCCGCAGACGAAGAACACCGCGTCGCCGTCGCCGAGTTTGAGTCGGTCGCGGATTTGCTCGGCGCGCTCAATTCCGATGTTCTTGGCGATCGGACCGGCGCCCTCGCCGTCGTCGCGGAAAAAGATGTAGCCGAGGCCGGGCTGGCCCTCTCCTTGCGCCCAGGCATTCATGCGGTCGCAGAAAGCGCGGTTGCCGCCGGTCGGGGCGGGAATCGCCCACACCGCGACCCTGGAGTCAGCGGCGATCTGGCCGGCGAAGACCTTGAAGCCGGAGTCGCGGAATTCTTCCGTCACGTCTTGCATCTCGATCGGGTTGCGCAGGTCCGGTTTGTCGGTACCGTACTTGCTGATCGCGTCAGCGTAGGGGATGCGCGGGAAGGTCCGGCTCACCGGCTTGCCCTCGCCGAACTCCTCGAACAGTCCGCGCAGCACCGGCTCGACCGCCTGGAACACGTCCTCCTGCTCGACAAAGCTCATCTCGATGTCGAGCTGGTAGAACTCGCCGGGCGAGCGGTCGGCGCGGG
>CAYTXI010000123.1:0-7303 GCA_964441935.1 uncultured Bauldia sp.
TCCGCTTCCCGAACAGCCCAAGCCTGGTCATCGATTCGAAATTCCCGTTGGAGGCCTGGAAGGCGCTTCGCGCGGCCAACACGCCCGAGGCAGCCAAAACCGCCAGCGCACAACTGCGACGGGACATCACGACGCACATCAAGGCGATGGGAGAGAATTACTTCATTCCCGGCGAGACGCAAAGCACGGCACTGATGTTCATCGCCTCCGACTCGGTTCATGCCGACCTCTCGGAGAACTTCGAAGACGTCGTGCAGGAAGGCTATCGGCGCGGGATCATGATCGTGTCGCCGGCGCTGCTGATGCTTGCCATCCAGGCGATTCAGTCGGTCCTCAAAGACGCGCAGGTGCGCGAACAGGCGCACGTCATCCGCAGCGAGGTCGGCAAGCTGATACAGGACGTTCAGCGGCTTGGCGACCGCGTCGAAAAGCTGCGTACCCACTTCGGTCAGGCCAACGCTGACATCGACCAGATACTCATCTCGACCGGGAAGATCGCGTCGCGCGGCGAGAAGATTCAGGGTTTGGAACTCGGCGAGTCGGAAGACACCCCCGAGCCGGCGCTGGACTTCGAAGAGGATCGGACAGCCGAACTGCCTTTTCGCACAAAGTCCGGCTAGAACCCCCGTCCGTGCTCGGCCACGAACTTCGTCTCCTCCTCGGTCGAGGCGCGGCCGAGCACCTCGTTACGGTGGGGGAAGCGGCCGAACTTGCGGATGACGTCGCGGTGCTTGGTGGCGAAGTCGAGGGCGCTGCGGAAGCCGTCCTTGTGCGGCTCGCTCGCCCCCACGGCCTCGGCCGCGAACAGCATGACGCAGGTGTCCTGGTCGGCCACGTCCTCGCTGTGCATGAACGGCATGAGCACGAACGTGCGTTCCGCCGGATGGAAGCGGGCGAGGTCGCCGTCGGCCAATTGGCGGGCAAGGGCCAGCGCTTTGGCGTCGTGGGCGAACGCCTCGCCATCCTCGCGGAAGATGTTGCGCGGGAACTGGTCAAGCAGAACGATCAAGGCCACCTGCTCTTCGCGCGTGAGATGAGCCACGTCCCACTCGGTGGCGCCGGCGGCGGTGACGTACTTGCCGAAGGTGTCGCGAATATGAGCGTCAGTCTCCTCGGAGCGGCGGAACCACATCTCCACCTTCTCCTTCGCGGCCGCCTCGTCCGGCGACTTCAATTCGCCGAACCAGTAGCGGTGGATGTCGCTCAGCACTTTCTTGACCATGGGCGCCTCCTCAGAACGGCGTGCGTTGGCGGAGCGCCGCGGTCAGCGTCCCCTCGTCGAGGTAGTCGAGCTCGCCGCCGACCGGCACGCCGTGCGCCAGCCGCGAGACCTTGACGTCGGTGCCGGCAAGCCGGTCCATGATGTAGTGGGCGGTGGTCTGGCCCTCGACGGTGGCGTTGACGGCGAGGATCACTTCACCGACACCGCCGGCACGGACGCGCTCCGCCAGTTTGTCGATGGCGAGGTCGTCCGGTCCGACGCCGTCGAGTGGCGACAGCGCCCCACCGAGAACGTGGTAGCGGGCGTTCGTGGCACTCGCGCGCTCCAGCGCCCAGAGGTCGGCGACGTCCTCCACCACGATGATGGTTGAGGCATCGCGGCGCGGGTCGGAGCAGATCGTGCAGGGATCGGTCGTGTCAATGTTACCGCAGGTCGAGCACACCAGGACCTTGTCGGCGGCAACCGTCATCGCGCCTGCCAGCGGCGCCAGCAGCTCGTCCTTCTTCTTGACGAGATGCAGCGCCGCGCGGCGGGCCGAGCGGGGCCCGAGCCCCGGCAGCTTTGACAGAAGCTGGATCAGGCGCTCGATCTCGGGGCCGATGACGGTGCGCGACAAGGAACGGCCTCAGCGGATGAACCGGTCGACGAAGTCGGTACCGAGGCCGCACTCGGCATAGTGCTTGCGGCACATGTCGATCTTGGTGAACACGTCCTCGTAGGAGAGCGCGTTGCCGTAGGGATCGACGTAAAGCATCAGACCGTTGACCTGAAAGAGAGTGATCATTTCGGCTGTGCCCTCCGGAACCACCAGGGTGTGGGTCTCACCGGGCGGCTCGTAGACGTAGCCGCCTTCCTCGGCCACCCAGTCGTGCTCGAGGTAGTGCCAGCGGCCCTTGATGACATAGCCGTGAACCGGGTTGGGGTGGCGGTGGCGCGAGATAATGCCGGCGCGTGTCACCTTCAGAAGATTGACCCAATAGCCCTGCGAGGCGCTGAGGCACAGTGGACGGAACCAGACGTTGTCCGCCTGCGGCACCCACACTCGATCGTCCTCAGGTACCACCGGCGCCACGACGATATCGTCGGCCGCCTCGGCCGGCATCGGTAGCTGATACGGCGTGCGCGGATCGGGGTCACGGCTAGGCGCGGGCATCGGTTGGCTCCCTCAGGTCGATGAATAGCCGCCGTCGACCGGCAGCACGACTCCGGTCACGAAGCGGGCGGCAGCGCTCGCCAGGAACAGCGCCGGACCGACGAGGTCTTTGGGCTCGCCCCAGCGACCGAGCGGGGTGCGTTCGAGGATGGCGCGGTTGCGTGCGGCGTCGGCGCGCGCCGTCTCGGTCATCGACGTCACGATCCAGCCGGGAGCGATGGCGTTGACGCGGATGTTGTCCTTCGCCCAGGCCACCGCCAGCGACCTTGTCAGTTGGGCGACGCCGCCTTTGGAGGCGGCGTACCCGGGCGCGTGCGGCGCGCCGAAATAGGCGTACATCGAGGCGACGTTGATGACCGCGCCGCCGGCCGCGGCGAGCGCCATGTGGCACGCCTGCGACAGGCGCATAGTGCCGGCAAGATTGATGTCAACGACGTCGGCGAAGACCTTCGGGTCGAACTCGTCGCGGTGGCGGAGCACGCCCGCGGCGTTGATGAGAACGTCTAGGCGGTCAAGGTTGGCGCCGAACTTGGCAACCTTTTCGGTGTCAGTGACGTCCAGTGAGACGGCGCGGAAATTCTCGCCTGCCCAGTCGGTGTCGACGCGATCGACGCCGATCACCTCATGGCCGGCGGCCAGGAACCCCTCCGCCAGCGCGCGGCCGATGGCGCCCGTGGTGCCGGATATGACGGCGACGCGCTCCTCGTCCATGAGCGCCTAGAACGGCAGCTTCATGCCCGGCGGCAACTCGAGACCGCCGGTCAGTTCGCGCATCTTGTCGGCGAGCTTGGCCTCTGCCTTGGCGCGGGCGTCGTTGCAGGCGGCGACGATCAGGTCCTCGAGGATCTCGCTCTCCTCCGGCTTCAGCAATGAAGAATCGATGCGGATTGCCTTCATCTCGCTCTTGCCGGTCATGGTGGCGGTGACCAGACCGCCGCCAGCGGTCCCCTCGACCTCGAGCGCGGCGACCTCCTCCTGCATGCGCTGCATCCGCTCCTGCAGTTCCCTCGCCTGCTTCATCATTCCCATCATGTCGCCAATTGCCATCGTATCAGTCTTCCTCGTCGCCAAGGTCGTCGGGGGCGACGGCCGCGGCTTCGTCAAGGGTTGAAGGCGTCTCGTCGTCGGCGTGCACGCGCACATCGACGATCTCGGCGCCGGGGAAGCGTTCGAGCACGGCCGAGACCACCGGATCGGCGCGCGCGTCGCTGACGAGACGGTCGCGGGCGGTGCGTCTCTCTTCCGCCACGGTCGGTGCGTCGCTGTCGCGGCCGACGGCGATCATCCAGCGCTCGCCCGTCCACTCGTCGAGCTTGCGCGACAGCTCGCCGACGAGCTCGGAGGGTGCGTCGTCGGTCAGCGCGATCTCGATGCGACCCGGCTCGAATCGGATGAGGCGGACGTTCGTTTCCAAGGCGTGTGTCAGCTTCAGCTCGCGCATCTCGCCGGCAAGCGCGATGACGTCGGCGAAGGAAGCGAGCCGCGCCCTCGGTGCCGGACCCACGTCCGGTGCGGGCTCTGATGCGGATGCGGGCATGGCGCCGCGCGTCGCCATCATGCGGGCGCGGCCCGAGCCATTCGGCGAGGGACTGGCCGACCGCTCAGCGGTGGACGCCGTGTCACCGCCGGTCAGTGCCTTGACCGCCTCATCGGGCGTCGGCAGGTCGGCGGCGTGCGCCAAGCGGACAATGACCATGTCGGCGGCGGCGAGCGGCCGCGAGGCCATCCGCGCCTCGTCGATGCCCCTGAGCAGCATCTGCCAGGCGCGGGCGAGCACACGCAGCGACAGCCTGTCGGCGAACGCGCGGCCGCGGGTCTTCTCCTCCTCCGTCAGCGCCTCGTCATCGACGGCGGAAGGAGCGAGCTTGAGGCGGGTGACGACGTGGGTGAAGGCGGCGAGGTCTTCGAGCACCACCGCCGGATCGGCGCCGACGTCGTAGAGTTGCTTGAGGCGCTCCAATGCGCCCGCCACGTCGCCACGTATGACGGTCTCAAAAAGGTCGATGACCAGCGCCCGGTCGGCGAGGCCGAGCATCTGGCGTACTGCTTCGGCCGAAATGGTGCCGGCGGCATGGGCGATCGCCTGGTCCAGCAGCGACAGGGCGTCGCGGGCCGAGCCCTCTGCGGCCCTGGCGATCATGGTCAGGGCCTCATCGTCGATGGCGACGGATTCCTTGGCCGTGATGTCGCTCATCAGGGAGACCAGCCGGCCCGCCTCGATCCGCCTGAGATCGAAACGCTGGCAGCGCGACAGGATGGTGACCGGGACCTTGCGGACCTCGGTGGTGGCGAAGATGAACTTCACGTGGGCGGGCGGCTCTTCCAGCGTCTTCAAGAGGCCGTTGAACGCCTGCTTCGACAGCATGTGCACTTCGTCGATGATGTAGACCTTGTAGCGGGCGATCGCCGGCTTGTAGCGCACCGCCTCGATGATCTCGCGGATGTCGTCAATGCCGGTGTGCGAGGCGGCGTCCATCTCGATGACGTCGACGTGGCGGCCCTCCATGATCGCCGCGCAGTGCTCGCCGAGCTCGTCCATGTCGATGGTGGGGCGGTCGACCTTGCCGGGGATCGAATAGTTCAGCGCGCGGGCGAGGATGCGGGCGGTCGTGGTCTTGCCGACGCCACGCACGCCGGTCAGCATGTAGGCCTGAGCGATGCGCCCCGTGCGGAAGGCGTTGGTGAGCGTCCTGACCATCGGCTCCTGGCCGATCAGGTCGGCGAACGTGCCCGGGCGATGCTTGCGGGCAAGGACGCGGTAGTCCGCGGTGCCGGCGGTGTCGTGATCGGTGCCGTCCATGTCGATCGGTCGCTCGGCCCCCGCGCTTGCGCACGTGATGTGGCGGATGAGGTGGGAAACTGGCAGGCGACCCGAGCCGAAACTCGTTAGGGCTGCTTCCTTCCGGACCTGACCCGGTTGGCGAGGGGCGCGTCCGCCGCCAGCCTCCCGAGGCACCATATCATACCGACGAGCGAGGGGGGCAAGGGCGCGCGGCGGATCATCGAGGCCGGCTGTCGACAAATAGAACGAGCGCGCCGCTCCGGCCGCGTGGCGAAAATCGAAGCAGTCGTCGACGGCGATACCCGGATGTAGCTCGAATCGGGCGCCGAAGCCGCTACACTTGCTAGGCGACCCCGCCGTTCCCACGCCAATCGAGACACCGCCTGCTCCCATGACTTCGTTCGACGACCTGCCGCCGCCGTTTGGCGGCTTCGACGGCCTGCCGGCGGTGGAGGCGAGCGCGTTCACCGGATTTGCCGTGAGCCGCATTGACCGGCGGAGCGAGAACCGCGCCGCGGATGCGGTCGCAGCCGCCTTCGCGGACGCCGGCGCACGGCTCTACCTGTTCGCCGCCGACCGGGCGCTGATCAAGGCCGGCGACCCGCTGTTCACGGCCGCGGAGGCCGAGCGGCTGGGCGTGAATCGCGACAACGCAGTCCTTCTCGGTTGGGTGGAAGGGGCTCCGCATCTTGCGGCGACGGTGGCCGACGTGCCCGGCGACACCAATATCGAAGCCGCCGACATCCGGGCACTGGCGACGGAGGGTCGCTTGTCGTCGGAGCACCTGGGCGCGATCGCACAGGCGCGGAGCCTTACCCACTGGCACAGCCGGCACCGCTTCTGCGCCAACTGCGCGACGGAGACGACGATGGCGAACGGCGGCTACCGGCGCGACTGCCCATCGTGCGGGGCGCTCCACTTCCCGCGCGTCGACCCGGTGGTGATCATGCTCGCGATCGACGCGGCAAATGGGGGAGACAACTGCCTGCTCGGGCGCCAGCCGCGCTTCATGCCGGGCATGTACTCGTGCCTGGCCGGATTCGTCGAACCAGGCGAGACCATCGAGGACGCGGTCCGCCGCGAGACCATGGAGGAAGCCGGCGTCCGTATCCGCCGCGTCGCTTACCGCGCGAGCCAGCCGTGGCCGTTCCCCGCCTCGCTGATGATCGGCTGCTTCGCCGAGGCAATCAGCCGCGACATCACGCGCGACGAGACGGAACTCGAGGACGCGCGCTGGTTCTCCCGGGCCGAGGCCCGCGCGATCCTCGCCGGCACGCATCCCGACGGCGTCCGCGCCCCACCGCCGATGGCCATCGCCCACCACCTGATCCGCGCGTGGGCGGAGGGGTAGGCCTAGGTGTCCCACCAGTCGTCGGCGGCAGCCTCGTCGTCGTCCTCAGCATCGGGGTCAACCAGATCGGCGATTCCGAGCAGAGCGTCGTGCAGACCTTCGCGGTTCTCGTCGAAGCAGGGGGCGCCGGGCTCGATGCAGGTACGCACGCGGGCGCAGCTGGCGCGACCGCAGCGGGAGCGCTCGTAGGCGCCGCAGAAATTGGCGATGGCACGCTTATCGAGGACGAGGTTCCGTTCCGCCGCGGAGGCGGCACGCGACATGGCGCGTCTGACCGGCTGTGGCTTTCTGCGATGAGGCATCGCGCGGCCTCCAGGGTACGGTTCATCGTTCCCGCGAGCGGTTTTGGCTCCGGGGCATGACAGTCGTTCCGTTTTCCCTTGCGGGATCCTTTCGATCCCGGTCGGGCTTCGCCCTCCTCGCCTCTTGGCGACAAGGGGGTGGCGGGCGCTCATCGAGCACCAAGCCGGGTAGTCCGTAAGGGGGCACTCTCCGAGCGCCCGCCGCGGCGTCCTGAAACACTCCCGGCCAGGCTGCTTCGGGCGTGACCGCTCGATTCCCCCAGCCTCCGAAGTCGTGCCTCGGGAGCTTGGGGCCGCTCGGCCACGCCCTTAAGCCCATGGGCGACACGCTCCGGCATCTCAGCCTTCAGCATCGCGGGCGGCCGGTCGTAGTGCCGACGGTCCTGACCAGGGCGTCCCGACCGTGGGCTTGCGAACCCACGGGCAGGCGCCGCTCCCCGCTCCGCCTAAGGTCGCCACCGGTAGACGCCCCTTACTGAGCGAGGATGGCGAC
>CAYTXI010000124.1:0-7262 GCA_964441935.1 uncultured Bauldia sp.
GGGTTCCGTGCCTTCTCCTCGCGCACGGTGTTGCGGAGTGCGTTGTTGGTGCGCGCCTCGGCTCCAGCGGCGCGGTCGAAGTAGAAGCCCGGCCACGGCTCGACGACGGTGTCGATGTAAGGAACGCCGAGCTCGCGGCAGAGCCTCATGATGTCGAGGGACGAGGTGTCGACGGACAGGTTGACGCAGAAGCCGGTTCCGGCGTCGCGGGTGAGTAGCGGTTCGAGCACATGACGATAGCGGTCGCGGGTCACCGCCTGGTGGATGAAGCGCACGCCGTGCTTGTCGAGGATAGGGCGGTCGCTATCGTCGGGATCGATAACCGCCATGCGCGACTTGTCGAAATCGAAATGGCGCTCGATCAACGGCAACGTACCCCGGCCGATCGAACCGAAGCCGATCATCACGATCGGTCCGTCGATCCTTCCGTAGACCGGCCAATCGGCCATGTCGCGGCTCCTCGGTGTGTGTCGGGAAGCGGCCCCCAAGCGCCCGGCGGGTGCGAGGAACGTTGATGCGGTGGAACCGGCGGTCAAGTCAACCCGAGGAAACGTTCATTGACGTGCGGCGGTCCGGCAATAGTTGGTCGGTGGGCGGCCGAGGTGGAGGACTGCGAAGAAATGCAGCGACTGACAGGGGCGCGGTGGGCCGCCGCGTTGATCGTCCTCGTTCCCATCTTCGGGGCCGAGGCGGCTCCGTCCGGCAATCGGGTGTTCGACCGCGCCGTCGATATCGTGCGCGAGCGCTTCTATGCGCCGGGCGACCTCGGCAGCTTCAATAACGCAGTGGAGGCGATCGTCGCGTCGCTGCCGGAACTCCGCGGCGCACCGGCGGATACGCCACTGACGCGCGAGGCGGTGGACTCAGCGCTCGCCAGCCTCGGGGCATCACACACCGCACGCTATACCCGGGACCAGCGCGACTATTATGAGTTGATCGACGTCTTCCGCTTCGCCATCCGCCGCGACATGCGGCGGCTGTTCCCGCCCGAAGGGCGGGTGACCTACGAGGGCATCGGCATTGCCGCCCGCGACATTGGCGGCAAGGTGTTCGTCGTCGACGTTTATGACGGCGGGCCGGCGGCACGGGCCACTATCAAGGTAGGGGACGAGATCCTTGCGGTGGACGGTGCACCGTTTTCCGAGATCGGATCGTTCCGAGGCAAGGCGGGTCGGATCGCGGAGCTCCGCGTGCGGCGAACGGCCGGTGGCGCGCCGATCTCCGTCAAGGTGCAGGTCGAACGAGTGCAGCCGGGAGACGCCTTCGTCAAGGCGATCGAGGACAGCGTGCGGGTGGTCCGGCGGGACGGCCGCAAGATAGGCGTCATCCGCCTGTGGTCGTACACGCGCGACGAGGTCACGCATGTCCTCTACCGGGAGCTCGGTGGCGGACGACTGAAGGACGTAGACGGGCTAATCCTCGACCTCAGGAGCCGGTGGGGCGGGGCACCGGCCGATGCGGCGGAGACGTTCGTCGGCGGCACCGCCGACATGCGGCTCGTCGAACGAAACGGTGAGGAGCGGTTCGCCAACGTGCGCTGGCGCAAGCCCGTGGTGGCGATCATCGACGAGGGGACGCGAAGCGGCATGGAGATCCTCGCCTACGCCTTGAAGAAGAACGGCGTGCCTCTGGTCGGCACCGAGACCGCAGGGGACGTGCTTGCCGCGACGGGGTTCCTGCTGCCGGACGACAGCCTGCTGGTGCTGGCGGTCAACGACGTCTTTGTCGACGGTGAGCGGCTGGAAGGGAATCCGGTCCAGCCGGACGTCCGCGTGCCATTCGACATCCGCTACGCCGACGGTCGCGACCCTCAATTCGACGTGGCGGTGGCGGTGATGGCTGAGCGGCTCAAAGGCGGGGGCGTGAATTAGATTTTGACTGTTTGGGTGGTGCCGCGACGACAGCATCTTTCAACGTCCCGGCCTACATGGCTATAAGTGGCGCGCCTCCGCCCAGGATACGTTCTCATGGACACTCAGCCCGACGCCAACCCGCTCACCGAGCCGTGGGACGATGCCCTCGGCCTGCCGCCGTTCGACCGCATTCGGCCCGAGCACTTCCGGCCGGCGTTCGATGCGGCGATGGTGGAGCAGGCCCAAACGATCGCGGGGATCGCCGGGAACGCAAAGGCGCCGACATTCGACAACACGATCCGGGCGCTGGAACTGAGCGGGCTCGGGCTTGGCCGGGTGGCGTCGACCTTCTTTCACCTCGCCAGCGCCGACACCAGCGAGGCGCTCCAGGCAATCGAGCGCGAGATCGCGCCGGTGCTTGCCCGGCACCACAACGCCATCGTGCTGAACCAGGCGCTGTTCGCTAGGATCGCGACGCTGTGGCGGGAACGGGAAACGCTCGAGCTCGATGCAGAGCAAACCCGGGTGCTGGAGCGCTACCACACCAACTTCGTGCGAGCTGGCGCAGGGCTCGACGAGGCGGCCAAGCAGCGGCTGGCCGCGATCGCGGAGCGGCTGGCGGAACTCGGCACGGCGTTCAGCCAGAACGTGCTCGCCGACGAGAAGGCGTTCATGCTGGTGCTCGACGGCGAGAACGATCTCGTTGGTCTGCCGGACCCGGTGCGGGCGGCGGCGGCCGAGGCGGCGGAGGAACGCGGGCTCGCCGGCAAGCACGTCATCACGCTCGCGCGGTCGAGCATCGAGCCGTTTCTGACTTTCTCCGCCCGCCGCGATCTCCGCGAGAAGGCGTTCACGGTATGGGTCAGGCGCGGGGAGGGCGGCGGCGATACCGACAACCGGGCCCTCATCTCGGAGATGGTCGCGTTGCGGGCCGAGCGGGCGCGGCTGCTCGGCTACGTGAGCTTCGCGCATTACCGACTCGCCGACACCATGGCAAAGACGCCGGAGGCAGTGAGCTCACTGTTGGAGTCGGTGTGGGCGCGGGCGCGGAAACGCGCCGTCGGCGAGGAAGCCGACCTGCAGGCGCTGGTCGCCGCCGAGGGCGGCAACTTCACGCTCGCCGCGTGGGACTGGCGGCACTACGCGGAGCGGCTGCGCGTCCAGCGGTTCGACCTCGACGGGGCAGGGATCGAGGCGTACCTCACGCTCGACAACGTCATCGCGGCGGCGTTCGACACGGCACAGCGGCTGTTCGGCCTCACCTTCGCGGAAGTGAAGGGCTTGCCGCTCTACAACCCTGACGTCAGGGTGTGGAAAGTCGCGCGGGAGGACGGCGGCCCGGTCGGGGTGTTCGTCGGCGACTATTTCGCGCGCCCGTCCAAGCGGAGCGGAGCGTGGATGGGGTCGCTACGCGACCAGCACAAGCTTAACGGTGACGTCAGGCCGATCGTGGTCAACACGATGAACTTCGCCAAGGCGCCGAAGGGCCAGACGACGCTGCTCTCGTTCGAGGACGCGCGAACGCTGTTCCACGAATTCGGCCATGCGCTCCACGGCCTGCTGTCGGACGTGACGTACCCCTTGATCTGGGGCACGCGGGTTTTCCGCGATTTTGTCGAATTGCCGTCGCAGCTCTACGAGCACTGGCTGGAGGAGCCAGAGGTGCTCGGTCGGTTCGCGGTCCATGCCGAGACCGGGGAGCCGATTCCGGAGGTGCTGCTCGACAAGATGCTGAACGCGCGCAAATTCAACCAGGGTTGGGCAACAGTAGAATACACCGCCTCGGCGCTGGTCGACCTGGAGCTGCACCTGGCGGTGGACGCCGATGGGATCGACGTGGTCGACTTCGAGCGGAGGACGCTCAACGAAATCGGCATGCCGGCGGCGATCGCCATGCGCCACCGCACGCCGCACTTCGCCCATATCTTCGCCGGCGACCACTACGCGGCGGGCTACTACAGCTACCTGTGGTCGGAAGTACTCGACGCGGACGCCTTCGAGGCGTTCGAGGAGGCCGGCGACGCGTTCGACCGGGAAATGGCGCGGAGGCTCCACGATCACGTATATTCGGCTGGCAATCTCCGCGACCCGGCCGAAGCCTACGCCGCGTTCCGGGGGCGGGCAGCCAACCCCGACGCGCTGATCCGCAAGCGGGGTCTCGACCGTTCGGCGGCCGAGTGACGCGGCCGGAGCCGTTCACAGCGCAACAGAGGGGGGAGGCGACGCGGTGGCACTCAGCGTTCTTTTCATTGGCGGTACGGGCCAGATTTCGGTGCCGTGCGTGCACCAGGCGCTGGCCGCCGGCCACAAGGTAACCGTGCTCAATCGGGGCAGGACAGGCATCGCTCTGCCGGCGGGAGTGACGTCCATCGTCGGCGACATGGACGAGGAGGACCCGTACGCGCGCTTGGGAGACGGGTCGTTCGACGTGGTCTGCCAGTTCCGGGCCTACACGCCCGACCAGGTGGAGCGTGACATCGCGACGTTCGCGGGCCGCACGGGGCAGTACATCTTCATCTCGTCTGCCTCTGCGTACCAGAAGCCGGCGCGCCACTACATCATCACCGAGCGGACGCCGCTGGAGAATCCCTACTGGGAATACAGCCGCAACAAGATTGCCTGCGAGACGATGCTACGCGAGCAGTCGGCTCTGCCGTGGACCATCGTGCGGCCGAGCCACACGGTGCGCACGCGGCTGCCGATGGCCTTCGGCGACGGTGACGCGGTGGCGCGGCGCCTGCTGCGCGGTCAGCCGGTTCTGATCCATGGCGACGGCCTGACGTTGTGGACGCTGACGCGTTCGGCGGATTTCGCGGTACCGTTTGTGCGCCTGTTCGGAAACGACGGCGCCCTCGGCCAGGATTTCCAGATCACGTCGGACCGAGGCTTCACCTGGGACGAAATCACCCATGCCGCGGCCGCCGGCCTCGAGGTCGAGGCTCACATCGTCCATGTGCCGACCGATACGCTCGTGCGCTACAACCCCGAGTGGGAAGGGCCGCTCGTCGGCGACAAGAGCTGGTGCGCGCTCTTCGACAACAGCAAGGTCAAGCGTGTGGCTGGCTCATTCCGCTGCTCGGAAGACCTGGACGAGATACTTGCCGAGCCGATCGCCGCGTTCAAGGCGCGCAATCCGACGGCGGGGCAGACCGACGCGCTCGACCCGCTCATGGACCGCATCGCCGCCGAGCAGTCGGCGCTGGGCGGGTAGGCGCGAGGTCGTCAGCCGGGAGTCTTCTTCATTGGTTGCTTGGGCGGCTTGGTCGGGGCGGTGCGCCGCTTGGGTGAGGGTGGTTGCCGGCCGACTTGAGCGGCGGCGGCCGGGTGATCGCCGACGACGTTCCGGCCGAACGTTTCGATCGCGGCCGCCCGCTGCTCCTCGTCTGTCATCGCGCCCCACTGCTCGATCGCGTCAAGCGACCGCACGGACCACGCATCGACCAGCAGGGCGAAGTGGGTCAGGAAGTCGTGGATCATCGCGCGCGTCGGGGCGTATTGCTGAAACGGCGCGGTGCCGCCCATGTACTCGCTGCGGATGATCGCGCTCAGCTGCAGCAGCCCGCCGATCTCGGCCCGTACCTGTTCGAGCACGTGCCGCAGGTCGTGCTCGCTCCCGAAGGGCGCGAGAAAGACCCGCAGCAGACCTTCGAATTCCAGCAGCGGCCCCTTTGAGACCGGTGCGCGCAGCCAATCTGTGAGGGCCCGTCGTCCAGCCGGCGTGATCGAATAGACCGTGCGTTTTCGCCTGCCCACGGCGACCGTCTGCGACCTGGCAAGGCCCAGGGCAACCAGTCGCTTGGGCTCTGCATAGACCTGGCTCTCGGCGCGCGGATAGAAATAGTGAGCGTTGCGGCGCATCTGCCCGGCTAGCTCGTACATCGTCCAGGGGCGCATCGCGAGGTGCCCGAGGATCGCGAATGATGTCGTCGTCAGTTTTTCCGTCATGCTTGACTTTGCTCTGATTCGGAGTAAATATACTCCGGTTCGGAGTATAGGCGCGCCCGCGTTCGTTTGGAAGCCGTGAGGCGCGTTCGCTGGCTTCATGGGAGGATCTAGCAATGGGTGAAGCAAGTGCCGGCGGCAACACCAACGTGGTGCTGATCCAGTCGATTTATGCGGCGTTCGGGCGCGGCGACGTGGCCTACATCGCAGGGAAGGTGGCGCCTGAAGCGCGATGGGACTTCAACGTGGCGAACAGCGACGTCCCCTGGCACACGCCCGCAACCGGCCCCGATGGCGTCAAACGCTTCATTGGCGATTTCGTCAACAATGTGGAACTCGAAGCGTTCGAGCCGCGCCATTTCGTGGCGGCGGGCGACGATGTCATCGCCCATATCCGGCTTGCGATGACGGTTCGCCGCAACGGGCGACATATCGACGAAGAGCAGTTGCACTGGTGGAAGGTCCGCGACGGGCGCGTGGAGAGCCTCCATCACTTCGAGGACACGGCCCAGGTTGTCGCGGCTTGGGAGGCTTCGCCGTAAGGCGCGGTTGGTGCGCGTCTGCTCCCGTCACCGGGCCGAGAAACGCCCCGTGGCGTCGGCTTCGGCGGCGCCTCCTCACCGAACATGATCTTTGTCGGTGCTCTTAGATCACGTACGAAGCCAACGGTGCGAAGCCGTTGAAGGCGACCGACGCATAGGTGCTGGTGTAGGCGCCCGTGCCCTCGATCAGGACCTCGTCGCCGATCGACAGCGACACCGGCAGCTCGTACGGGGTTCTCTCGTAAAGGACGTCGGCGGAATCGCATGTCGGCCCGGCGATGACGCATGGCCCGGTCGCGTCGCGATCGCGGGCCGTGCGGATCGGGTAGCGGATCGCCTCCTCCATGGTCTCGGCGAGGCCGCCGAACTTGCCGATGTCGAGGTAGACCCAGCGCACCGGGTCGTCGGCGTCCTTCTTCGAGATCAGCACCACCTCGGCCTTGATGATGCCGGCATCGCCGACCATGCCGCGACCGGGCTCGATGATGGTCTCGGGGATGCGGTTGCCGAAGTGGCGGCGGAGCGCCGAGTGGATGGCCCGGCCGTAGGTCTTCACTAGCGGGATGCCGTCGCGGTACTTCGCCGGGAAGCCGCCACCGAGGTTGACCATGCGGAGCTGGATGCCGCGCTCGGACAACGTGCGGAAAATCGCGGCGGTCGCGTGGAGCGCTGCGCCCCAGGCTTGCGGGTTGGCCTGCTGGGAGCCGACATGGAAGGAGACGCCGTAGGCGTCGAGGCCCTGGGCGTGGGCATGTTCTAGAACGTCGATGGCGAAGTCGGGGGCGCAGCCGAACTTCCGGGACAGCGGCCAGTCGGCGCCAGCGCCGTCGCACAGGATGCGGCAGAAGACGCGGGCGCCGGGGGCGGCGCGGGCGACCTTGTCGACCTCCTCGACGGCGTCGACGGCGAAGAGGCGGATGCCGCG
>CAYTXI010000125.1:0-7204 GCA_964441935.1 uncultured Bauldia sp.
GTCATCGACAATCGCGGCGAGGAGATATTCGCCGACAAGGTCGGCGTCATGCTCGCCCGCGATCTTTCCGCGCATCATCCCGACGCGACCTTCGTCGTCGACGTCAAGTCGACTGGTTTGTTCGCCAGCGATCCGGTCCTCAAGCAACGAGGCGCAACCGCTGACTACTGGAAAACCGGCCACTCCTACATCAAGCGGCGCGTCAACGAGCTTGGCGCGCTCGCCGGTTTCGAGAAGTCCGGCCACTATTTCTTCAACGCCCCCATCGGCCGCGGTTACGACGACGCGCTGGTCTCCGCCATCGCCATCCTAGACATGCTCGAGCGCAATCCTTCCCGCTCGATGGCCGATCTCAAGGAGGCGCTGCCAAAGACCTGGGGCTCGCCGACCATGTCGGCTTATTGTCCGGACGAGGAGAAGTACGCGGTCGCCGATCGCATCCGCGATCGCTTTCAGCGCATGCGTTCCGCCGGCGAGCGTGTCTGCGGCCATTCGATCGCCGACCTTGTCACGGTCAACGGCGTCCGCGTCGTCACCGACGACGGCACCTGGGGCTTAGTGCGCGCTTCCTCCAACAAGCCCGAGCTGGTCGTGGTCGTCGAGAGCCCGGTGTCCGAAGCACGCATGCGCGACATGTTCGCCGCCATCGACCAGGTGCTCCACGCGGAACCGTCGGTCGGCCCCTACAACCAGACGATTTGAAGATTCGCCGGCAGACCCCGGCGACAATGCGGGCGGATTTTCCGCGCCCGCCGCCCATTCGTGTATTGTCGCGGCTCATCCGGGGAGGGGAGCTGCCAAATGACTGCAGAACCGTTCGGTATCCAGCCTGACGGCAACGAAGTCCGCGAGGTTGAGATCGCCGCCGGCGATCTCAAGGCGGTCGTCATCACCTACGGCGCGGTGATCCGCGATCTGCGGCTCGACGGCATCGATCATCCGTTGGTTCTGGGCTTCGACCAGCTGGAACACTACCTCCAGCACTCGCCGTATTTCGGCGCCTTGGTCGGCCGTTCGGCCAATCGCATTGGCCGCGGGCGGATGTCGATCGACGGCAAGGCGTATCAGCTATCGTTGAACGAGAACGGCAAGCACCACCTGCACGGAGGCTTCAACGGCTTCGGCCACCGCGCTTGGCGCCTTGCCGACGCGGATTCGTCGAGCGTCACATTGGTCATCTCCAGCCCCGACGGAGAGGAGGGCTACCCCGGCGCGGTCGAGGTCACGGTCCGTTATCGCCTCGAGGCGCCGGCCACGCTCGTCGTCGAGGCCGAGGCCACGACCGATGCGCCGACGCTCGTCAACCTCGCCCAGCATTCCTATTTCAATCTCGACGATTCGCCCGATATCCTCGACCATCGCGTCGCGATCGCCGCTGAGAGCTACACGCCGACTGACGCCGACAACATTCCGACCGGCGAGATCGTCGCCGTGGCGGGCTCCGATTTCGACTTCCGCAGCATGCGGCCAATCCGGCTCATGCGCGGCGCTGACCGCGTCGCCTACGACATGAACTTCGTCATCGCCCGCGAGCGATCGGTTGAGCCCCGCCTCCACGCGCGCTTGGAGTCGCCCAGGAACGGCTTGCTGCTCACGGTGTCGTCGACCGAGCCCGGCGTCCAGTTCTACGACGGCTGTATGATGACGACTGTCCCCGTCCCGGGCCTCGGCGGCCGTCGCTACGCCGTCAACAGCGGCTGCTGTTTCGAGCCGCAAGTCTATCCCGACGCGCCCAACCATGCGGCCTTCCCGAGCGCGGTCCTGCGTCCCGGCGAGAGATACCGGCAGGTCACGCTGTACGCCTTCTCCCGCACCTGACCCGGCGCGACGTCGGGCTTTCCGCCCGCCCCGCGATCGGGCAGGATCGGGCGGCCGGGGAGGGCGATCGATGCGTCGGAGAGCGTATACCGCGGCCTTCGTGGGCCTGACGCTGGTGGCCCTTGCCGCCACGGGCCAATCGCTGCGCGCCGAATGGCGCGACGATCACCAGGTCATGCGCGTCGGCTATCTGGCGGCGTCAGGCGCCGCCTACGACCAGCTTCGCCTGGAGCCGCTCCGGGCGTACCTGGAGTCGCGGCTCGACCTCCCGGTCGAGTTGGTCCCGGCGACCACCTACGCCGCGCTGATCGACGCCCACGTCACCGATCGCGTCCAGTACGCCGTCCACACCGCCACCAGCTACGTTACCGCCGCCAGCGCCTGCGATTGCATCGAGCCGCTGGCGCTGCCGGCCGCCTTCGACGGAAGCCAGGGGTTTTATGCGGTTCTGCTGGCCCGCTCCGACGGCCCCATCCATACCATTGCTGACGCTCAGGATTCGCGGCTTGCCGTATCGGCCGCCGATTCGATCGCCGGCCGGCTCATCCCGCTACGGGCCCTGACCTTGAGTGGCGTCGACCCAGAGGCGTTCTTTTCCGAGATTGTCGAGACCGCCAGTCCCGAGGCAGCGATCGCGGCGCTTCTCGACGGCCGCGCAGATCTGGCGGTCGGCTGGTCGAGCCTCGCCGGCGAATCGGCGACCGGATACAGCTTCGGCGTCCTCTCGCAGATGGTGCGCACCGGCGTCCTGTCGATGGACCGGGTTCGAATTGTCTGGCAGTCCCCGTTGATCCCGTTCGGCCCCCACGCGGTCCGCCGCGAGGTCCCCGACGAGATCAAGCGTCAACTTTCCGCGGCGTTGTCCGCGATGGCCGTCGAGGCCCCCGAGGCGTTCGACGCCGTCGATCGTGCCGGTATCGGTGGTGGTGGTTTCGTCGCCGTCGCCAGCGGCGACTACGCGGCGCTGGAGGGGTTGATCGCCGGATCACACGGGCGGCAGTAGCCGCCAGTGGTTATCCCGCGGTCCGTGTGACGGTATCGCTGAGCCGCGGCCGCAGGAAGAACTCGTCCCTCATGTCGAAGGAGCCGGTCAGTACGTAGCCGATGACGGGCGTATAGTCGTAGTGGACTTCCGCCGTGACCAGGTACGTATTGGGCTGCTTTATCGCTTCCGGGATTTCGATTGCCGAGCCCTCGGCCAGCGGAGTGTCGTTGCGCGCGTCGCTCCAGTCTACCGTCGCCTTGCCCTCGTCGTCGATCGTCACACCGCTGACTCTGATGCGCAACAATCCGGTGTTATAGGGCGTGATCACCGACGCCGCCGCGTCGAGGATATTGGTCATGTCTTCGTCCGTGATCGTGCGCGACTGGGTGACTAGGTCCGCCAGCGAGCTTGTCACGTGGGTAACCTTGCGGTCGATCGTCAGTCCGTCGCTGAGCTCGAATCCGCCAAGATAGAGCACGAGCATGAACGGCAACAGCAGGGCGAATTCGACCGCCGAAACGCCGGACCGATTTGTGACCAGGCGCTGGAACCGACGCCGCAGACGGTGGCTGGGCTTGCTCATGGACATCACCAGGGGAACGGTTCGTTGCGGAATGCCGCGGTGGCGGCAAGCAGGTGTTTGCCGTCGGCCATATTGGAGAGATCGAGGCCGAGCATCGACGTGAACGTCTGCCATTCGTAGAACGCGCGGACCACGACGATGTCGCCGCCGTGACCCGGTTCGTAGGTGAAGTCGGTCAGCAGGTTGCCGTTTTCATCGACCGGTTTCGACAGGTCGATCGAATCGAAGGTCTGGTAGGTGCGCACGTCCATCACGAGGTCGGCGTCGCAGCCGAACAGCGACATCACTCGCTGACAAATCTTGTCCTTGAAGTCGTTCGCGTTGAAGCCCTGCTGCTGGGCCTGGCCCGTGCGGATCAGCCGCCCGGCATCGGCAACCGCCGTCTCCAGCGTCTGCCCGGCAAAGAACACGAGCCCCGTTTCGAGGATCGCGGCCATCAGGGCGATGAAAGGCAACGCGACGATCCCGAACTCGACCGCCGTCGCGCCGCTTTTGTCCCGCCGGAACCGGGCGAGGCCCGTCGCCACCGCGATGCGGCCGGCCAACTCCTTGGTCTTTGCAGCTACAGAGCACATCGACAGAAATCCTGAGTACGCGCCTACATTGCCGCTTTGGGCCTGCTATCGTGTTAGCAGCCAAGGATTGATGAACGGTTGTAGCCGCTCGGGAAAAATCGAGGAGTTCGGGTAAGCGTTTGCTAACCAGAAGACCGGCGCTCGTGAGCCGCCTATCGGCTGGCGGCTTGGTCGGACAGCGATCCGTGCGCCTCGATCTGTTCGGTAACCGACTCGAACGCCGCCGCGTTGTCGCCGATCGCTAGGGTCGGCGAGCAATCCGGGGTGCAGCTGAAGGTCTGGCGCGAGGCGCGCCGATAGACGGTCACCACCTGATCGTCTGGCGAACCGACGGTGACGATCTCGTCGGCGATCGCCTGACCCTCCGCGTCGAGGACGATGAGATTGGTCGACCCGAAGCTGCGGCCCGTGATGATCAGCGTCTGGTTGTCCTGGATCGTGGCGTCGGCGATCGCCGGATTGCCGATGATGACGATGTCCGCCGGCCGTGACACGCGCATGACCTTGGCCCGGTCGACCATCACCGCGATCGGTTCAGCCTTGGCCGGGATGGCGCTGGCGGCGACGGTCGTGACCAGTGCGACCAGGACGAGACCGGCCGTTCTGGCGTGCATCTGCGTGGGCGCTCGCGACATAAAAACCCTCCGCGGGAAGTCCGCGTTGCCTGGAAGCTAGCCCGCAGATGGTGAACGAAGCTTTAAGGAATGACCCGTGCGGGAAGATATATCGGGGCCTCACCACGCCATCAGCAGGGATTTGTACTGTGGTAAATAAAAGATTGCCTCGCAGCGTAAACAGACAATAAACGGAAAAGCAGTGAGGGAATCCAACGAGGGTATTACGCGAAAACGTAAAGATTGACGGATGATTATTATTAACAATGTGTGATTCAGGCCTAGTATAACTGCCCCGCACGTTAACTAACCCTCAGGATTTTGGCGTTACGTTCGCGCTTGGTTACGGCCGCGACTAACGAGCCGCGCGTATCCGAGCCTGAGAGTTCAAACACGTGGAGTGAGGAGTTCAATCATGCAGACCCTGTTTGCCCGTTTTGCCAAGGACGAGTCGGGCGCCACGGCCATCGAGTATGGCCTGATCGCCACGCTCATCGCCGTCGCTATCATCGTCGGCGCCGGCGCCGTCGGCACGCAGCTGAACGCGGTGTTCACCAGCGTCAGCACGCAGCTCGGTGCCGAGTAATCGGATCAATGTCTGACCCGCACGCCGCGCGGCGTTGTCGTCGCGCGGCGTCAGAACCTCCGACTGCCGAGGCCGAAATAAGGGATTTTTGCGATGAGACTGCTTGCTAGTCTTGTGTGCGACGAGTCGGGTGCCACGTCCATCGAGTACGCCCTGATCGCCTCTCTGCTGAGCGTCGTCATTGTGGTCGGCGCGGCCGCGGTCGGCACGCAGTTGAACGTCATATTCACCGACATCAGCACCAGCTTCGGCGAATAGCCGCCACCGGTCGCCACGCTTCCCGCCCGCCGGCGTACCCCGCGCCGCAGCATTTGAACCCGGCCCGGCCGTTTCCGGCGCTGTTTCCAGGCATTCTCTTGCTGCGGTTCAGTCTGTCTTAAACATCCGCCGCTAGAACCAGCGCGAGCAGCAATCGGGGCTCGGGGCTTGGTCGTGGTGATGCACATCTTCCAGTACGCGGTGTTGGCTGTTTTTCCCGTGGCGTTGGCTTTTGCCGCCGCGACGGATTTCCTGACCTTGACGATTTCGAACAAGCTGACGCTTGGGCTGGTCGCGGCTTTTGCCGTCCTGGCCCCGCTGTCCGGAATGGACTGGACGAGTTTCGCCCTGCATTGGGCGGCCGGTGGCGTGATCCTGGTGCTTGCCTTCTTCTGTTTTGCCATGGGCTGGATCGGCGGCGGTGACGCCAAGCTCGCCTCGGCCATCGCGCTCTGGCTTGGCTGGGGTAGCACCCTGGAATTCATCGTGCTGGCGTCGCTGTTCGGCGGGGGGCTGACCTTGTTGTTGCTGGCTTTCCGGCGGGCGGTCGTGCCCGTGTTCATCATCCGTCAGCCGTGGGTCCAACGGCTACACGATGAGAACGCGGGCGTGCCTTATGGGGTCGCGCTGGCCGCCGCCGGGCTCGCCATCTATCCGCACACGGCCTGGATGCAGGTGGCGATCGCCTGAAACCGGCGCTGCCCGGCGGATTCCGTCGGGTGGCCCCTGAGACAGGCGGCTTCATGGTCTTTGGCGCGATCCCAGTCGCTTTTGCGGCCGTAACGCCCGGTTAATTGCGAATTCTCACAGGCGGTTAACCATAAGTACACGATTGCGGAGCGACAGTGGCCCATGAGGTTGGAGATCGACCCGTCGTAGAGGTTGCGTGTCATGAAGCTTGCTCGAGTTGCCGTTCTCGGTGTCGCCCTCGGCGCCGGCGCCATCGCCGCCGTTCTGGCGCTGAATCTGACGTCTTCGGAACCGCCGCAAGTCGTGGAGGGTCCTCCTTCGGAGCCGGCCGGAATCGTCAAAGTGCTGGTCGCGGTACGGGACATTCCAATGGGCACGACCCTGGCGACCAATTCGGTCGACTGGCAGGATTGGCCGAGTTCTGGCATTTCTGACCGGTTCATCACCCAGAAGTCCGGCTTCAACGTCTCCAGCGACCTGGCGGGCGCCATCGCCCGCGCCTCGCTCTACGCCGGCGAGCCGATCACCCCAGCCAAGCTGATTCGCTCCGACCGAGGGTTCATGTCGGCCATTCTGCCGAAGGGGAAGCGGGCAGTCGCCACCAGGATCTCCGCTGACACCAGCGCTGGCGGCTTCATTCTGCCCAACGACCGCGTTGACGTGATCATGACCCGCCACGCCGACAGCGGCACGACCGTGGGCGGCAACGACTATGTCACCGAAACCATCCTCCACAACGTCCGCGTCCTCGCCATTGATCAGACGATCGAGGATCAGGACGGCGAGCAGGTGGTTGTCGGTCAGACCGCCACGCTCGAGCTGACCCCGTCCCAGGCCGAGATTCTGACCGTCGCCCAGCAGATGAGCGACCGGCTGACCCTTGCCCTGCGCAGCATTGGCGACTCCAAGGTCAGCCCGAGCGATGCAGCCAACGACGCCGTCCATCTGATCGGCGGCACCAAGCGCAACGGCGCCGTGACCCTCGTCAAGAGCGGCGTCGTACGCGAAGTAAGCGGTCTTCGGTGAACCCGATGACGTGGCAGCCGGACAACCAAGGGATTGCCAAGATGTTGCAGCCGTTCCTGCGCAAGGTCG
>CAYTXI010000126.1:0-6803 GCA_964441935.1 uncultured Bauldia sp.
CTCGGCGGTCACCGCATTCCCGGTTCAGTACAACAAGGCGATCGTCGGCAAAAATGCCTTCGCGCACGAGGCCGGTATCCACCAGGACGGTATGCTCAAGCATTCGCAGACTTACGAGATCATGCGGCCGGAGGACGTTGGTGTGCACGCCACCTCGCTAGTCATGGGCAAACATTCTGGAAGGCACGCCTTTCGCGAGAAGTTGGCCGAGCTCGGCTTCAAGCTCGGTGACAACGCCTTCGAGGACGCCTTCCGCCGCTTCAAGGCGCTGGCCGACCGCAAGAAGCACGTCTTCGACGAAGACATCGAAGCGCTGGTCGAGGACGAGTTCGCGACCGCCGCCGAAACGATCAAGCTCGTGGCGCTGACGGTCATCGCCGGCACTGCCGGACCGCAGAAGGCGACCCTGACCCTCGACGTCAACGGTAGAGAGGTGACCAAGGAGACCTCGGGCAACGGGCCGGTGGACGCGATCTTCAGCGCCATCCACGCCATCGTGCCGCATACCGCGAAATTGTCGCTCTATCAGGTCCATGCGGTGACCGAGGGCACCGACGCCCAGGCCGAGGTTTCGGTGAGGCTCGAGGAGGACGGCAAGTCGGTGACGGCGCGCGGCGCCGACCCCGACACGCTGGTTGCCTCTGCCAAGGCCTACATCTCGGCGATCAACAAGCTCTCGGCCAAGCGCGCCCGCATCCATGCGCAGGCGTCCGGGGGCGTGTAGGGCTGCCGCGAGCAACCGCCGCACACGACGAAAAAGACAACGGCCGCGCCCTCGGGAGCACGGCCGTCGTTCTTCCGATGGGCAGGGTACGCGCCCTTACATCGGCATTTGAAGCCTGCCCAGGCGGACGAACTGTGTTTCGTTGACGGTGCGGGGCACGATGATGGCCTTGCCTCTCGCTGATGGCGTCGGGGAGGGGGAACCCATCGTTGCGATAGCGCAGGACAGTGACCACGCGATTACGGCAACGTGACACCCTAATGAAAGCTGTGGACCGCCAAGCCGTCAGACCAGCAAGGCCGTTGCGTACATGATGACCAGGCCCGCGATGACGCCGCCGGCGTTTGCCGGGTCGGTCAGGGCGCCGCCCCGACGGGCGGAAAACAGTGCAACTTCGATGATCACCTGCGCGATCGCGCCGGCGCCGATGGCGAAGGCGATGGCCGCCCAGTATGGGCTGACGGCGGCGGTGCCAAGGAAGACGCCAACGATCGCCGGAAGACCGGCGAGGCCGGCAAGGCCGGCAAACACGGTCGGCGACGGGCGCTCCGCCGCCGCCAGCGGCGCGGCAATGCCGACGCCTTCGGTGACGTTGTGAATAACGAACCCGATCACCAGGAACGTCGCCAGGGCCGCGGCGCCGGTGGCGAGCGCAGCGCCGACGGCGAGGCCCTCGCCGAGATTGTGGAGGCCGATGCCGAGCGCGATGAAGAAGGCGAGACGCATGCCTTCCGGCGCGCCCCGGCGGCGGCCGACGGCGAGGAGCGTCAGGGTCGTCAGCACTGCGACCACCCACACTGCGGTCGTGCCATGCAGCCGGGCCAGCGTGGCTCCCGCACGCTCCAGACCTTCTCCGAGGGTGTCGAACAGCAGGAAGAGCAGCAGCCCCACCGTCAGCGCCAACACAAAGCGCATGCCGGATGGTCCGAGCATGTGCAGGACCGGATACGACATCAGGCCGATCGCCACCGGAACCACGCCGAGGAGGATGCCGACGAGCAGCAGCGCGGTTGCGGTGGCGGCACGCCATTCGGGCCGGGGGACGGCGACATCGATCGTGTGATCGAAAGTCACGCCGGTTGCCGTGAGGAACAGGAGGTGGTGGCTCTCGCCCTCGACCCAGGGGTAGGGGATGCGGATGAGGGCACTCTGCAGTCGCCCGATCGTCTGGGACGGCTCGGCGGTGAAGGCACGCCAGGCGCCGTCGACCTGAACCTGTGCGATGGTCACGGGTTCGGAGCCGTCGGCGCTGAGCCTGACCGCGATCTCCCCGGGGGTTAGGCTGACGGCGTTGACGGTGAGCTCCTCGACGGGCGGAGCCGAGGCGGTGAGGTCGGTGAGCGGGCGGCCGAGCAGGAGGTAGGCGAGGGTCGCGCCGAGGGCGAGGACGGGAGCGACGAGCCAGAGCCGGCTTACGGCCATCAGACGACCTCGAAATGACTCATCCAGCCGAGCTCGGCGAACTCGGACTGGTGTGCGTGGAACATGTAAAGGCCGGGCTCGTGGTCGGCGAAGGAGAACTCGAGGATGCCCCGCTGGGCCTGGCATTGCATGACGGTGTCGATGGTCGTGAGCGTCGGCGTCAGCGTGGTGCCGTGGTCGTAGTAGTCGAAGAAGTTCCCGTGAACGTGGAACGAGTTGATTGGGTCGAACTCGGTCACGTTGACGAGGTAGAAGCGTACCGGCCGCGCGCGCTCGATGCGCACCGGCTTGTCGAAGTAAGCGAACGGTATGGTGTTGAGGGCGTAAAACTCGTTCTCGTCGTCGAAGTTGGTGTCGAAGCCGTTCATGACGCCGACGAACTCCTGCCAGCGGGCGTTCTCCGGCGTGCCTAGAAGGCGCGAGCGGGTGACGTCCGCGTGGTCCGGGTGGAGCGCTGGGTCCGGGTCGACGATGAAAGTGCCGTAGAGCCCTTTGTGGATGTGCCGCTTCAGCGGAAAGGAGTGGCAGTGATAGAGATGGCAGCCAAAAGGCCGGGCGACGAACTCGTAGGTGAAGGTCTCGCCGCGGCCGATCTGACCGGCGCCTGGCACGCCGTCCATGCTCGCGCCGTGAATGCCGTGGAAGTGCATGGTGTGGGGGTGGCTGCTGCCGTTGGCGAAATGAATGCGGATGAGGTCACCCTCGGTCGCGCGAAGGGTTGGGCCGGGAATCCGCCCGTTGTAGACCCAGGCGTTGAACATCACGCCCGGAGCGATCTCGACCTCCAGATCGCCGGCGGTCACCTCGTACTCGCGGAGCCGGCGTCCGTCGGGGAGCGTACTCACTGTGCCGGTGTCCCAGTCCGTCAGGAGCGTGTGCGGGTCGAAACCGTTGCGTTGATGGTTGACCGATCCGACGACGCGGTTGTCGCCACCGTGGTCACGCGCCGACGCCTGTTGTGCCGGCGCGGGCGTCCGTCCTGCCAGCCCGGCCCCGATCGCTCCTGCGGTCACGCCAAGCGCCGCTCGGCGCGATATCGCGGGGCCTTTCCGATCAGCCACCACAGGCTCCAATGAGAATGATATGCATTAGCATGGGCCGATAGGTCCCGCAAGGCCGGGAGGCTGGAGTATTGAATCAGGCCACCCTGGCGGCCGGTTCGGCGGGAGCAGGAGCGGCCATGTGGACGACCCGCTGCGGGAAGGGAATGGTGAGGCCGGCCGCTTCCAGCGCCCGCTTGCCGCCTTCGGTGAGGTCCCAGCGCGTCGCCCAGAAGTCGGGAGTCCGACACCACGCGCGCATTTGCAGGACCACCGCGCTGTCGGCAAGCGACAGCGGGACCACCTGGACCTCCGGCGCCTTGAGCACGTTGGGGTGTCCCTCGGCGAACTCCTTGAGCACGCGGCGGCCCTCGGCCACCTCGTCCTCGTAGGCGATGCCGAATTCGATCAGGTTCAGCCGGGTCGGATTGCGCGTGTAGTTCGTGAGGATGGTGTTCCACAGCTCCGAGTTGGGAACGAACTTGTAGATGCCGTCCCAGGTTCTGATCCGCGAAGCGAACAGGCCGAGTTCCTCCACCGTGCCGGCGACCGAGGAGGTCTCGATATAGTCGCCGACCCGGAAGGGGCGCAGCCATAGCAGCATCATGCCGGCGGCAATGTTCTGCAGCGTGCCTTGCAGCGCGAGGCCGATGGCGAGACCCGCGGCGCCAAGGGCGGCCAGAATCGACGTGGTCTGGACGCCAAGCTGGCTCAGTGCGGCGACGATGACGAAGATCAGAACACCGTAACGGACGACGGCGGCGATGATCGGCGGCAGGGTGGGGTCGAGGTGGCTGCCGGCCCGATCGAGGACGCGGTGGACGATCCGATAGATCCAGCCGGCGGCGACGTAACCGATGGCGAAGACCGCTACGGCGGCGATGAGGTTGGGGAGGAAATCGGCGAACGCGGCCCACGCCAATGTCGCGAAATCGCCCACGTCTCTGGCAGTCTGTGCAAGGTCCATCTGTCACCTCCTGTCGATCGATCGAATGGTGGCTTGATACATGGCGCCGCGCGCCAGGCAAGGGCCGCGGCCCTGGGGCGGCGCTCGCCACGGCTCGGTCGGGGTGCTAGCACTTGGGGCAGGGAGGGGTGGGAATGACGGCCAGCAGCCTCGTTGCCGCGCTTGAGCGCACGGTCCTGTTCAACGGCCTCGACGCCGATGACGTCCGGCGGCTCGCCGGCATCGCGCGGGAGACGACGCTCGAACCGGGGGCAGTGCTGTTCGACCAGGGCGACGAGTCGGACGGCCTGTACGTGATCACCTCGGGCATCGTGCGCATCACGCTCACCTCGGAGGACGGTCGCGAGGCGACCATCAACCTTGCCGAGGAAGGCGAGGTGATCGGCGAGATGGCGCTGCTCGACGGGCTGCCGCGTTCGGCCGGGGCGGCGGCGCTCACCGAGACGAAACTGATTTACATCCCCCGGACTCCGTTCCTCCAGCTCCTTGAGGGCTCGACCCGGCTCGCCAGACAGATCATCCTGACGTTGTGCGAGCGCTTGAGGGCGACCAACGCCCAAATTGACCAGGCGATCTTCCACGACCTCCGCCACCGGCTGCTGGTTCTGCTCCGTCAGATCGCGCTTATCCACGGGCGCGTGGAAAGCGACATGGCGGTGGTCGAGCTCGACCTCACCCAAGGCGCGCTCGCCAAGATGCTCGGCGCCAGCCGCGAGGCGGTAAACAAGCAGCTCCGGGCGCTGGCCAAGGAGGGCTGCATTGTCGTCGAAGGCCACAAGATCCACATCTTCAAGCAGGCCCAGCCAATGGGTACCGAGACCACGGCGGGGTAGCCGGAGTCGCGTTAAGCAGGTAACTGTCGGGAACTGGACAGGGGCGCCGGCGCTTTGCTAAGCAGCGGCCAGCCCTAGGGTCTTGCCCGACGCGGCGATGGGTGTGTAGCTCAGTTGGTAGAGCAGCTGACTCTTAATCAGCGGGTCCACGGTTCGAGTCCGTGCACACCCACCAGATCGATCTTTCGGGTGATGAGCGGCCGCAACGCAGTCGTCTTGACCTCTGATGCCCGGTTGTTCCCGGCGGCTGCATTCGTCGCCGACCGGCTCAGCGGCCTCAATAATCGGGCCGACACGGATATCCTGGTCTATACAGATTCCGACGCGGACATCGCCATCGCAGGCACGTTTGGCGTGCGTTTCGGAGCCCGGAAAATCGATCCCGCACTGGCCAATGGCTTCAGAACGCGTGGGCAGATGTCGCGGGCCGCCTACTATTGGTTCTTCGTGCCACAGCGGATCGGCGACGCTTACGAACGCGTCCTTTACATGGATGTCGACACGTACCCGGAGACTGACAAGGTATTCGCTTTGTTCGACCTCGACATGCGCGGCTGCGTGTTCGCCGGGTCAGGAGCCTGAGACACCATGAAGGAACGCGCGAAACGAGCGTCGTCCTGCGCGTCGGCGGCCACAAGTATCTCAACTCAGGGGTGCTGCTGATTGACCGTCGGCGGTTCCTTGGCGATGGGATGTACGCCGTTGTCTCCGGGCGGGAATGATGGGCTCACGGCACAACGATTGGCCGATGCCGCGACTGAGGCCGCGGCCACCGGCCAGACGGTGAAGTTGTCCTGACACGAAATCGCGGTCGGCAAATGGCAAGTCTCCTGATCCACCCGAGTGGCACACGCGGCAAGGTGCATGACGTTACGTCCCAAAGCGCGGGGTGGCGCTACGTGGGCTTCGGCCTTTACCAGCTCGCCCCCGGCGAGACCGCGGGCGAAGCCACCGGCGCAAGGGAGGTGATCCTCGTTCTGGTCGAGGGCAAGGCGCAGATTTCCGCTGGGGGTGAAGATTTCGGCGAACTTGGTGACCGCAGCAGCGTGTTCGAGCGCCTCTCACCGCACAGCGTCTACGTGCCGAACGGTTCCGATTGGTCGGCGAAGGCGACGACCGAGTGCACGCTTGCCGTATGCACCGCGCCGGGCAAGGGCAACTATCCTGCGCGGGTGATAAGGGATGTTGAACTGGTGACCAGAGGCAAGGGCACCAATACCCGCTACATCCATCCGATCGCGATGGAGGAAAGTGACGTCGCCGACAGCCTGCTGGTCACTGAGGTCTTCACCCCGCAGGGACACTGGTCGTCGTACCCACCGCATAGGCACGACGAGGACGACTTTCCCAACATCACCTATCTCGAGGAGACCTACTACCACCGGCTTGCTCCGGCATCCGGTTTCGGCGTGCAGCGGGTCTTTACCGAAGACGGCACGCTCGACGAAACGATGGCGGTCGCCGATGGCGACGTGGTTCTCGTGCCCAGGGGGCATCACCCCTGCGCGGCGCCCTATGGCTTTGAAATGTACTATCTGAACGTGATGGCCGGACCGCTACGCAAATGGCGATTCAAGAATCATCCCGACTTCGACTGGATCGCTCAGCGTGACGCCGAATAGCGCAGGTTGTGCGTGCAAAGCTGGCCTTGGCGGCGCGCACGGTATCGACAAGAATATATCGCCTAGGCAATCGGAAGAACTCAGTCGAGAACCTCGTGGGTGCATGCTCGCCCTGGGGGCGACCTCGCACAGCCCGGCGAGATCGAATCCTACGTCCAACCATGGATCGATGAGACTGCGGCGGGAATCAGCGGT
>CAYTXI010000127.1:0-6453 GCA_964441935.1 uncultured Bauldia sp.
CATCTGGATTCGAGTGGCTCCTGTCCACTCTGTTTGACGCCTCCCTGTTAAGACTAGAAGAGCCGCCTCGCGCGGCTCTCTTTTTTTGCTCCGCCCGCCAATTGTGGCCCGACGCTTGCGCCGAGGCCGATTGCATGGTCCCGTAACGGGACGTGGGAGGATGCGACCAGTGTCAGTACGTGAGGATCAGTCAACGGCGCGGTACGGCGCCGAGCCCGTGGCCTTCGGACGAAAGCTCGCCGGGTCGCAGACATTCAAGACGATGTTCCGTGAGGGAATGACGCTGGTGGAACTGACCGCGACCTACCTCGACGGACAGGGGCGAAGGGATTCCCGGCGGCTGCCGCGGGCCGCCTCACTCGCTTACGCAACGGAGTCGATGCGCCTGACGACGCGGCTGATGCAGCTCGCCTCGTGGTTGCTCCTCCAGCGGGCGGTCAACGAAGGCGACATGAGCCTCGACCAGGCCAATCACGAACGGGCCAAGGTCAAGATCGGCGGCCTATCGTCGGCGACCGATGGGCCGGACTGGGAGGCGCTGCCCAGAGAGCTGCAGAAGCTGATTCGCCGCTCGCTCAGCTTGCAGGAGCGGGTCAAGCGGCTCGATCGGGCGCTGCGCGACACGCCGGGAGCCGTGGCCATCGAAAATCCGGTGGCGCGCGAACTCGGCCGCCTGGCGGCGGCGTTCGGAGAGGAGAGCCCTGGAGCGTGGCACGGCAATCGCTAGGCGACCGGCGGCGGACGCCCGCGCACGGTGCCGATGCTAGCGGTCGCCGCCCATCAGGCCCTTGTAGCGGGTCTTGAAGCGCGAGACGCGACCGCCGCGGTCGACCAGATGCTGGCCGCCACCGGTCCAGGCCGGGTGGGTCTTCGGGTCGATGTCGAGCTTGAGCGTGGCGCCGGCCTCGCCGTAGGTCGAGCGGGTCGAATACTCCGTCCCGTCGGTCATAACGACCTTGATCTCATGATAGTCGGGGTGGATGCCCTTCTTCATGGCCGCCAATCCTCTGAAAAAAGCTGCGCGCGGCGGCAAAAGCGCCCGGCACGGACATGCGTATAGCTGACGCCGCCCGCCGGAACAAGCCGCAGGCCCCGTGTTGCCGGATCGGTGCGGCGGGACGATGCTCGTTCCATGAGTGAAACTGATTCGGACGCCGGGCCGCGGGCGCCGCGCGACCTCAGCCGCCGCCCGGAATACCGACACACCATGGACCGGCTGGAGAAGGCCAAGCGCCGCACGGCCGACGGGCACGACTACTGGCGGGCGCGCGACATCCACGCGCTGCTCGGCTACCGGGCATGGAAAGATTTCACGCCGGTGATCGAACGCGCCGTCGGCGTCCTCCACGGCAATGGCGTCGAGGCCTCGTACCACATCGCCGAGACCGGTGGGCTTACCGAGGTGGGGCACGAGGCTGAAGACTATCTGCTGTCGCGTCCGGCCTGCTACCTGATCGTGATGAACGGCGATCCGGCGAAGCCGGAGATCTCCGCCGCGCAGGCGTACTTCGCGATCCAGACGCGGCGAATGGAACTCAGCGAGCGCCTCGGCGAGGACGAGAAGCGGCTGGAGCTGAGGACCAAGGTCGCCCGGTCGGCCAAGCGGGTGAGCGGCGTGGCCAAGGATGCCGGGGTCAGCAGCCGGAGGCAGCCGCTGTTCCACGACGCTCGATACGAGGGCCTCTACGGAATGAGCGCCAAGGCTGTCAAGCGGCGCAAGGGTGTGGGCCCGGACGACAATTACCTCGACCGCGCCGGGCCGCTGGAGCTTGCCACCCACGACTTCCAGATGAACCTCGCCGCCGACGTGATCAAGCGCGAGCACGTCAAGGGCGAGCGGTGGGCGATCGCCAAGAACCGCCAGGTCGGCGAGCACGTGCGGGGAACGATCAAGGCGGCCGGCGGCACGCCGCCGGAGGAACTGCCGCTGGCCGAGCCCATCGACAAGGTCAGGAAGCGCGTGCGCGTGCAGAAGAAGCTCGCCAAGTCCGAAGGTTCATCGTCCTTCTAGCGGCGAGCTGCCGGCGGCCTGTGTCATGTCGTCGGCGCGGTCATTGCGTTCGGTCAATGCAGCCAGCGCTGGTCCGTGGCTGAATACAATTGTGCGCGTTTTGGCTGGTCGCGCGAAACGGGCATCGGATATGGCACCGCAAAACCAGGACACGACCGCGAATCCGGCGCCGCTGGGCCTCAGCGCCTTCGGCCTCACCACCGTGCTCCTCAACTTGGCGACGTCCGGGCTCTACCCGCTCGACAGCATGATCCTTGCCATGGGCATCTTCTACGGCGGCCTTGCCCAGGTGTTGGCCGGCATCATGGAATGGAGAAAGGGCAACACCTTCGGCACCACGGCGTTTACCTCGTACGGTTTCTTCTGGCTGAGCTTCGCCGGGATTCTGATCCTGCCGAAACTGGGGCTGGGGGCAGCGCCGACGGCGTCGGCGCTGGCGGCGTATCTGTTCCTGTGGGGGTGCTTCACCACGGCGCTGTTCGTCGCCACCTTGCGGCTAACGCGCGCCTTGCAGGCGGTGTTCCTGACGCTCGCCGTGCTGTTCTTCCTGCTCGCCATAGGTGACGCCACAGGATCGGCGTTCGTCAAGACAGTCGCGGGCCTTGAGGGAATCGCGTGCGGCCTCATCGCGGTCTATGCCGGCCTGGCCCAGGTCCTGAACGAGGTCTACGGGCGCACGATCGCCCCGCTGGGCTGAGCCTATCGCTCGGTCAGCTTCAATTCGATGCGGCGATTCTTGGCCAACGCCTCGTCGCTGTCGCCTTCCTCGATCGGTTGGAACTCGCCGAATCCGGCTGCCACCAGGCGGTTAGCGGGCACGCCCCCGTCGATCAAAAACCGAACCACCGAGATCGCGCGGCTTGCCGATAGCTCCCAGTTCGAGGCGAAAGGAGAGCCAGGGCTGGTGATCGGCCGTTTGTCGGTGTGGCCGTCGACGCGCAGCACCCATGGAATCTCCTGAGGGATTTCCTTGTCGAGCTCGAGGATAGCCTCGGCAATCTTGTCCATCTCGACCAGACCCTCGGGGTTGATATCGGCCGAGCCGGTGGCGAAGAGGACCTCCGACTGGAAGACGAACCTGTCGCCGACAATGCGGATGTCAGGCCGATCGCCGAGGATCTCGCGCAGGCGCCCGAAAAAGTCGGAGCGATAGCGCGACAGCTCCTGGACGCGCTGGGCGAGGGCGACGTTCAGACGTCGGCCGAGGTCGGCGATCTTGGTCTGGCTCTCCTGGTCCTTGGCTTCCGAGGCGTTGAGGGCGGTCTCGAGGGCGGCGATCTGGCGGCGGAGCGCGGCGATCTGCTGGTTGAGCAACTCGACTTGAGCGAGCGCCCGCTGGCTGATCTGCCGTTCCTCATCGAGGTTGGTGTTCAGCACCGCGATACGGTCGTCGGCTGAGGCGGACGCAGTCGATTCCTGATCGAGGAACCCCTGCAGCCGGTCGCGTTCGCCCTCGGCGGCCGTGAGGCTCGCCTGGAGGGTTGCGAGGTTGTCGGCGAGCTCGCTCTTGCTGGCGCGTTCAAGCGCCAGCATCTCCGTCAACTCGGCGATCTGCGCGTTGAGCCGCTCCAGGACGACGTCGCGGCCGGAAATCTCGCGGGAGAGCAGGAACTGGACCAGTGCGAACACCGACAGGAGAAAGACGAAGACCAGGAGAAGGTTGGTCAGAACGTCGACGAAGCTCGGCCAGTACTCGGCACGGGCGACGCTGCGACGGGCGCGAGCCATGGCCGACGGCTACTCCCCGGGGGTCGGCGCGCGCAGGGCGCGGGCGATGGTCTCGAGGAGCGACTCGACCTTGCGCTGCTGGTCCGACTGGGCGTCGACCCAGTTCCTGATCACTTGTTGCTCGCCGCGCATGTGCTGGACCAGACCCTGGATGCCCTCGGCGAGGTTGGCCATGGCAGTGGTGGCGCGCTGGGTCGTGCCGCCAACCTGATCGCCGCGGCCTTCCTGGATCGTGCGGGCCAGGCGCTCGATGGCGACGCGCAGGTCCTCCGCCGTGGTCACGCCGCCGCGCGGATCGACCAGTTCGGGGTCGAGATCGGTCACTGTCGACAGCCAATCCTCCAGGTCGTTGTAGAACAGGTTCTGGGCCTGACCGGCCTGCAGATCGAGAAAACCGAGGACCAGCGAGCCGGCGAGTCCGAAGAGCGAGGAGGAGAACGCGATGCCCATGCCGCCGAGGGGGGCGGCGAGCCCGTTCTTCAAGTCCTCGAAGATGACGCCGGTGTTCGACGACGATACGTCGAGCGAATTGATCGTGGTAGCGACGTCGCCGACCGTGCGCAGGAGTCCCCAGAACGTGCCGAGCAGGCCGAGGAAGATCAGCAGGCTCGTCAGATAGCGGCCCATGTCGCGATCCTCGTCGAGCCGCATCTGGATCGAATCCAGAATCGAACGCATCGTATGGGTCGAAATCGCCATGCGGCCGATGCGGTCGCCGAGGAGGGTGGCCATCGGCGCCAGCAACACTGGCGCGCGTTCGACCTCGATGCCGGGCTCGGCGACGCGGAAGGTGTTGACCCAGCGGATCTCCGGGAACAAGCGGAAGATCTGGCGGAACGCCAGAACGATGCCAATGAAAAGGACCGCGAAAATGACTCCGTTCAGGCCGGGATTGGCGTAGAAGGCGGTGAGCACCTGACGCCACAAAATGAGCGCGATGAAGGCGGAGATGATCAGGAATATGGTCATCCGCCACAGGTACACCTGCGGACTGGCCAGCTTGTAGGGGTCGTACTCGCGTGCCCCGGCTCGCTTGAAAAAGAGCACCCTCTTGCCTCTCTCGCTCCCGTCCGACTCTTAGCGTGATTTGTGATGGGAGAGAAACGGCAAAATCTTCGCCGCCGGCGCTTTCACCGGTCGCGCCCGGCGGCGGCGATGCTGGCGAGAAGCGCAGGCTGGATGCGGTCGTTGCCGGCGACGATGGAGCCGGCGGTGAGCGGGCCGTCGCTGGCGCCGTCGGCGTCGGTGACCACGCCGCCTGCCTCGCGCAAGATGACAATGCCGGCTGCCATGTCCCACGGCGACAGACCGCGTTGCCAGTAACCGTCGTAGCGGCCGGCGGCGAGCCAGGCGAGGTCGAGGGCGGCCGACCCGCAGCGGCGGATGCCGGCGGTCTTGCCGGTGAGACCGGCGAGCTCGGCCAGGAAAACGTCGTGGTCGTGGCCGGCGCGGGCAATGGACGGCATTCCCGTGGCGATCACCGCGTCGGCGAAATCGCGACGGGCGGAGACCCGCAATCGACGGTCGTTGAGGAAAGCGCCGCTGCCGCGCTCGGCAACGTAGAGCTCGGTGAGGACGGGGTTGAAGATGACGCCGGCGACCAGGCGGCCGTCGTGCTCGAGGCCGAGCGAGATGGCGAACAGCGGAATGCCGTGGAGAAAATTGGTGGTGCCGTCGAGCGGATCGACGATGAAGCGGTGGCTCTCATCGGTGCCGGGGAGTTCGCCGCTCTCCTCGGTGAGGATCGACCAATTGGGCCGTACCCGCTTCAACTCGGCGATCAGCGTATCGTCGGCGCGCCGGTCGGCGGCGGTGACGAAGTCGCCCGGGCCCTTCAGCGAAACCTGCAGGTTCTCTACCTCGCCGAAGTCGCGGGCGAGGCCGCGGCCAGCCTTGAGCGCCGCATTGACCATGACGTTGAGGAGCGCGGTGCGGGGCATGCGACAACTGGGGAAGGGACTACGGACGGCAGTGGGCGCGTCCCAAGCACCACACTTGCGGCAGCGGTTCAAGCGGCGAGGTCACTCGGCCGGCCAGCGCTGGGCCGCGGCGACTGCCGCCTGATGCTGATCCTCGGGCAGGCCGTCGACGAACTGGTCAAGGAAATCGTCACTCTTGCCCGCGCTCCTGGCGAGCAGATGCCACTTGGCGGCGTCGACCGGATCGGCATCGACGCCGCTGCCGGTGGCGAGCATGCGGGCCAGCCGGTTCTGTGCAATGGGATTGCCGACCTCGGCGGCGCGCTTGAACCAGGCGGCGGCGGCGGCCTCGTCCTTGTTGACGCCGGTGCCGTTGAATAGGCGGATGCCGTATTCGACCTGGGCGGGAATATGGCCAAGGCGCGCGGCCTCGGCAAACCATTGCGTGGCGAGGTTCCTGTCCTGAGGGACGCCGCGGCCGTCGTCGTAAAGCTGGGCGAGGACGTACTGGGCATCGGAGCTGCCGGAATCGGCCGCCTGACGGAGAAGTTCCGCCGCGTGGGCCGGATCGTTCGGCCGCACCTGACCTTCCAGATAGAGCAGCGCCAGGTTGTACATGGCCGCGCTCTTGCCACTTGCGGAGGCCTTTTCGAAAAAGTCCGCGGCTTTGGCGCGGTCGCGTTCGACGCCGCGGCCCTCCAGGTACATCATGCCGAGAGCGAACTGCGCCTCGCGGTCGCCGCCGTTGGCCGCGAACGAGTACCAGGTGGCGGCTTCGCCAAAGTCGCGCGGGAC
>CAYTXI010000128.1:0-6417 GCA_964441935.1 uncultured Bauldia sp.
GGGTCGACGGGGAGGGGGAAGATCGCCAGCCAGATGACGCCGTCCGTGAAGGTGAGCGGCGTCTGGCGGAACGAGGCGCCGTCGATGGTCACGGGCCTGCTGACCGCGTTCAGCGCCTGAACGGCAAGCTCGAAGGTGTCGCGCGAACCCGGACGAAACGTCTCGATCAGATCGCCAAGCGACTCGATGCTGCTGTAGCTGAGCAGGAGCGAGCCGTTGAGCAGGCCCTCGTCGGAGAGCGACAAGGATCCCTCCGCGACGATCTCGGCCCCGGCCATGGCAAGACGCACGCGCTCGATGGTGACGGCGCCGCCGTCGCGAAGCCAGTCGAGTAGCCTAGCCAGCGGGTCGGTGCCGAGCGCCGTGCCGAAGTCCTCGGCGACGAGGCTCGCCTCGCCGTCGATGGTTGGCAGCGGGGCGGCGTCGGACGGTGTCACGTCGAGGTCGTCCGCCGACGCGGTCAAGCGGTAGGAACCGTCGCCGGCCGGCGCGACGGCGGCCTCGGCGACATGGGCCTCGAGGCGCTCAACCGGAAAGCCCCGCGTATCGCCATCGTTCTCGACCGCGAGGCTGTCGAAGCGGGCGCCAGCGCCGGCGAGGCCGCCGATCCAGACGAAGACATCGGCGGCGGCGCTCGACCACTCGGCGGTGAGCGCCACGCCGGCATCCGGGGCGTTGACGACAAGGGGGCCGGTGAGGGTCGCGGCGACGTAACCCGGACGGTAAAGGGGCGCACTCGCCGAGAGGGCGCCGAGGGCCGCGGTCAGCGTTTCGCGCGCGCCGCTGTAGGTCAGGCGCTCGCACGAAAGGTCGAGACGCAATGGAAAGCCGCCGAGGCTCTCGCCGGGGCAGCCGATCCGGTGGCCGGCAACCGCGCCCGAATTGGCACGACCAATCGCGGTCTCGGCCGCCCGATAGGCCGCGTACCAGTAGCCCGCCCAAGCCAGCGCAAGGACGACGATCAGGCCGGCGATCATGCCCGGCCATCCGCGTCGGCGCCGTGGTGTGGTCATGTCGATCCGTTCCGGAATTTGCAGGGTCATCAAAGGGCTGATACGTCGGCGGCCGAATCCTCGATACCCGCGCGCGACCCCGTATGTCCGATTTCTGGGTGTTTGGCTACGGCTCACTGATGTGGCGGCCGGGCTTCGCCCACGCCCAAGCGGCGCCGGCGCTCCTCAGGGGCGTGCACCGGTCGCTCTGTGTCTATTCATGGGTCCACCGCGGAACGCGCACGCGACCCGGTCTTGTGCTCGGACTCGACCGTGGCGGTTCATGCCGCGGCGTCGCCTTCCTGGTCGCGGGCGCCGACCGAGACCAGGTCATCGCCTACCTGCGGCAGCGCGAGCTGGTGACCGCCGTCTATCACGAGACGTGGCGGCCGATCCGCCTCGTCGAAGATGGCAACCGGATCGTGCGGGCGCTGACGTACGTCGCAGACCGCTCGCACCCGCAGTATGCCGGGCGGCTCGCGCCGCAGAAGCTCCTCGCCCACGTGCGGCACGCGCGCGGAGGCGCGGGCGACAACGCGAGCTACGTGATCAGTACCGCGGAGCACTTGCGGGCGCTCGGAATCAGGGATGAAACGCTGGAGCGGCTCGCCGCGGCGCTCGCCTCAAGCGGCGAGCGGTAAAGATGCGGTCGTCAGGTCGTCGACGACATCGAGGCGATCGGCCTCGGTCGGCGCCAGCAGATGGACGAGGACGAAGCTGTCGATCGGCATGATCGGAGGCCACGGCCGCCGGCTGTCGGTCGGCCGGCCGAACCGGTCGAGAGCAGCGATGGACCAGGCGGCGAGGCGGCCGTCCGGCGCGCGTTTGGCCAGGATGACGGTGGCGGAGCGAAAATCGGCGAGCTCCTCGCGGGCGACCGCGCTGAACAGGTAGCGGCGGCCGGATGCCCCGCGAAAATAGTGGAAGCGGTCGCCGAGCCCCGCCCTCCGGGCGAGGTTCGGGGGGCGATCGGAGAGGAGGAGCGGAAGCGCGGCGACCATGAGAACAAACATAGAACATCTGGTTGGTGATTCGCAATGGTCACATGCAATCCCGGCCAAATTAGTGGGAAAACCGGGCGAAAGCGGACGGAAACCCGCCGAAATGGTGGCCGGGTCAGCCGAGGGCGGCGACGCGGGCGGCCGCGGCGTCAGGAAACGGCGGCCTCGGCTTCGACCGGTAGGCCTCGACCAGAAGCTGGTCGCTGGCCGTCTCGATGACGGTCTCCAGTCGGTCGAGAAACGCGTGGGGTTCGAGCCCGGGCTCGATCGGCGGCAGGAACTCGACGACGATGGTGCCGGGATAGTGCAGGAAGCTCCGGCGCGGCCAATAGAGGCCGGAGTTGAGGGCAACCGGGACGACCGGCACGCCCAGCATCCGGTAAACCAGGCCGATGCCGGACTGGTAGGCGGGCGGCGCGCCCGGGGGGCGGCGCGTGCCCTCCGGGAACATGAGAATCTCGCGGCCACCGGCAAGCTCCTCCCTGGCGCGCTCGGCCAACTGGCGCAGCGCCCTCGGCCCGCCCCCACGGTCGATGTGAATCATGCCGCTCTTGATCGTGTACTGGCCGAAGATCGGCAGCCGGCGCATCTCGCGCTTCATGACGATGGTCGGATTGGTGAGGTGCGGGAAGAGCGCGATGGTCTCGAAGGCCGACTGATGCTTGACGGCGAGGAGAGCGCCGCCGGCGGGAAGGTGCTCCAGGCCTCGTAGTTCGGTGCGGGTGCCGGCGAGAACGCGCAGCAGGAACAAGGTCAGTTTCGCCCAGGTGCGCACGACGCCCATGCCGAACGACTGCGGCAGAATGAAATAAACCGGCAGGGTGCCCACGAGGAAGGCGGCCGTAGCGACGTAGAACGCCGCGTTGAAGAGGAACGAGCGGAGGTAGAGCATCGCGACGGCGCGGCGGCGTCAACGGGTGCCGAAGTCGGTTGCCGCAGCAGGCGCCACCTGCGGCGACAACGTCAGCCGGGCGAGGCTCGCCAGGTACTTGCCGTACTCGCGGGCCAGCAGGCCGAAGGTGCGCGGCTCCTTCCACCAGTCGGCGAGACGAAGGTCGGGACTGGCGATGGGGACCGCCAGGAGCTCGATGTCGGGCATGGCGTCGGCGAGCTCGGCCATGGAACGCTGCATGTGATAGGCGTTGGTCACCACCAACAGCGAGGCGAAGCGCTGGCGCTCGGCCCACATGCGGGTCTCTTCGGCGTTGCCGATGGTATCGCGCGCGGTGCGGCCGAGGTCGACGCAACAGGCGAGGGCGGCGTCGAACTCGGTGCCAAACGCGCTGGCCAGTGCCTCTTCGCTGACCACCGGATTGACACCCGAGATGAGGAGCCGTGCGCCGCGCCCCTCGGCGAGAAGCTTCAGACCGTTGTCGATGCGGGCGCTGCCGCCGGTCAGAACCACGATGCCATCGGCACGGGGGTCGGGCGGAGCCGCCGCCTCGGCCGCGTTCCGGGCAAAGGCGACGAAGCCCGCCGCAAGGGCGGCGCCGATCAGGCAAACAACGGCAACGGCAACGCCTGTCACTTGCCACGCGCGGCGCGTCGGAGGTTCCATCGCGGCCTCTAGCGCCGGTCCCCCGGGCTCGGCCGGCGGCTGCCCAGTGCCGGCGGGATCGCGCACACCATCGCTCATCTTGCGGTCGGGTCCAGCGAAAAACGGGGACGGGCACCAGACATCGACGATCACTCGCTGTCGGCGAGGTAGCGGTAGACGGTGAGCCGCGAGGTCAACGCGGTCATCACCGCTACCAGGAAGGCGATGCCGAGGGCGCCGAAGTAGCCAATCGGACCGACCGCGAAACGCCCGAACAGGGCCGAGACGCGTTCGCCCTCGCTGCCTGCCATCGACGGGATCAGAACGAAGCCGAGAAGGGCGAACAGGAAGGCGGCGGCGGCGGCGCCAATCAAGCCGCCGCGCAGGCCGAGCAGGAGGAAATGCCGCTGAAACTCGCGGGCGATGAAGCCGTCCTCGGCGCCGACCAGATGCAGAACCGAGACGACGTTGGCGTTGGAGGCCATGGCGCCGCGGGTGGCGAAAACCACCGACAGAACGGTGGCGACGAACACCAGGCCGAGGATGGCGACGCCGCTGAACACCGTCGCGTTGGCCATCGACTGCAGGCGCCCGGCCCATACGCGGTGATCATCGACGCTGGCGCCACGAACGTCCCCGAGGCTGGCGGCGAGGTCGTCGAGATCGACGGCGTTGGCATCGGCCAGCCGCACGACGATCAGGCGGGGGATCGGCAGGTCGGCAAGGTCGAGACCGTTGCCCAGCCATGGTTCCAGGAGGCGCGCGTTCTCCGCATCCTCGAGGACGTCGGCGCCGATGACGCCGGGGGTGCGGCGGGCGATGTCGGCGGCTCTGGCCGCCTCCGCGGCGGTGTCGACGCCGTCGATCGGGCGCACCTGGATGGTGATCTCGCGCTGCACGTCAAGCTGCCAGTCGCGCGAGGCATCGTGCACCAACGTCACCGCGCCGAGGGTGAGGCAGGCAAGGAAGCTCATGATGGCGATGACGATGGTGAGCGCGTTGCCGGAGACGGTGTTCTCGGGAACGAGCTGGTTGGGCCGGCGGGCAGCCAGGCGCGACTGGCGCCGGTGGGTGACGACCTGAATCCTGTGGGCGAGGTCGGCGTCAGTCATAGATGGTAAGCCGGCCTTCTTCGAGGACAAGGCGCCGTGCATCGAACTGGTTCATCAGGTTGATGTCGTGCGTGGCGATGATCACCGACGTGCCGAGCCGGTTGAGCTCGACGAACAGCCGCATCAAGCGACTGGCGAGCGGCGGGTCGACGTTGCCGGTCGGCTCGTCGGCAAGCAGCACCTCCGGGCGCGTGATCAACGCGCGGGCGATGGCGGCACGCTGCTTCTCGCCGCCGGACAGGATTGGCGGCATGGCGTGCATGCGGTCGCCGAGGCCGACCCAGCGCAACAGCTCGACGACGTCGGCGCGATAGGCGGACTCCTCGCGGCCGAGCACGCGCAGCGGCAGACCCACGTTCTCGAAGGTGGTCAGGTGATCGAGCAGGCGGAAGTCCTGAAAGACGACGCCGATGCGCCGGCGGAGCGAAAACAGCTCCGACTTGACGAGGCTGGAGACCTCGCGGCCAAAGACGGAAAGCAGTCCGCGGGTCGGCCTCAGCGTCAGGAAGAACAGGCGGATCAGGGTCGTCTTGCCAGCGCCGGACGGACCAGTGAGGAACTGAAATGACCCCGGCGCGATGTTCAACGTGAGGTCGCGCAGAACCTCCGGGCCCATGCCATAGCGGAGGCCAACGTTCTCGAAGCGGATCAAGTCGCCAGCCTCGCCGCCGCCGCCGGGTTTCGTCGCCGAATGTCGCAAAGCCACGTTTAAGCCTCTGTTAACGGTCGATCACACGATCAAGGCAGCGCCGGGGCGGCGACCAGATACTCCCCCCTCGAACTTGGTTTCCAACCCGTTAACCAAATCACCCTACGCTTCGCCCGCGCCGTCAGAAACGAGCCTGATTATGCCAGTCTACTGTCCCCACTGCGCAACAGCGGCCAACATTCGCGCCTCGGTCGGCTCCAACGGGCGGATGGTCCGCTGTGGGCAATGCGGCACGATGTGGCTCGCACGCGTGTTCGAGGACGATCCCTACCGGCGGCCGGGCGCCACACGGGCGCTGGTCGCGCCGGCCGATGTCTCCGACGCGATCGTCATCGAGCACGTCGGTGCCGGTTTCGAGTCGCCGCCTCAACCGCGGCCAACGGCGCAGCGGAGACGCCCGCGCCCCCGGTTCACTAGCACACGGCCCAACTCTAGGATCGCCGGGGCGCTCGCTGCCGTGGCGGTCGCTCTTCTCGTCCTCGGCGGGCCGCTCGCTGCCGGGCTGCCGCGGTTCGCGGCAATGGCGGGGCTCCCCGAGGACGTCAACCAGCTCGCGTTCCAGAAGGTCCGCAGCGAGACCGTGCAGGTGCACGGGGTCAGCACATTGTTCGTGGAGGGCGAGATCGTCAACCGGTCGGACCGCGACGTCGCCTTGCCCGCGGTCCGCATCTCGCTCAAGTCGTCCGACGGGGCCGAAGTTAGCTCGTGGCTGGTGGAGCCGACGACCGACGGCCTTGGGGCGGGGCGGTCGATCGGCTTTCGCAGCGCGCTCGCGTCACCGCCGAGCGCGGCGACGCAAGTGACGCTCAACCTCGCCGCGCGGGAAGGCCAGACGATCGGACTGCGCTGATGCCAACGATCGGCGGGCGGACGGTCCGCGTGCTTTTCGACGCGGACCAGATCGCGACGCGCAATCGCGAGATGGCCAGCGAAATCGCCGCGTCCGGCTACCGCAACCTCCTGGTCGTGTCGATCCTCAAGGGGAGCTTCGTTTTCGCCGCAGACCTGCTCCGCGCGCTCTACGACGCCGGGCTGTCGCCGGAAGTCGAGTTCATCGCGCTGTCGA
>CAYTXI010000129.1:0-6288 GCA_964441935.1 uncultured Bauldia sp.
TGGGATCGCCGGCCTCTGCGGACCGGCTGGCGCCGGCGCCCCCGGCTTCGGTTTCTCCGGGCGCAGCGGGCCTTTGGCGCGAACGGCGCCGCGCACGATGATCTCGACCCGCGCGATTCCCTTGTGCTCGGCATTCCACAGTCCGAGCAGCCGCTCGCCATAGTGGGAGGTGATCCATGATTTCAGGAAGCGCGTCGGCACCGACAGGTAGACCGACTTGCTGTCAGCCTCCTCGAACGTGACGCGGGCGAACCAACTGCTGAAGACGTCCTCGCCGAGCTCGGTCTGCAGGCGCTTCCTGACGCGCAACCACTGATCCGCGTTCGGCTTGTCCGCCGCCATGAGACCGCCCTCCCCGTCCTGCGTTCCGTGAGATGCCGGCTGCCCCTCTGCGTGTGGCGCTGTTTGTTCGCCGGGCATCGGTGTCGATTCCAACCTGCGACCGAGATCGCCAAGGTCACTCGATAGGGCGGCCGGACCTGTCATGGCTGCATCCTTGTTGTGGGTCTGGTGTTCGGGCCGGCTGACGACGCTGGGTGGGGGTGCCGTGCTCGGGCGACGACCGCGGCGCGCGCTGCGGCCGCGGAAGCGCGACGACAGACGCCGACAACCGTCCCGCGCGAGCGCGAACGATCACCGAATACGGCCACTTGCTGGATGTCGCGGGCACAATCGCCCGACCCGTATGCTGACATGGACGCCCCCTCGCGCACGTCGATACGCCGCCGCCCGCGGTATGCCGCCAACAAACTTTTTTTCTTGTCCCGGAAAGCTCTCCCATATCAGGAGAGCATCAGGAGCTACGCCGGTACGCTTATACGCTCACTCAAAATTCGGTCGGTAAGAGCAACTCGTATCCCAAAACAAAATACTACCTCTGAGGAAAACGCCAGCACACGGTGAGTATTTGCCACATCTGGATACGCCGCGACTTTGACCGATTTTTCTTGCCGCTTGCGGATTGAAAATACACAGGCCGTTGGTGTGCTGCAAGCGATGCAAGGCCCCCGGCACGGAGAATCGGACCGACTTCGTTCGCCGGCGTTGGGTGCGCATGAGATGGTTTGTGCGCGCCCGTTCATAAGCCGTTGCGCGCAAACGATTCAGTTTCGCGCGCGTGCACCGGTGTTGTCGAAAAATAGCAGTCGAACTTTTTTTGACTCATTCCCCCTTGACTCACGATGATTCCGACGAAGCCGGAGAGCGTCGGTTTCAACGTGTTCTCACAGCGTTGAATCAAAACGGGAATGGATGTCACGCCGGAGCGCGCGCGATCGAACTGCCAAGCGTGTCGTCGCGCGTGAGAAATGCGTTAGCCGACGAAACGAAAACCCGGCCGTCGGGCCGGGCTGTCGGAACGCGCGTTCGCGATGTTGTCAGGCGCCGAGCGTCTTCACCCGGGCCGCCAACCGCGCAACCTTCCGCGACGCAGTGTTGCGATGAATGACGCCCTTTGACGCTGCACGCATGAGCTCCGGCTGCGCGGCCTCGAATGCCGCCGCGGCCGCCGGCTTGTCGCCGGCGGCGATCGCCTCTTCGACCTTGCGCACGAAACTGCGCACGCGGCTGAGGCGGCTCCCGTTGATTACCGTCTGCCGGGCGATCTTGCGCGTCGCCTTCTTGGCTGAACGGGTATTGGCCATGACGATGTCCTTGTCGGGAAACGCGTGAGGCCGCCGCCACGGGGCGCCCATGTCGCGTCGGCGGTGCTTATAGTGTGAGGCGGCCGAAGGGTCAACGGCCGCGGGTCCTAGCGATTCCTGAACCGCGGCGTCCGCTTGTCGGCGAACGCCTGCATGCCTTCCTTTTGGTCCTCGGTCGCGAACGTGGCGTGGAACAGGCGCCGCTCGAAGCGGATCCCTTCGCCGAGCGGCGTTTCGAAAGCACGGTTGACGCTTTCCTTGGCCATCATGACGATGGGGCGGGAGTAGCCGGCGATCTTGTCGGCTATCGCCATCGCCTCCTCCATGAGGTCGTCGTCGGCGACCACCCGCGAAACCAGCCCTGAGCGCTCGGCCTCCTCGGCGTCCATCATGCGCCCGGTCAGGATCAGGTCCATCGCCTTGGCCTTGCCGACGGCGCGCGGCAGCCGCTGGGTGCCGCCGATTCCCGGCATGATGCCGAGCGTGATCTCCGGCTGGCCGAACTTGGCGCTCTCCGCAGCGACGATGATGTCGCACATCATGGCAAGCTCCGCCCCGCCGCCGAGGCAGTAGCCGTCGACCGCGGCGATGATCGGCTTGCGCGCTCTCGCCACTCGTTCGAGGGCCGCGGCGTAATCGCCGACATAAGCCTCGACGAAACCGAGGTCTGCCATCTCCTTGACGTCGGCGCCGGCCGCGAAGGCCTTGTCGGAGCCGGTGATGACCATGGCGCCGATCGCCGCGTCCGCCTCGAACGCATCGATCGCCTGAACGATCTCGCCGATGAGGCCGGCATTAATGGCGTTCAGTGCCTGCGGCCGGTTGAGCGTGATCAGGCCGATCGCGCCGCGCGTCTCCGCCTTGATAAACTCGTATGTCACTGTCGTATCCTCTCGGCGGGAAGCCCTAAACCACGGCATGACTGGCCGCAACCACGCTGCTGTCGCGCGAGACCATGGCAAACACTCCCAGGCTGCCGGAAGCTCCGGCCAACCCTCTCGACCGGCCAGGCTATCGCCTCGACTTCAACGACGAATTCGATCTGCCGAGGCTCGATCGTTCGAAATGGCTCCCGTTCTACCTTCCGCACTGGAGTTCACGCGCCCGCGCGGCCGCGCGCTACACATTGTCCGTGAGCGAACTCACGCTGCTCGTTGCCTATGATCAGCCGCCCTGGTGTCCGGAGTTCGACGGCGACGTGAAATGCTCCTCGTTGCAGACGGGCCTGTTCGCCGGAGCGCTTGGCAGCGCGACCGGCCAACATCGGTTCAAGTCGGTCGTCGAGGTGCGCGAGGAACAGGAGAACTGCGCCTTGTACGTGCCGACGTACGGGTACTTCGAAATGCGCGCCAAGGCCGAGCTCGGCCCCGACGACCTCGCCGCCATGTGGATGATCGGCTTCGAGGACCGGCCGGAACGCTGCGGCGAGATCACTGTCTGCGAGCTCTTCGGCAAGAACGTCGGCCCCACGTCGACCGGCCTCGGCTACGGCATCAAGCCCTTGCACGACCCGGCGCTGACGAATGGGGACTTCCACGTCGATTCCCTCCCGTTCGACCCGGCCCAATTCCACATCTACGCGGCCGAATGGACGCCGGACGGCGTGGCGTTCTTCTTTGACAACGAAAGGCTGCGCAACGTTGCCCAGAGTCCCGCCTATCCGATGCAGTTCATGCTGAACGTGTACGCGTTTCCGGCCTCGGCCCCCGGCGCCGCGCCGCGCAAAATGCCGCGTTTCACCATCGACTATTTCCGCGCCTACCAGCCGCTACGCGGCTATTGATCGGTGTCACCGCTGGCAGCGCGGGCAGTAGTAGGTCGTCCGTCCAGACTGCACGATGGCGCTGACCGTCCCCTTGCAGCCACGGCGGCGACATGGCTCGCCCTCCCGGTCGTAGACCGCGAAGGCATACTGGAACTCGCCGAGCTCGCCGTCGGTCCGCATGTGGTCGCGGAGCGACGAGCCGCCGGCCTTGATGGCGTCCTCGAGCACCGAGCGAATGCCTTCCGCCAGGCGTGCGGCGGCCGCAGTCGGCCTGCCGGCCCTGGTCACGAGGCTGCCGGCCGTCCGTTTCGGCGACACCCGCGCCCGCCACAGCGCCTCGCATGCGTAGATATTGCCGATGCCGGCAATCAGCCGCTGGTCGATCAGCGCCGACTTGACCGGCGTCTTGCGTCCCTTGAGCAGCCGGGCGAGGGCGGCGGCGTCGAAGGCATTGCCGAGCGGTTCGATCCCCATGGCACCGAAGTGCCGGGAGCTTTCCAGCTCCGCCCGCCGCACCAGGTCCATGAGCCCGAAACGACGCGGGTCGTTGAACACCACCCGTACGCCGCTCGACATATGAAAGACGACGTGGTCGTGGGCGGCGTGCTTGCCGGTCGCCCGGTAGGCGATGCCGGCGCGCCTGATGCCGCCGTTCGCCTCCACCCGGAACGAGCCCGACATCCCGAGGTGCAAAAGGAGCACGTTGCCGTCGTCGAGATCGGCGATGAGGTATTTGCCGCGCCGGCCAAGGCCCGTGACCGTCCGCCCCGTCAGGCGGCTGGCAAAGCGTGGCGGGAAGGGGACCCGCAGGTCCGCCCGCCGCTTCTCGACCTTGACGAAGCGCGAGCCCACCATCACCGGCTGGAGCCCTCGCCGCACGGTCTCGACTTCGGGAAGTTCGGGCACGCGCTACCCTTTGGCTAGGTACCCGACGATAGCCGTTGACCGGTGGTTGGGCTATGGTCCGGCGCCGAGCGGAGAAGACATGACGACCAGGACCGGCAGTGCCGACGACCGCGCCGCCTTCGGCTCTCGCGAGGTTGCCGCCGCCGACAAGCAGCGGCTGGTGGACGACGTTTTCCACCGTGTCGCCGAGCGCTACGATTTGATGAACGACCTGATGTCGGCGGGCCTGCACCGACTGTGGAAGGACGCGCTGGTTGCCTGGCTCGCGCCGCCGCGGCACTCGAAGATCCCTTATGCCGTGCTCGACGTCGCCGGCGGCACCGGCGATGTCGCCTTTCGCATCGCCCAGCGGTCCGAGACCGCCGCAGTCACGGTCGCCGACATCAACCGCGAAATGCTCGCCGTCGGACGCGCGCGCGCCGAGCGCCTACACCCGTCGAACCGCGTGGATTTTGTCGAAGCAAACGCCGAAACACTGCCCTTCGACGACGGTCGCTTCGACGCCGCCACGGTCGCCTTCGGCATCCGCAACGTGACTCGTATCGACAAGGCGCTTGCCGAAGCCTTCCGCGTCCTCAAGCCTGGCGGCCGTTTCCTGTGCCTGGAGTTTTCCGCGGTCGACGTTGCGGTGCTCGACCGCCTCTACGACCTCTATTCGTTCAACGCGATTCCGATCCTCGGCGGCTGGGTGGTGGGAGACGAGGAGCCCTACCGCTACCTGGTCGAATCGATCCGGAAATTTCCGAACCAGGCGCGCTTCGGGGCAATGATCGAGGACGCCGGCTTCGCGCGCGTCGCCTGGCGCAACCTCACCGGCGGCATCGCGGCGTTGCACTCCGGCTGGAAGCTTTGACACGGCCATGGCCGCGACCATCGCCGCACTCGCTCGCCTGGCCGGGGCGGGATTCGTTCTAGCCCGCGAGGGCGCGGTCGCGTTTGTGGATGCCGACGCGCTGCCGGCCCTTCCGGCCACGGCGCTGAGGCTTGCCCACCTGGTCGAGCGTCGCTCCGCCTCGGACCGCGACCGTGCCGAACGGCTGACCGCAGCCCTCAACCACCTCGGTCCATCCTACGTCAAGCTCGGCCAGTTTCTGGCAACCCGTCCGGATATCGTCGGCGAAATCGCCGCCGAGGCGCTGGGCTCGCTTCGCGACGAGATTGCCCCGTTCCCCGAGATCGACGCCCGGGCGATGGTCGAAACCGCGCTCGGCAAGCCGGTGGAGGAGCTGTTCCGGTCGTTCTCGCCGCCGGTCGCCGCCGCTTCCATCGCTCAGGTTCACAAGGCAACCATCGCCAAACCGGAAGGCGGAGAAAGACCGGTAGCGGTCAAGGTGCTGAGGCCCGGCATCCGTCGGCGCTTCCAGCGCGACCTCGACACCTTCTACGCCGGTGCCAGGCTGATCGAACGCATCGATCCAGCGGCGCGTCGCCTGCGCCCCGTCGCGGTCGTCGACACGCTCGCGCGCACCGTCGCCATCGAGATGGACCTCCGCCTCGAGGCGGCTGCCCTTTCGGAGATGGCGGAGCAGACAGCGGGAGATCAGGGATACCGGGTTCCGCGGGTCGAATGGGCGACCACGGCGCGCGACGTGCTCACGCTGGAATGGATCGACGGCATCCGACTGTCGGACGTGGCGGCGCTGAAAGCCGCCCGGCACGATTTGCCGACGCTCGCCCGCCGTCTGATGCAGACGTTCCTGCGCCAGGCGCTGCGCGATGGCTTCTTCCACGCCGACATGCACCAGGGCAACTTCTTCGTCGATGAGGCCGGTGACATCATCGCCGTCGACTTCGGCATCATGGGCAGGCTCGGCAAGGCCGAACGCCGCTTCCTGGCCGAGATCCTCTACGGCTTCGTGCAACGAGACTACCGGCGCGTCGCCGAGGTCCATTTCGAAGCCGGATACGTACCCGACCGTCACGCCGTCGACGACTTCGCCCAGGCGATCCGCGCCATCGGCGAGCCGATCCACG
>CAYTXI010000130.1:0-6242 GCA_964441935.1 uncultured Bauldia sp.
CCCATTCGGTCTCGACACGTTGGATGTCGAACATGGCATGTCCTTTCATGCGTCACTTGGACGTTCGATGGACGCAGAAGACAAGCCATGGGCAAGACGGCAAGAAGCTCTCCGCGACATGTGTGTGGCGAGAAAGCGTCTGGCGATCCTGCCATGGCTGCTTTGCGATCCTGTTCTTTCCATCCGCGGCGACCGCATGCCGCCGCGGCAACACCTCTTTGACGCTCAGCGCCTGAGGCCGAGGCGATCGATGAGCGCGCGGTAGCGCCCAGCGTCCGTCTTTTGCAGATAGTCAAGCAGACTGCGGCGGCGGCTCACCAGCTTGAGCAAACCACGGCGGGAGTGATTGTCCTTGCCGTGATTCTTAAAATGCTCGGTCAGGTTGGCGATCCGCTCGGACAGGATGGCGACCTGCACTTCCGGCGAGCCGGTGTCCGTATCGCCGGTGGCGTATTCCTTGATCAATGCCTGTTTGCGGTCGGGCGTGATCGACATCGGGTTTTCCTCAGGTCGGTCGGCAGAATCACTCGCCGATCGGGCGGCCAGAGCCGGGATGTCGTCCAGCACGGTCGGGATCGGGAACCGCGCGCCGTGCGCGCACGGCATTCGCGGGCGCAATATGGCCGAAAGGCCTGGCGATTGCCAGCAAAAACCTTGAAACGTAACACGCTGATCCAAAAGGTCTTTCACGGAAGGAACACCCGGCGCGGGTGGAAGCTGCCCTCGACGATCTCACCGACAGCAACGCTCTCGCCTCCCGAGGTGGCGTGTGCCGGGCCGGAGAGAAGCGGCGCGTCGCGGCCGCGCACCAGGACCGGCTGACCGCGCCGGAGGCGCCCAACATCGCCACCGGCAAAGGCAATCTGGGGAAGGTCGGCGAGAGCGAAGCCGATAGGCTTCAGGAACCGATCGAGCGTGCCGGCATCGCCGGCCTCGCGGGCGTCAATGAGGGTGTCCAGCCGGACCATTGTTGCCTCGTCGAACGGGCCGACGAGGAGGCGGCGGAGCGCGACGACGTGGCCGAGACAACCCAGCAGGCGGCCGAGATCGCGGGCGAGCGCGCGAACGTAGGTGCCCTTGCCGCATTCGGCCTCGAGGACGGCATGGTCAGCATCCGGCGTGTCGATGAGTTCGAGGCGATGGATCGTGACCGGGCGCGCGTCGATGACGACCTCCTCCCCGGCGCGGGCGAGATCGTAAGCGCGGCTGCCGGCGATCTTGACCGCGGAGAAGGCCGGTGGCCGCTGCATGATCTCGCCGGTGAACTCGGGCAGCAGCGCGGCGATGGTCGCGGGTTCAGGGCGCTTGTCAGAAGTCGCGGTCTGCCAACCCTCGCTGTCATCGGTGTCGGTCTCGAGGCCCCAGCGGACGGTGAAACGGTAGACCTTGCGGGCTTCCTGAACGAAAGGGACGGTTTTGGTGGCCTCGCCGAGAGCAATCGGCAAGGCACCGGTGGCGAGCGGATCGAGCGTGCCGGCGTGGCCGACGCGGGTGGCCGCGAACAGGCGTTTGACCGAGGCGACGGCGTCCGTCGAAGTCTGCCCGACGGCCTTGTCGAGGCAGAGCCAGCCCGAAACGTTGCGGCCCTTTCGCCTATGCGGCATCGCGCTCAGCATTCCTCGCCGTCGAGATCGCGCTTGACCTCGGGTGAACGCAACAGAGCGTCGATCCTATCGCCTTCGTCGAAGGAGGTATCGAGGCGGAAGCGCAGATCGGGAGTGAAGCGGAGGCCGGCGCGGTGGGCGATCTCGCCGCGAAGGTACCGGCGGTTGCGCTCGAAGGCAGCGACAACAGCATCTGCACCTTTGCCGCCGAGGGGCATGACGAAAACGGTGGCGAGCTTCAGATCCGGCGACATGCGCACCTCCGGAATCGTGACGACGGTGCTCTCCAATGCAGGATCATGAACGTGGCCATGCTGAAGAACGTCGGCGAGGATATGGCGGACCAATTCGCCTACGCGCAGCTGGCGCTGCGAGGGGGCGCGGGCCGCGTGATGATCGGATTGACGCTTCATGTCGGTTCACGCGGAGCGCAGGCACGGGCGGCGCAAAGCGCCCACATCACTCAAAGCGTGCGGGCGATCTCCTCGACCCGGTAGCACTCGATGACGTCGCCAACCCGCATGTCCTGGTAGCGCTCGAACGCCATGCCGCACTCCTGACCGGCAGGAACCTCGCGCACCTCGTCCTTGAAGCGCTTCAACGTCGACAACTTGCCCTCGTGGATGACGACGTTATCACGGATGAGACGGACGTTGGCGCCGCGCTCGACATTGCCATCGGTGACCCGGCAGCCGGCAACCTTGCCGACCTTGGAGATGTTGAAGATCTCCAGGATCTCGGCGTTGCCGAGCATGGTTTCGCGGCGCTCGGGCGACAACAGACCGGACATCGCCGCCTTCACGTCATCGACGAGGTCGTAAATGACGTTGTAGTAACGGATCTCGGTGCCGGCGCGCTCGGCCGCCTCGCGCGCTTCCTTGTTGGCGCGCACGTTGAAGCCGATGATGGCGGCATCTGAGGCACTAGCAAGGGTCACGTCAGACTCGGTGACGCCGCCGACGCCGGAATGGATGACGCGAGTGGCGACCTCGTCCGTGCCGAGCTTGTCGAGGGCTTGGGTGATCGCCTCGACCGAGCCTTGGACGTCGCCTTTGATGACCAGCGGGAAGACCTTGGTGCCGGCAACCTGAAGCTCGCTCATCATCTGTTCGAGAGAACCACGGGCGGCGGTCGACTTGGCCATCGACTTCTCGCGCTTCTGACGGGCGCGATACTCGGTTACCTCGCGGGCGCGCGCTTCGGAGTCGACCACTGCGAAGCGATCGCCGGCCTCCGGGGCATCCTGAAAGCCCAGGACCTCGACCGGCGTCGACGGGGTGGCCTCCTCGATCTGCTCGCCGTGGTCGTCGATGAGCGCGCGCACGCGCCCCCAAGCGGAGCCGGCAACCAGGAGGTCGCCGACGCGCAAGGTGCCCTGCTGGACCAGCGCGGTGGCGACCGCGCCGCGACCACGCTCCAGCTTGGCCTCGATCACGGTGCCTTCGGCGGCGCGGTTCGGGTTGGCCCTGAGCTCGAGCACCTCAGACTGCAGCAGGATCGTCTCGAGCAGCTTGTTGAGATTAGTGCCCTTGGCGGCGGAAACCTCGACGTCGAGCACCTCGCCGCCCATCGACTCGACGAACACCTCGCGCTGGAGCAAATCGTTGCGCACGCGCTGGGGATCGGTGTTGGGTTTGTCGATCTTGTTGATGGCGACGATTATCGGGACACCGGCCGCTTTGGCGTGATTGATCGCCTCGATGGTCTGCGGCATGACGCTGTCATCGGCGGCGACGACCAGGATGACGATGTCGGTGACGCTGGCACCGCGGGCGCGCATGGCGGTGAACGCCGCGTGGCCCGGGGTGTCGATGAAGGATATTTTCTGGCCGTTGCGCTCGACCTGATAGGCGCCGATATGCTGGGTGATACCGCCGGCCTCGCCGGATACGACGCTGGTCTTGCGGATAGCATCGAGCAGCGACGTCTTGCCATGATCGACGTGGCCCATGACGGTGACTACCGGCGGGCGCGATACCAGGTCCTCCGGCGCGTCAGGGCTGGCGTACAGGCCCTCCTCGACGTCGGCCTCGGAGACGCGGCGAACGGTGTGGCCTAGTTCCTCGGCGATGAGCTGGGCCGTGTCGCTGTCGATGACATCGGCGGCCTTTACCATCTGGCCCTGCTTCATCATGAACTTGATCACCTCGACCGCGCGCTCAGTCATGCGACTGGCGAGTTCCTGGACGGTGATGGTCTCGGGGATCACCACCTCGCGCATGATCTTCTCGCGCGGACCGGCATCGTGGGCGCGGGCGCGTTCCCGCTCGCGGCGGCGGCGGATCGAGGCGAGCGAACGGGCGCGCTCGGTGTCGTCGAGGGCGTTGGCGAGGGTCAGCTTGCCGCGGCGGCGCTCGTCGACGCGCTTGACCGGCTTCGGTTCGGCCGCACGCGGGGTCTTGACGCGACCGCGCAGGGCGCCAGGGCGCCGTTCGTCTTCCTCAGTTTCCTTGAGCGCCTTCAGGTCGCCGGGACGTGCCGCGGCGCCAGCTGCCGTCTTGCGCTCCTCCTCGCCGAAGCGACGCCGCGCGGCCTCTTCGGCGCGCTCGCGGGCCGTCTCCTCAGCCTTGCGGCGGGCTTCCTCTTCGGCCTGCCGGCGCTCGGCTTCCTCATGCTCGCGGGCGAGGCGGTCGGCCTCCAATGCACGACGGGTGGCGGCATCCTCGGCCTGGCGGCGCTCCTCGGCCTCGTGGACTTTCGCGTCGGCGAGGGCGCGGGCACGGGCGTCGCGCTCGTCGTCGGAAAGCTCACGCAGAACAAGGCCGGCACGGGCGGCAGCACGTGACTCATCCGCCGAGGGCGCACGCGTGTCGACCTCGGCGGGCGCTGGCGCCGCGCGCGAGACGATTGGTGCGGCCTCGGCCGGTTCGGGCCTTTGCTCACCGGGCAAGACAACGCGGCGCTTCTTGCGCTCGACCTGGACGGTATTGGTACGGCCGTGCGAGAAGCTCTGGCGGACGGTGTCGCGCTCGACGCCGCCGCCGCGCTTTAGCGACAAGCGCGGCTTGGTCGCTACGCTGATCGTCTTGTCACCGGTGTTCTTAGTCTCGTTCATACGTTCCTATGGTCCCGCGGACGCTTCACTCAGTTCGTTCAGGGCGTTGGTGTTGCGGCGGCCGGCGCTCGCCAATGCGACGCCGTCGCCGCGATAGTCGACAAGCGCGCGTACCCGCGCCAGCGCATTGTCGCTCGCCGGTCCCTCAAGCAGTGCTGCATGTATCACATTTGTCCGGCCGAATGCCAAATCCAATTGCTCTGCGCCGAAGCAGCGGATGACCGGGGGCTGGCTGTCGCCAAAGCGACGGCGGGCGGCCCGGGCCAGCCGGGCGACACCGTCGTCGGCAGCCTCTCGAGCGTGGATTAGCCCGATGACGGGCTCCTGGACGAGCGCCGACTCGACCTTGGCGAAGCCACCCACGAGACTACCCGCTTTGCGGGCAAGAGATAGGGCCGCAACGGCAGCGGAGGCGATGAGCCAGTCAACGCGGTGGGCAAGACCGAGCTCGACTGTCACCGGCCTATGGAAGGCGCGAGCGAACAGGCGCTTCTTCTCGGCCGCAAGCACGTGATCGGCCAACGCGGTCACCCAGACGCCGCGGCCCGGCAAGCGACAACGCAGATCAGGGACGACGGCGCCGTCCGGCCCGACGACGAACCGGATTAGGGCATCGACCGGCAGCGACTGTCGGGTGACGATGCAGGTGCGTTGGCGCGGTTTGTTCGAACGCAACACGGTCGGCGTTCCTCACAACTCGGCCGGCGTCGCCGCTGTGTCCTCCGCGGCTTCTTCCTCGGCCGGCGGCGGGTTGAGATCTTCCTCGGTAATCCAGCCGGCCTTGATGCGGGCGGCCATGATCATCGTCTCGGCATCGGCGCGCGACAGATCGAAAGCATCGAGCGCGCCGGGGTGGCGAGTCACCTCGCCCTCCCTGCGCTCAACCCAACCGACGAGCTCGTCGGGAACGGAGCCGGCGAAATCCTCAAGCGTGCGGAGCTCGGCCTTGCCAAGGGCGACCAGCATGGCGGTGGTGATGCCGGGGACCTCCTTCAACGCGTCATCGACGCCGAGCCGCTTGCGCTCCTCATCCTGCTCGGCCTCGAGCTGCTCGAGATATTCGCGAGCGCGGCGCTGCAACTCGGTGGCGGTCTCCTCGTCGAAGCCCTCGATCGAAGCGAGTTCTTCGAGCTCGACGAAGGCGATCTCCTCGATCGAGCTGAAGCCCTCCGAAGCGAGCAATTGACCGACGACCTCGTCGACGTCGAGGGCGCTGATGAACAGGGTCGAGCGATCCTGGAACTCCCTCTGGCGCCGCTCGGATTCCTCCTGCTCGGTGAGGATGTCGATGTCCCAGCCGGTGAGCTGGGAAGCCAAGCGGACGTTCTGGCCGCGGCGACCGATGGCCAGCGACAGCTGCTCGTCAGGCACGACGACCTCGATGCGCTCGGCATCCTCGTCGAGGACGACCTTGGCAACCTCAGCGGGCTGCAGGGCGTTGACGATGAAAGTGGCGGCGTCCTGCGACCACGGGATGATGTCGATCTTCTCGCCCTGAAGCTCGTTGACCACTGCCTGAACGCGGCTGCCGCGCATGCCGACGCAGGCGCCGACCGGGTCGATGGAGGAGTCGCGCGAGATGA
>CAYTXI010000131.1:0-6225 GCA_964441935.1 uncultured Bauldia sp.
GTCCGTCTGTCGATGAAGATCGTCGATCAGGAGACCGGCGAGGAGATCAAGCAGGAGAAGGTCGAGCGCCAAGCCAAGGCCGAGCGCGAGCAGGCCGCGGGGTAGGTTCGTCCGCACGCCGCGTGGGGGTGGTTGCGCTCCGCCGGTCCGAAAGCGCGTCCGGGCCCCGCGTCACCGGCCGCGCGCTGTCTGCGCCAGGTCGGCGAGCGTCTGTCTGAGCCCGGCGGCGCTCGTAACCCGTTCGCCGAACTCGAGCCGCCCCCGCATCGCACCGGCTCTGAGGTCGATGCCGTCAGGATCGGCGCCGGTCATGCGCCAGTCGCCGTCGGCGAGGCCAAGGCTCCGGGTCGCGTAGAGGCGCAGCGCCTCGGCATGCTCCGCGTTCATGTGGTCGATGGCGCTCGGCTCGCCCGCGATCAGCTCGGCGGCGTCGCTGACGTCGGTCAGAATGTCGTCAGGCGTCAGCTCGGCGATTCGTCCGAATCCGGCTACCAGATGCCCGCCCTCGACGTCGAATAGATTGAAGCCGAAATCGGTGAAGCCGGCGTAGCTAGCCGCCTCAGCATGGCGCGCCAGGAACCGCTGCCTGAGGACGGGGTCGTCGTGCGGCCCGTTTATCCGCCCGACGAGCGTCAGCCGCGCCGCCGCCAGCGAGTCGCCGTTCTCGCCGATCGCGCCAGTGAGGAGCAGGGACGCCCGCGCCTCGCGCGCGAGGTTTTGCGTGTGGACCGCTAGCCGCGACAAGAGCAGGATTGGCGCTCCGGCCGGCGTTGTCGCCACCGTCACCAGCGACGCGAACGGGCCGCCCTTTGCGTTGAGGGTCGCGAGCGCCCCGCTTGCCGCCAGCCTCAGGACCCGGCGTGCGACCCGGCTTGACGACAACGAGGTTTGCCTCATGTCAGGATGGACCTCCGGCTTGGGACACCTGCACGACGTGAACGTCCAACAAAGCCCCGGTTTTCGGACCACACCGCGTCATTGCCACAATTGGCGCTCACGGGTGGAATCCGATATGGTCCCGCCGCATTTTCGCGCAATCGTGGCGGCGAGAGGGTGTTCCAATGGCTGTCACGAGCGCTGCACGGTTTGACTGGAGAGACGTTCCGATGCCGACCATCGCCTTGGTCGACGACGATCGCAACATCCTCGCGTCGGTTTCCATCGCGCTAGAATCGGAGGGCTATCGGGTCCAGACATACACCGATGGCGCCTCGGCCCTCGACGGCTTCCAGACCGGCATGCCGGACCTCGCCATCCTCGACATCAAGATGCCGCGCATGGACGGCATGGAGCTCCTTCGCCGCCTGCGCCAGAAGACCGACTTGCCGGTCATCTTCCTGACCTCCAAGGACGAAGAGATCGACGAGTTGTTCGGCCTCAAGATGGGCGCCGACGACTTCATCAAGAAGCCGTTTTCCCAGCGCCTGCTGGTCGAGCGGGTGAAGGCGGTGCTGCGTCGTTTCCAGACCCGCGAGGCCGGTGACAAGAAGACCGACGAGCCGACCCGCGTCCTCGATCGGGGCCCCTTGTCCATGGACCAGGAGCGTCACACCTGCACATGGAAGGGCCTCCCGGTGACCCTAACCGTCACCGAGTTTTTGATTCTCTACGCGTTGGCCCATCGCCCCGGGGTGGTCAAGAGCCGCAACGCTCTGATGGACGCCGCCTATGACGATCAGGTCTACGTCGACGACCGCACCATCGACAGCCATATCAAACGTCTGCGCAAGAAGTTCAAGGCGGTCGATAGCGACTTCGACATGATCGAGACGCTCTATGGCGTCGGCTATCGCTTCAAGGAGATCTGACCGCCCGGGCCAGGTGTTTGGGGGCCGTTATGACGGCAGGTTTCGAGGAACGGCAACTGGCGGAGGTGGAGGTGTCCTCCTCGCGCAGCGGTGCGCTGCACCGGCTGCTTGCGGCGGTGTCGCGGTTTGCGTCGCTTCACGCCTTCACGAGTCTCACCCGCCGCATCATCGTTCTCAACCTCGCCGCGCTGATCGTTCTGGTCTCCGGCATTCTGTTCCTCAACCAGTTCCGCGCCGGTTTGATTGATGCGCGCGTCTCCAGCCTGTTAACCCAGGGTGAGATCATCGCCGGCGCCATCGCCGCCTCGGCGACCGTCGACGACGCCGACACCATTACCATCGACCCCGAACGCTTGCTCGACCTCCAGGCCGGTCAGAGCGTGTCGCCGTTCGACCAGCTCTACGAGCCTGTGGACTTCGCCATCAATCCCGAGAAGGTGGCACCGATCCTGCGCCGGCTGGTCACGCCGACGAGGACCCGCGCCCGTATCTACGACCGCGACGGCACCCTTATCGTTGATTCGCGCCATTTGTATTCGCGCGGCCAGATCCTGCGCTTCGACCTGCCGCCGCCGCAGGGCGAATCCCCGCCCTGGTGGCGGACCGCCTGGCGGCAATTCAACGCCTGGCTATCGAGTCGCGATCTGCCGACCTACACGGAGCTTGGCGGCGCCAACGGCCGCGGCTACGAGGAGGTCCGCTCCGCGCTCAACGGCACCGCCAACCAGATCGTGCGCGTCAACGATCAAGGCGAACTGATCGTCTCGGTCGCCGTGCCCATTCAGCGTTATCGTTCCGTCCACGGCGCGCTGCTTCTGTCCACGCAGGGCGGCGACATTGACGCCATCGTACATGCCGAGCGCTGGGCGATAATCCGCGTGTTCCTCGTCGCCGCCGGTGTCACGGTGCTTTTGTCGATCCTGTTGTCCGGGACCATCGCCGCTCCGCTCCGCCGCCTCGCCGATGCCGCCAATCGCGTCCGTCACCGCGTGACATCGCGACCGCAGATTCCGGACTTCAGCCATCGCCGGGACGAGATCGGCAATCTCAGCCAGGCGCTGCGCGAGATGACCGGCGCGCTTTACGATCGCATCGACGCCATCGAGAGCTTCGCCGCCGACGTCGCCCACGAGATCAAGAACCCCCTGACTTCGCTGAGGAGTGCTGTCGAAACGCTGCCGCTCGCCAAGACTCCAGACGCCCAGGCGCGCCTCGCCGGCATCATAAAACACGACATTCGCCGGCTCGACCGCCTGATCAGTGACATTTCCGACGCCTCTCGCCTCGACGCCGAGCTGTCGCGCCAGGATACTGAGCGCGTCGATGTCCGCAAACTGCTGACCACCGTTATCGCCGTCGTCCGTGAGACCGGTCCCACCGACGGCCCGGAGATCCACCTCGAGTGCGCCGCCGCCGACCCGGACAGCTACTTGGTCTACGGCCATGACAGCCGACTTGGGCAGGTGTTCAACAATCTGATCGACAACGCCCGCTCGTTTTGCCGGCCCGATGGCACGGTGCGGGTCATTGCGCGCGCCCGTGAAGGAGACGTCGAGGTCATCGTCGAGGACGACGGACCCGGCATCCGCCCCGACCAATTCGAGCGCATCTTCGAGCGTTTCTACACCGATCGCGAGGACAGTGATTCCTTCGGCCAGAACTCCGGCCTCGGCTTGTCGATCTCGAAGCAGATTGTGGAAGCGCACCACGGCCGCATCTGGGCGGAAAACCGCACCGGACCGGCCACGGATCGCGATACTCCGCCGACCGTCCTCGGCGCCCGCTTCACCGTCCGTCTGCCGGCGGCATGAACGCCGCGGAGACCGTCCACGCCAGCGTCGTTCTCATCGGCGACAGCGGCATCCTCGTCCGTGGTGCCCCCGGCAGCGGCAAGTCGTCGCTGGTCTTGTCCCTCATCGCTGGCGATCCGACCGCGGCGCTTGTCGCCGACGACCGCGTCACGCTCAGCGCTGCCGGCGGTCGCCTGCTCGCCTCGGTTCCGGAGGAGATCGCGGGTCTCATAGAAGTCCGCGGTCAGGGAATCGTCCGACAGCCGTGGGTGTCGCCGGTCGTCGTCGATCTAGTGGTTGATCTGGCGCCCGCCGAGGCGTGCCCGCGCATGCCGCTGAGCGGCGACGACAAACGCACCGCGATCGCCGGCGTCGTTCTCCCGCGTGTGCTGGTTCCCGTGGGCGCGGGCGACGCCGGCCTGCGCGTCAATGCCGCACGTGCTCGATCGCCTGAAAGAGAAACGAGCGCCCAGGGATTTGGGAATTGTTGAGGCGGCGCTAGCCTCTTGCGTTGCTCAATCGATGCGTCAAGATGCGCCGCTCCGCCGGTGGCTGATTGTCGGTGTCTGAGAATCAAGCCGGGGAAATTGGGCGCATGATCGGACTCGTCCTCGTCACCCACGGCAAGCTCGCTCTTGAGTTTCGCGCCGCGCTCGAGCACGTTGTCGGTGCCCAGACTCAGATCGAAACCGTCTCGATCGGCCCGGACGACGATGTCGAGCGCCGCCGCCAGGACATCCTCGAGGCTATCGGCAAGGTCAACGACGGTTCTGGCGTCGTTCTTCTTACGGACATGTTCGGCGGCACGCCGTCCAATCTAGCCATTTCGGTGATGGAACCCGGCAAGGTCGAGGTGGTTGCCGGTGTCAACCTGCCGATGCTGATCAAGCTCGCCAGCATTCGCGGCGACGGCACGCTCGCCGGTGTCATCACCGACGCCCAGGTTGCCGGCCGCAAATACATCAATGTTGCGAGCCAGGTGCTGAACGGCAAGTGATGCCCGCAGGCAGTCCCAGCGAGCCGCTATACCGCGATCTCGTCATCGCCAACAAGCGGGGACTGCATGCCCGAGCCGCCGCGCGCTTCGTGCAGTGCGTCGAGCGCTTCGACGCCACCGTGATCGTGTCCAAGGACGACACTGGCGTCGACGGCACCTCGATCATGGGCCTGATGATGCTGGCCGCCATGCCCGGCTCGGTCATCCGTGTCACCGCTGAAGGGCCGGAGGCGGAAGCCGTGCTCACCGCCTTGGTTGACCTAGTTGCGTCACTCTTCGGCGAGGATGAGTAAGCAAACCTAGGTCTATTAGTTCAGACAGCATAAACAAATCTTTATATCATTATTGCCTCTTTTGCTGTGGGTGGTTATAACGCCCTCGCACCGCAATGCCGTGCCCTGAAGGGACATCTCTGGGGAGGTCGCGAGAGAATGGCGCAAACCAAAGACTGTGTTGTCGCGGACATCGGGCTTGCCGATTTCGGCCGCAAGGAGATCGTTATTGCCGAGACGGAAATGCCGGGACTGATGGCCTGCCGGGCTGAGTTTGGCGCCGCCAAACCGCTCGCCGACGCCCGCATTTCGGGTTCGCTCCACATGACCATCCAGACCGCGGTTCTGATCGAGACGCTCAAGGTGCTCGGGGCCGAGGTTCGCTGGGCCTCATGCAACATTTTCTCGACCCAAGACCACGCTGCCGCCGCGATCGCCGCTACCGGAGTTCCGGTCTTCGCCGTCAAGGGCGAGTCGCTGGAGGATTACTGGACCTACACTGACTCGATCTTCCAGTGGCCGGACGGCCAGCCGTCAAACATGATCCTCGACGACGGCGGCGACGCGACCCTGTACATCCTTCTCGGTGGTCGCGCCGAAGAGGGCGAGGACGTTCTGTCCAAACCGAGCTCCCAAGAGGAAGAGGCCCTTTTCGCGCAGATCAAGAAGCGCATGGCCGCCAGTCCCGGCTGGTTCGTCAAGCAGCGCCACGCCATTCGTGGCGTGACCGAGGAGACCACCACTGGCGTCAACCGCCTCTACCAGTTGATGGAGAAGGGTCGCCTGCCGTTCCCGGCGATCAACGTCAACGACAGTGTCACCAAGTCTAAGTTCGACAACAAGTACGGCGTCAAGGAAAGCTTGGTGGACGGCATCCGCCGCGGCACCGACGTTATGCTGGCCGGTAAGGTCGCCGTCGTCTGCGGCTACGGCGACGTCGGCAAAGGATCGGCAGCGAGCCTACGCGGCGCCGGCGCTCGCGTCGTCGTCACCGAGGTCGATCCGATCTGCGCTCTGCAGGCGGCGATGGACGGCTACGCCGTCACCACGCTGGATACGGTCGCGCCCCACGCCGACATCGTCATCACCGCTACCGGCAACAAGGACGTCGTCACCGTCGATCACATGCGCGCTATGAAGGACATGGCGATTCTCGGCAACATCGGCCACTTTGACAACGAGATACAGGTCGCCCACCTCAAGAACTTCAGGTGGACCAACGTCAAGCCGCAGGTCGACATGATCGAGTTTCCCGACGGCAAGCGACTGATCCTTTTGTCCGAGGGTCGCCTGCTCAACCTCGGCAACGCCACCGGGCATCCCTCCTTCGTGATGTCGGCGAGCTTCTCCAACCAGGT
>CAYTXI010000132.1:0-6037 GCA_964441935.1 uncultured Bauldia sp.
GCTTGACACCGCGTTCGTGCGCCTGATGGTAGGGCCGCGCGCCGACGAAGCTCGGTAGGAAGGAATGGTGGATGTTGATGGCTCGGCCGGCGAGCCGCGCGGCAAGGTTTCCCGACAGGATCTGCATGTAGCGCGCCAACACGACCAGCTCGATTCGTTCCGTTGCGATCATCGCCGCGAGGTCGGCCTCCTGTTGTTGCTTTGTCTCGGGTGTCACCGGCAGGTACACGTAGCGCACGCCTTCTGCCTCGACCCTCCGGCGCATGGTCTCGTGGTTGGACGCCACCGCGACCAGCTCCATCGGCAGGTGTCCGATCGAGTAGCGGTAGAGCAAGTCGTTGAGACAGTGGCCGAAGTTGGAGACCAGCACCAGCGCCCGCGGTTTGTCGTTGACGTCGTGGACCGTCCAGTCGAAGTCGAAGGCAGTCGCCACCGGATGGAAGCCCTTGCTGAAGCTTTCCGCAGTCACCGTCGGCGGCGCAGCGAACGAGACTCGCATGAAAAAGCGCTCGGCCTCTGGATCGCCGTATTGAGCGCTCTCGACGATGTTGCAGTCCTGCGAGGCGATGCAGTTGGCCACCGCCGCGACGATGCCGCGCCGGTCGCCGCACGATAGCGTCAGAACGAAACGCGCCGGGTCGGCAGGCATTATACGGGTCCATCTCAAGATCGGCTGCGGCGAGACCACTAGCGCCGGTCGCGCCCGACCGCAACTATGGCGCACACGTTGTACGGGCCCGAGTCCCCGTGCTACGGGCTTGCCGCTCTCCTGACTGCAGGGACGGGACCAACATGCCTGGGCGCGGGGACGTGGAGACGATTGCCTTCATCGCCAGTGGAATCGAGGAGGCGCAGAGCGCCCGGATGCGGCTGAGCGCCCGCTACGGCGACGCCTCTCCCGAGGCGGCCGAAGTCATCGTCGCGCTCGGCGGCGACGGCTTCATGCTGCAAACCCTGCACACCTTCATGGACACGGGCAAGCCGATCTACGGCATGAATTGCGGCTCGGTCGGTTTCTTGATGAACGAGTTCAGCTACGACGATCTCCCGAAACGTCTGGCCGCGGCCGTCAAGACCGTCATCCATCCCCTCGCGATGAACGCCACCGACTCCGCCGGCGAACGCCACCGCGCCTTTGCCATCAACGAGGTCTCTCTGCTCCGCCAGTCCTATCAGGCGGCCAAGCTCAGAATCGCCATCGATGGCCACGTCCGCCTCGACGAGTTGATTTGCGACGGCATCCTCGTGGCGACCCCCGCCGGCAGCACGGCGTACAATCTCTCCGCCCATGGACCGATCCTGCCGATCTACGCGCCCCTTTTGGCGCTGACGCCGATCAGCGCCTTTCGACCGCGCACGTGGCGCGGCGCGCTGCTCCCCGATCACGTAGCCGTGACGCTCACCGCGCTCGAGACCGACAAACGCCCGGTCAACGTGGTCGCCGACAACGTCGAGTTCAAATCGGTGGTCGAGGTGGCGGTCGTCGAGGACAAGCAGGCTGAGTGCCTGATCCTGTTCGACGCCGATCACTCCTGGGACGAGCGCATCCTCACCGAGCAGTTCCGCTACTGAGGGCGAGCGCTGCCTACGCCGCCGACGGCTGACGGGCGATCTCGCGTGCGGCGTCGCGCGCCTGATCGGCGGCGAAGCGGCGGAGCATTGCGGCAAGTTCGTTGGCCTCGCCGTCGGTGATGTCGGCGTAGCGGGCGAGAACCGCGTCAACGACCTGGCGGGTAAACCGATACCGATCCTCCGGGCGAACCTCGCCCTGTTCGGCCATCGACCGCCACGTATCGAGCGCCGCGGCAAATCCGCCGAACGCCGCACGCGGCAAACCGGCCTTCTCGTAGACGGCCCTGAGTACCGACGCGCGGCCCGCCCGCACCAAACTCGACACCCGCTGTTCCGGCACCTGGGCGAGGACAGCCAGCGCCGCCTCGAAGAAGTCGACGTTGCCGGCACACACGGCCCTGAGCAACAGCGCCGTGGTCAGTTGTCCGGTGACCCGCAAGTGCTCAACCAAGGCCGGCAGTTCGTCCGTCTCAGTCTCCGCAGCGATGGCAACCGTCGCCCGATCGCACGCCTCACGCGTCATCGTCCTGGCGCGCGCTTCGGGCACCCACGACTTGATCAGGGCCATGTCGCCAAGGAGGTCGCCGACTTGCCGGACGAGCATCTGGTGGACCTCCGCCGAGAGATTGCCCCGCGCGAATAGCGCTTCGCGGATGTCCGGATCGTCGCCGAACCGTTCCGCGATCCGCTTGAAGCTGATACGCGCGATTGCAGCGCCGGCGTTCTTGAGCAGGGTCATGCAGACGCTGCGTTCGCCAACCTCGGCGATGGCCGCCGACACTGCGGACGAGACCACCGGTCGCATCGCGATGGCAACCTGCAGAGGCTCCGACGCCGCCGCGGCGATGTCGACGAGCTCGGAATCGACCAGGATCGGCGAACGCGCGAGCACCACGGCCGCGATATGCGGCTGGTCAGCGGCGAGCGTAGTGATCACGTGGCGCGGCGCCTCGGGGCTCGCTCCGAGCGCATCAGCAATGGCAAACCGGACGTCTGGCAAGCCGTCGTCGATGAGGACCGTGATCGCCGCCTCCATGCCGCTTCTCACGTCCTCGTCTCGATCCGACAGGTAGGCGCGGCCGAGCGCGTAGGCCGCCTCGCTCCGCCGGCCGGGAGGCGCGGTCTCGACCCATTGTAGGAATTGGCGGACGAGCACCGGCTGCAGCCCCCTCAACTATCTTCGGCCAATCCTGGCAGCGAAGCGGTTAACGTTTCGTTCACCATCGTGATACGCGTGGCCCTGTCGGCGGGCCATTGTCGCCGGCTGTGGCGGACGCTAATCCTCAAACGATGCGCTCGCTCCTCCTGGTGACCGCCGAAAACGACGCGGGGCTCGACCGAGCGTTGGCAGCCGGCGCCGACGCTATCGTCGTCAATATGCCCGAGTCGCAGGTCTCGGTCGCACGGGCTGCGCTCCGCCGACAGGCTGCGGGTTTCGTGGCGGCCCGCCGGGACACTGCCCGCCTCTTCGTCCGGATTGGCCCACTGTCGTCTGGGCACGCCGACGACGACCTGGACGCAATCGTGCCCGCCCGTCCGTACGGCATCGTCCTGCCAAGATCGACTGGCGGCGCCGATATTTTGCGGCTTTCGGCGATGCTGCGCCCGCGCGAAGCACTGGCTGGAATCGACGACGGGGCCATCGCCGTCATCGCCATGGCAGCCGACGCGCCGGCCGGCCTGTTCGGCCTCGGCACGTATCGCGACGCCGGCCCGCGCCTCGTCGGAATCGGGTGGAATGCCAAAGACTTGGCCGAAGGTTTCGGGGGCACAGCCGACACCGATCGCGACGCGGCGCGACTCGCCCGGACCCTGACCGTCGCCGGCGCCGCCGCTGCCGGAGTCGCTGCCATCGACACGGCCTGCCCCGACGGCCGAACCGGGCTTGAACCGGACGCGCACCGGGCACGCGCCGACGGTTTCACCGGCAAGTTCGCCAACGACCCGGACGAGGTCGCGGTCATCAACCGGATCTTCGCCGGGGCGGCGCCCAATAAGTGACGATGTCCCGGAGTGCCGGGCGTGGCCTCTCTGGCGGCGGCGCTGTCGCAGTGCCGATGTGAACGAAGGCAACGATGCGTTCGCCCTCGCCGAGTCCCAAGAGTCGCCCGGCTTCGACGTCGTAGGCCATCCATCCGGTCGTCCACTGAGCAGCGTAGCCATACGCGTGGGCCGCCAGGACCAAGCTCATCGCTGCATTGCCGGCGGAAAGGAGCTGCTCCCATTCCGGGATCTTGGGATGCGGCGCCGCCGTGCTCACCACCGCCACCACCAATGGCGCCCGGGCGAGACGATTCCGTTCCTCCTCGATGCGCTTTTCGTCAGCGTCGGGCTCAAGCGCGACGAATCGGGCGGCGAGCGTCTCGCCCGCCCGCCGCCCGGCCTCGCCGCCAAAGACGATGAAGCGCCATGGCGTGAGCTTACCATGGTCGGGCACCCGCGCCGCGATAGTCAGCATCTCCTCGAGCTCGGCCGCGCTGGGCGCCGGCGGTCCCAGAAACGATGCAGCGACAGATCTCCGTCGCCTCAGAAGCTCGCGTGCGTCGGTCATCGGGAGTTGGCTGCTCGGAACCCGGTAAAACGGCTAACTTGGCCGATTCCCGCGACAATGCAATCGCGCTTGCCGTACCCTTCGCCACCGCACGACCGGCGCCGGTCTTGAATTCGGCGCGGAAACGGTGATTTTTGATTGCAATAGAGAACGATAGGCGTCCGATGGAGAGGACACAGGACCGGAAGGGTTCGGCCGCACCGGGCGGCAGGGTGGCCTTTGCCATTGCGTTGACGACCGCCATGTTGGCGTTCCCGACGGCGGCCCTTGCTGCCGACGACGTGCCGCTGCCACGGCCCTCGCCCATGAGGGCCACGCCTCCGCCGGTTGAATCCGGCGCGAGCGCCGTCGACGACGCGTTCATAAAGGGCGCCAACTCACCGTTCGCAGAGACCGACCTTGGCAACGCCGAGTCGTTCAGTCTTGGCGTCGACGAAGGCGGCCCCGCAGACCTCGACATGCTCGATGCCGGTGACGCGCCGTTGGACCTCGAGTTCGGCACCGACGCGCCGCTCGATCTGGACGCGCCGGGGGCCAACGAGGTCGATGTCGGTCCGCCGGCGGATGTGAGGTCGGGCTCCTTCACTCTCGAGTCGCGGCTGTCGGCCGACGGACCGCCGCTCGGCAGCGGCATCAGGTGGCGGATCTTCGGCGACACGCCAGGCTCAGACGGCACGTTGCCGTTGCTCGGTGAGGCAACGGGCGGCGTTATTCACATTCGTCTCGACCCGGGGGTGTATTTCGTCCACGCCGCCTACGGCCACGCCGGCGCGACACGCCGGGTGGAGGTTTCCGACCCGACCGGCGGCGAAGTGGTCGTCCTCAACGCCGGCGGCATGCGCTTGCTCGCCGTCAACGGTGACGACGATCCGCTCACCGCCGAGGACGTCTCCTTCGATATTTACGCGCCCGACGAAAGCGGTTCCGACGAACGTGTGCTCATCATGTCGGGCGTGCCGCCCGGCCGCGTCCTTGGCCTTCCCGCCGGCGTCTATCACGTGGTTTGCCGTTACGGCGACGCCAACGCTATCGTCCGCGCCGACCTGCGCGTCGATGCCGGCAAGCTGACCGAGGCAACCATGTACCAGAAGGCAGCGCGCCTGACCCTCAAGCTGGTCGAGGCTCATGGCGGCGAAGCGCTTGCGGACACCGCATGGTCGGTGATCACGCCCGCCGGCGAGAGTGTCGTGGAGAGCGTTGGCGCCTTCCCCTCGGTGGTGCTCTCGGCTGGCGACTACAAGGCCATCGCCAGGCATAACGACGCCGTCTACGAGAGCGACTTCACGGTCGAGGCCGGCGTCCACCGCGACGTCGAGGTGCTGCTCAGGTAGCCGGGATTCCGAGACCGGAGATCAGACATCAGGTATCGCCCAGATCTCTGATCTTTGGCCTCCAACGTTGGATCCGCAAATCCTTCACGGCGCCTCGGCGCCGTGCTCGCGCATGACGTCGGGCGGCACCGCCTCGGCCCTGAGCGTAGCCACCGCCACCCCGAGCGGCATTGACATCTGCTCCTTCTCGCCAAGCCGGCGGACGTTGACGGTGCCCTGCTCGTCCTCGCGCCTGCCGGTGACCAGGATGACCGGGACCTTGGCGAGCGAGTGCTCGCGCACCTTGTAGTTGATCTTCTCGTTCCTGAGGTCGATCTCGGCTCGGAGACCCGCCTTGGTGAGGTCGTCGTGGACGCGCCGCGCGTAGTCGTCGGCGTCCGAGGTAATGGTCGCGACGACGACCTGCACCGGCGCCAGCCACAGCGGGAAGTGACCGGCGTGGTTCTCGATCAGGATGCCGAGGAAGCGCTCCATGGAGCCGCAGATGGCGCGGTGGATCATCACCGGCTGCTTCTTCTCGCCGTCGGCGTCGACGTAGAACGCGCCAAAGCGCTCCGGCAGGTTGAAATCGACCTGGGTGGTG
>CAYTXI010000133.1:0-5924 GCA_964441935.1 uncultured Bauldia sp.
GGGCGCGCCCGATCAGGCCGGCGACCAGCACGATGGTGGCGATATAGGGCGCCATCGCCAGAAACTCCGAAGGGATCGGCGTCTGCAGGATGGCGAGCTTCTGCTGCAGCGAGTCGGCGAACCCGAAGACCAGCGCCGCCATCAGCGCTCCCACCGGGTGCCAGCGGCCGAAGATCATCGCGGCCAGGCCAATGAACCCGCGCCCGTCGGTCATGTTGTCGTCGAAGCGGCCGACCGAGCCGAGCGTGAACCAGGCGCCGCCGAAGCCGGCGACCATGCCGCCGAGCGTCACGTTGATGTAGCGCAGGCGATAGACGTTGATGCCGAGTGTGTCGGCGGCCTCCGGGTGTTCGCCGACGGCGCGCGCCCTCAGTCCGCTGCGCGTATGGAACAGGTAGTAGGTCGCGATCGCCACCAGTATCCACGCGCCGTAGACGAAGATGTTCTGCTCGAACAAAACCGGCCCGATCACCGGCAAGTCGCCGAGCAATGGGATCTTGATCGCGCGGAACACCGGCGCGTTGTTAAGCAAGCGATGCTCGGTCAGGACTTGGGTGCTGACGTATGATGTCAGCCCGAGCACGAGTAGGTTGATGGCGACTCCGGCGATGATCTGATCGACCCGGTAGGTAACCACCAGCGCGGCCAGCAGTAGGCCGACCAGTCCGCCCACCATGACCGCCGCAACAGTGCCGCCGATCCCGCCGATCAGCGATCCGGCCACCGCGCCGGTGAATGCCCCGGCGAGCAGCATGCCCTCGATGCCGATATTGATCACCGCTACTCGCTCGCAGAGGACGCCGGCGAGCCCTCCGAGCGCGATCGGCACGGCCCGCACCATCGTTGCCTGCAGCATGCCGACCAGCGAGACCGACTTGCCCGCTGTTGCCCACGTAAGAAAGGCGGTGACGAGCAAGAGCAGGCCGATGCCGAGGAACAGGCCCGACCAGCGGGCGGCTCCAGGCAGAAACTGGCGGACGCCGAAGAACGCGAGCAGCGCGGCGACGACGTAGGCGTAAGGTGCGGCCGGAACCACCAGGTTCGGCACCGCGATGACATTGGTCGGCAGCGTCAGCCGAAACGCGGCGTCGCCCTCGACCTGCCACCCGAACACCGCGGCAACGAAGACGGCGAGGATGAGCAGGAGCCAGCCGGTAACCAGCGTCTGCCGGCGCCGGCTCTGTTCCAGCGCCTTTGCTCCCGTGACCGCCGTGTCGGATGCAGTCATGCCAAGCCTATCGCGCCGCCTGTTTCGGGAATAGCCACGGAATCACGGCGCGCACCAGCATAGGCGCCGCGATGAAGATGATGATCAGCGCCTGGATGACCCCGATCAGATCGAGGCTCACGCCCGCGCTGACCTGCATCTCTCTGCCGCCAGCCTGCAGTGCGCCGAACAACAGCCCCGCCAGCAGGACTCCCACCGGATGCGAGCGTCCAAGCAGGGCAAGCGCGATGGCGTCGAACCCGACCCCACCCGAGAAACCCGGTGACCCGCGTCCGAGCACCCCCAGCACCTGATTGGCGCCGGCCAATCCCGCCAGCGCGCCGGCAAGCGCCATCACCACGACGATGATCAGGCTGGAGCGCATGCCAGCGTAGCGCGCTGCGTCCGGGTTCAATCCCGCCGCCCGGAATTCGAACCCGACCGTTGTCCGGAACAGGAGCCAGTAAACGAACGCGACCATCAGAATCACAAGGATGATGCCGGCGTGCACCCGCAGGGTGGGGTCAAACCAGGTCAGCAGACGCGGCAGCTCGGCGCTCTCCAGGACCGAACGCGAAATCGGATCGGTGCGCCCCGGCCTTTGTATCGGCGGATTGCGCAACAGGTAGTCGACCAGCCGGAAGGCGGTCAGATTGAGCATGATCGTCGTGATTACCTCGTGCGCCCCGGTTGCCGCCCTCAGCCAGCCGGCGATCGAAGCCCACGCCGCCCCGGCAAGCGCCCCGGCGACGAGAGCCAACGGCAGGTGAAAGAAGCTCGGCAAGCCGGCGAACGAGTAGCCGACGACCACGGCGGCCATGCCGCCCACAAGGATCTGCCCTTCCGCCCCGATGTTGAACAGGCCCGCCCGGAAGCCGAGCGCCAGACCAAGGCCGGCGAGGATCAGCGGCGCCGCCGCCGTCAGCGTTTCCGAGATCGCGTAGGTCGAGCCCAGCGACCCGGTGAACAGCGCCACGTACGATTGGCCGATCGATCGCAGATCGACGCCCGTGGCCAACATGACGATCCCGCCGATCGCGAGCGCCATCACTACCGCCAGCACTGGGACGATAACCAGCTGCCCGACGTCGAAACGGGAAACCACCGCCCGCCGGAGCACCTCCTCCGACATCGTTTCCTGCCTGATGTAGTCGCTCACGCGGCCGCCCCCGCCATGGCCAGCCCGATCTCGCCGATCGTCACCTTTCCGGCTTCGTATTCGCCGGCGATCCGGCCACGGAACATGACCAGGATGCGGTCCGACAGCGCCAGGATCTCGTCGAGCTCGGTCGACACGATGAGCACACCGACGCCGGAGTCACGCGCCGCGATAATCCGTTTGTGGATGTACTCGATCGAGCCGACGTCGAGGCCGCGCGTCGGCTGCGCCGCGACAACCAGCTTGACGTCGCGGGAAAGCTCGCGCGCCACGATCATCTTCTGCTGGTTGCCGCCGGACAGGTGATCGGCGAGGCTGAAGATCGATGGCGTGCGCACGTCGAAGTCGATGACGTTCTTCACGCACACCTTGTGTACATCCGCCCAGCGCAGCGATATCCCCTTGGAAAAGCGGTCGTCGTAGTAGTTATCAAGCACCATGTTCTCGGCGATATCGAACTCGCCGATCATGCCGGATCGCCACCGGTCTTCCGGGATGTGGGCCATGCCGAGGCGATGGCGAGCGCGCACGGAAGCCTTGGTAATGTCCTGCCCGCGAAAGGAGATCATGCCGCTGGCGAGTGGCCTCAGGCCGGTCAACGCCTCGACCAGTTCAGTTTGGCCGTTGCCTTGCACGCCGGCGATGCCCACCACCTCGCCCTCGCGCACCGTCACGTCGATGCCGTTGACCGCGACCTCCTCGCGTTCGTTGAGCACGGCGATATTCTTCACCTCGAGCAACGTGCGGCCGGGACTGAACGGTCTCTTCTCGACCTCGAAGCGCACCGGGCGGCCGACCATCATTTCCGCCAGCTCGGCGTCCGTCGCCGTTTTCGGATCCCTCTCGCCGACAATCTTGCCGGCGCGAAGCACGCTGATGCGGTCGGCGACCTCGATCACCTCGTGCAGCTTGTGGGTGATGAAGACGACCGCCTTGCCCGCGTCGCGCAACGATCGCACGATTTGGAAGAACTCGGTCACTTCTTGCGGCGTCAGCACCGCGGTTGGCTCATCGAAGATGAGCACGGTGGCGGAACGGAACAGGACCTTGATGATCTCGACCCGCTGTTGAATGCCGACCGGTATTTCCTCGATCAGCGCGTCGGGATCGACCTCGAGACCGTGCTCCGCGCTGATCGCGCGCACCTGCTCGCGCGCCGCCTTGATGTCGAGCCGGTCAAGGCGGCCGGTGGGCTCGACGCCGAGGACCACGTTCTCGGCGACCGTGAACACAGGCACCAGCATGAAATGCTGGTGCACCATGCCGACGCCGGTAGTGATCGCATCCTTCGGGCCTTTGACATGGACCGGCTTGCCGTCGACGAGAATCTCGCCGTCGTCGGCCCGATACAGGCCGCTGAGGATGTTCATCAACGTGGTCTTGCCGGCGCCGTTCTCGCCGAGCAGGCCGAGAATCTCGCCACCCCGGATCTTCAGGTCGACCGCGTCGTTGGCGACGAGATCGCCAAATCGCTTGGTGATGCCGCGAAGTTCGATGTCCAATCGAGAGCCCGCCCGCGCCCCGGAGAGGGACCCGCCGCGTTCCTAAAGACGCGACGGGTCGTGTCGTTGCGCCAGTGCGGCTCGATCACATACCCTTGACGTCGATCGAACCGTCCATGATCCCCTGGCGGATCGCGTCGATCTCCGCCTTGAGTTCGGCCGAAACCGCCGAATCGAGGTCATGGAACGGTGCCAGGCCGACACCGCCATTCTCCAGCGTGCCGACGAGGACACCACCCTCGAAGGTGCCGTCCATGGCCATCTTGATCGCCTGCATCGTGGTCGCGTCGATGTTCTTGAGGATCGACGTCAGGTAGACCTCATTGTTCTCGGGATCGGTGAGGTACTGGTCGGCGTCCACGCCGATGATCTTTAGCTTGTCGCCGTGGCCGATGGCGGCGGCGAGCGCGGCCGAGCCAAGGCCGACCGGACCGGCCACCGGCAGCACGATATCGGCGCCTTCGTCGTAGAGGTTCTTGGCGAAGTCGCGCCCGTCGGAAAGCGATTCGAAGTTGTTGGTGAACAGGCCTTCCCGCGCGACCGGATTCCAGCCGAGCACTTTGACGCTCGTGCCCTTCTGTGCGTTGTAGTAGTCGACCCCACGCACGAAGCCGTCCATGAAGATCGTCACCGGCGGGATATTGATGCCGCCGAAGGTGCCGACCGTGCCGGTCTTCGAGACGCCGGCGGCGAGATAGCCGGCGAGGAACGCCGCCTCGTCGGTCGCGTAGACCTGGCCGAGGATGTTGGGGATCACCGGGTCGTAGGCGTAGTCGACGATCGAGAACTTCTGGTCGGCGTTGGCTTCGGCCGCTGCCTTGGTGGCGTCGCCGAGCAGGAAGCCGACCGTGATGATCAGATCGCAGTCTTGCGCCAGGAACGAATTGATGTTGGGCACGTAGTCGGTCTCGGTCTTCGATTCGAGCACGTTGCCCTGGATGCCCAACATGCTTTGGGCATCCTGCACGCCCTTCCACGCGGTCTGATTGAAGCTCCTGTCGTCGACGCCGCCGGTGTCCGTAACTTGGCAGGCCGTGAAAGCTGCGGCCGGTACCGTCATGCCCCCGATCAAGGTGGTGGCAAAAAGCGCCGCAATCGCGGTGGATGTCGCTGAATGTCTCAAGTCTCCCTCCATCAAAAGATCGCTGTGCCGCGAAGCCGAGCCCGCCGGCGTGACAAGCGTAATCAGGTCCCGTCCGCCTGAATTACGCCGTAGATTCCTCCGCGCCGGCCCATCCCGGTCTAGGCTTGGCCGATAGCCTCGCATGTCCTCGGTTTGTCGCCAAGGGCCTTGCCCGGCCGCCCGGCCGACCGACTTCGGTTGCACGCCGGCCTGACCCGCACGATTATGTTGCCAGCCGCCGATGGCGCTCGGTGGCCGGACAATCGGGGGAGGGTGACTCCATGGACCGGGAGCTGTACGAGCTCGCAGCTGCAGTGCGCCAGCACGCCCATGCCCCCTATTCCCGCTTCCATGTCGGTGCCGCCGTGCGCACGGCCGCCGGCGCGGTCCACGTCGGCGCCAACGTCGAGAACGCCTCCTACCCGGAGGGCTGGTGCGCTGAGACCTCGGCGCTCGCCGGCATGGTCGCCGCTGCCCCTCCGGGTCCCGGTCGCGAGATCGCCGCCGTCTGCGTCGTCGCCGATCGCATCGACGGCCGCCTGACCACGCCGTGCGGTGGCTGCCGCCAGCGCCTCGCCGAATTCTCCGGCCCAGACACGCCGGTGCACGTTTTCGACCCCTCCGGCGAGGGCCGGACGTTTCTGATGAGCGAACTGTTGCCCGCCGCCTTTGCCATGGAGGAGACGCAATGACGACAGATGGCGAGGCCGCCGCCACGCTCATCCGCGCCGAAGCGGACGTGCCGTACGAAATCGGCATCGTGCTCGGTTCCGGCCTCGGCGGTCTCGCCGACCGTGTCGCCGATGCGGTGCGCATTCCATACGCCGGCCTGCCCGGTTTCCCGGCGTCGAACGTCTCCTCCCATCACAACGAGGTCGTCGCCGGCTGGTTGGAGGGTATCGGTGTGGTCGTCCTGTCGGGCCGTGAGCATTA
>CAYTXI010000134.1:0-5893 GCA_964441935.1 uncultured Bauldia sp.
AGGTCGTCCATCACCTGCAGGACCTCGTTCCGCTCCTCGCCGAGGCCGACCATGATGCCCGACTTGGTGAACATCGAGGCATCCAGCTCCTTGACCCGCTGCAGCAGGCGCAGCGACGCGAAATAGCGCGCCCCGGGCCTGACCGTCAGATAGTGCGAGGGAACGGTCTCGAGGTTGTGGTTAAAGACGTCCGGCTTGGCGGCGGCCACCGTCTCGACGGCGCCGTCCTTGCGCAGGAAGTCGGGGGTCAGCACCTCAATGGTCGCCTCGGACCTCGTACGGATCGCGGCAATGGTGCGGGCGAAATGCCCTGCCCCGCCGTCGTCGAGGTCGTCGCGGTCGACCGAGGTAACGACGACGTGCCTGAGGCCGAGCTTGACGGTCGCGTCCGCCACGCGCCCCGGCTCGTCCCGATCGAGCGGCCCCGGCATGCCGGTGCGCACGTTGCAGAACGCACACGCCCGCGTGCAGGTATCCCCCATGATCATGAAGGTGGCGTGGCGCTGGGACCAGCACTCGCCGATGTTGGGGCACGCCGCCTCCTCGCACACGGTGACGAGGCCGTGTTCGCGGACAATCGCCGTGGTCTCGCGGTAGACGGGCGATCCCGGCGCCCTGACGCGGATCCAATCCGGCTTGCGGGCGACCGGCCGGTCGGGACGGTGCGCCTTTTCCGGGTGGCGTGGAGGCGCGAAGACGGTATCCAGGATCGTCGTCATGACAGCGTGCCTGGCCAACATGTAGGCGGCAATCTGGTCCAGACCACCCTAGCCCATCGGGTGGCTGGCTGGCCTATCGAAAAACGCATGACCGCGATGCGATGATGGTGGCCCAGCTCAGCGCGGACTGCGGCCCCGGATTACTCGCCACAACCAGATCAAGATGATCGCGCCGACCGCACCGACGATGAGTTGCCCCACCCAGCCGCCATAAGTGTAGCCGATCGTTGCCACAAGAACGAAATTAAGTACGAGCGCGCCGGCGATACCGAGCAGGATGTTGGCGATGACGCCCATCCGGCTTTCCATGACGCGCTCAGCGATCCAGCCGGCGATGCCACCGATGATGATTGCTCCGATCCAGCCGACACCTTCCATGTCCGTCCTCCACCACTCAAGCGATGATGATCCGCGCCACGATCAGCACAATGATCGCGCCGATGATGGAGATGATCACCTGCTCGAGGAAGGCATTGCCCATCTTGAGGTCGATTTTTAGTTGCTGCGCGAGAAAGCCCCCCACTACCGAGCCGATAAGGCCGGCGATCAGGAGCCCGATCAGGCTGCCTGCCCCGCCGACGATGAGGCTCGCCACGGCGCCGGCGATAAGTCCGATGATGATCCACGCGACAATCGACTTGGCTTGGTTGTTCATTCCCGTCTCCCCCCGCTCGACAATCGACGCCGGTCACCGCTCGATTTGGTCACGGCCTCACCGCAAAGTCTACGCTAAACCGCCACGCCGCCCAACGGGCCGCCGCTGGCTGACTGCGCCTCGATTCGCCGCATCCTGGCCCCGAGCGTCCGCGCCAGGGCGCCGATTCCCAGCAGCAGGACGATGAGCACGAGGAACGGTCCGACCCAGGGAATGAGCGCGATCAGGGCGATAATGATCGCGCCGAGGATCAGCATGAAGAACGTGAGCGCGACCCCGAGCTCGCCGCGGGCGCGCACAAAGATGCCGCTGGCGATGCCCGTTGCGGCGACGGCGTGACCGAAGACGAGGAGGAACGGCATGACGAACAGGATCGCCACGCCGGCGGTCAATCCGATGAACGTTGCCATCAACAGCGCGGCGACGACCGGAACCAGAATGAAGGTTGCAAGCCCCAACAGGAAGCTCGACCCCGGGCGCAGGCGCACGTGATTGGTTGCGGTCGGCAGCACCCGGCCGCCGAACAAGAGAAGCACGAGGCCGGCGACGATAGTCCCCGCGGCGACGAAGATCGCGAACCCGGCCGCCCAGATCCAAGGCGACACCGGCCACCACCATTCAGGCGGCTCCATCCGACGCACCTCGCCGGTGATCACGGCGCCCTCGGCAATCGTGGGTTCGTAGCGCGAGCGGATGGTAAGATCGCCACCGACCCGGGTGCGCTCTCCGATGATCACCTCGCCGCCCTGAATCTCGACCGGGCCGTCGGCGCGTGCGTCGAACGTGACCAGGGCGCCGCCGATCTTGACGGGACCGGCGATATGGCCCGAGACGCTGAAATTGGCCCCGCCGCCTTCCAGCCGCCCGGCGATGTCGGTACCTGGTGCAATAGTGACGGTGGCGCCGCCGAGGCGCAACGCCCCACCGATCAGCGCGTTGACGGTGAGCGCCGCGCCGCCGATCTCGACGTCATTCGCGATGGTCCCCCTGACCTCGACGGTTGCACCCGCGGCTCTGACGCGGCCGCCGGTCGCGGCCCAAATGTCGACCTTCGCGCCGGCTGCCTGCACGTCACGCTCGACCTGACCGCGAACCGTGACGGTCGCCCCTGCCGCCCGCACGGAGGCGGCGTTTCCACCGATGGTGACGCGGGCGCCGGCGACCTCGACCCGCTCGCCGCTTGCGGTGATGTCGATGACCGCGCCGGTCTCTTTGATTGCAGCGGTCTGCGCCAAGGCCGGCAGCGCCAGCAGGCAGCCGACGCCGAAGGCCGCAGCCGTCGGGCCGCGGCGCCGCGGCCCCGCCCGACACGTTTCGCTCGACATTGTGCGCTCCTTCCCCGGGGGTCGGCACCCGATCGGGTCGCGCGCCCCGGCGCTCCCGCCGCGTGCGTATTCTCTCAGAGTGCGCCGCGCGCGCAAAGACGTCGTGTGGATAAGCCCCCCGAAACCGCGGTGTGCGGCGCTTCGTCTACGCGAAAACCTCGGCGATCTCAACCCAAGCGCCGCTCCGCTCCGACGACAGGATGCTAGCCCTGACCAGCGCCAGACTTTGCAGGTTGTCGCGGCCGGAAGGGAATCGCGGCGGCGATTCCATGCCGGAGAGCGCGTCGATTGCTGCGGCGAGCGCGCCGGCCCGATCCACGTGGGCGAGCCGCGGCAGCTTCGGCCGCACGACCTCCTCGCCGCGCGGGCGAACGGCCAGCCGATCCGGTTTGCGCCTGCCGCTCATCGTGTCGCGCGAGGTCCACGCGATGTCGCCGTCGGCGAAATCCATCACCCACTCCCCGGCCCACGGCGTCGGCGTGCCGCCGGAGAGCCACGAGCCGCGGTAGCTGACCATGGTACCGCCGGTGAATTCGACGGTGAGCGCGGCAATCGGATCGTGCACGAAGCGGCTGTGCGGCACGTTCCACGTCCGGCACGACACCCTCAGCGGATTGTCGTTCAGCACCATGCGCATCAGGTCGAAATGATGGATCGACATATCTGCGATAAGCGGATCGGGCACGTCCCAGAAGTGGTAGTTGACGCTCGGCGCATGGCAGCGGAAGTCGATGCTGACGAGGTTGAGACTACCCAGGGTGTGGGCCGCGACCAGTTCCGCCGCGACGATCGGCGCCGGGAAATAGCGGTAGTTCTGGCTGACCATGAGCGTGCGGCCGTTCGCTTCGGCGAGCGCCACCAGCTCCTGCGCCTCGGCCATCGTGCTGGCGAAGGGCTTTTCGACGATGACGTTGCAACCGGCCTCGAGCGCTAGGCGCACCACGGGATAGTGCCCCTCGGTCCTCAGCGTCGCCAGCACCAGGTCGCACTCGACCTTGTCGAGCGCCGCTTCGACTTGCGTGAAGCACCGCTCGGTGTCGACGCCGAGCTCGCGTTGCACGCGTTCCAACGCCGCCGGCACCGCGTCCACGAAGGCAACGGCTTCGGCGGCCTCGACCGTCGGCACGACGTCGCGCGCCCAACTGAGGCCCCAGTTGCCGAGGCCAACCTGGATGATCCTCGCCATCGCGGAGTCTCAAACGTGGATAACCCGCCCGTAGGCGGCAAGAACGCTCTCGTGCATCATCTCCGACAGGGTCGGATGGGGGAAGATGGATTCGATGAGCTCGGCCTCGGTCGTCTCCAGGTTCATGGCGACAACGAAGCCCTGGATCAGCTCGGTCACCTCAGCGCCGACCATGTGGGCGCCGAGGAGCTGGCCGGTAGCCTTGTCGAAGATCGTCTTGACCAAGCCGTCCGGCTCGCCGAGCGCGATCGCCTTGCCGTTGCCGATGAACGGGAACTTGCCGACGCGGATGTCGTAGCCGGCGGCCTTTGCCGCTTTCTCGGTGAGGCCGACCGAGGCGACCTGGGGATTGCAATAGGTGCAGCCGGGAATCTTGAGCTTGTCAATCGGGTGCGGAGTTCCACCGGCGATCGCTTCGACGCAGACGACACCCTCGTGCTCGGCCTTGTGGGCGAGCATTGGCGGCCCGGCGACGTCGCCGATGGCATAGACGCCCGCGACGTTCGTGCGACCGAGGCCGTCGACGACGATCGTCCCCTTTTCGGTCCTGACGCCGAGTTTCTCCAGACCGAGGCCTTCGATATTGCCCGTGACCCCGACGGCGGAGATGACGCGCTCGGCCTTGATCGTCTCGGCTTTGCCGCCCTTCGGCTCGACGGTTGCGGTGACCGCGCCCCTGCCCTTGTCGAGTTTTGTGACCTTGGCATCGGTCAGGATTCGGATGCCTTGCCTCTCGAAGCGCTTGCGCGCGTGCGCCGCGATCTCCTCGTCCTCGACCGGCAGAATCTGCGGTAGGATCTCGACCACCGTCACCTCGGCGCCCATCGTGCGGAAGAACGAGGCGAACTCGATGCCGATGGCGCCCGAGCCGATCACGAGCAGCGACTTCGGCATCTTCTCGGGCACCATCGCCTCGAAGTAGGTCCAGATCAGCTTCTGGTCCGGCTCGAGGCCGGGGAGCGATCGCGGCCGCGCGCCGGTTGCGACGATCACGTGCTTGGCCGTGTAGTCGCCGCCGCTGAGCGCCCCCTTGGGTGGGTTGTCGGCCGCCTCGACGGAGAGTCTGCCGGGCACCGTCAGCGTCGCGGAGCCCCAGATGACGTCGACCTTGTTCTTCTTGAGCAGGAAGCCGACGCCGTTCGACAGTTGCTGGGCGACCGCGCGCGAGCGCTTCACCACCGCGGCAGTGTCGTAGCCGACGTTCTTGGCCGAGAGGCCGAAGTCCGTGGCGTGCTCCATGTGGTGGTAAATCTCGGCCGAGCGTAAGAGCGCCTTGGTCGGGATGCAGCCCCAGTTGAGGCAGATGCCGCCAAGGTGGGACTTCTCGACCACCGCGGTCTTGAGGCCGAGCTGCGCGCCGCGGATGGCGGTCACGTAGCCACCGGGGCCCGCACCGATCACGATCACATCGTAAGGACTATCTGCCATCTTCCGGTTCCGCCGGGTACCTGTTGAGCACGAGATGATGGACGATCGCGATCAGCGCCGATCCGCCGATGATGAACTCGCCCAGCATGTGGTTCGGCGGCCCGGCGGCGTAGCAGGCGATCGGCCCGCAGTACATCGTGACGATGACGAGAGGCACCACGATGGTCACCGACAAGACGGTGATCACCCGCCACTGCATGCGCCCGTGCATGGCCGCGCGAATGAAGAACCAGATCGCCGACATGACGAGCAGCGCGAGCGGCACCATGACCGCCGCCGCGCCGGCGACCAGGGGGGCGGGCGGCGGACCGAGGCGCAGACTGATGATCCACAAGGCACAGATCACGACAAACGTCACAAACGCCGCGCTTAACGCCACGATGTGAGCACGTGACGACCGTTTCATGAGCGCTGCCTCCTCTCCCCGGCCCCCCGGCGCTCCGCCGCGCGCGGACGGGCCTGCTTTCCCGTATTCCCTACCATGAGAGCGACCACCGCCATAACCACCGCCGGCCGGTCAGACATGCGGTTTGGTGAGGAGCAGCCAGTCGCCGTTCCCGGCAAGACCAGACGGGTCGAC
>CAYTXI010000135.1:0-5782 GCA_964441935.1 uncultured Bauldia sp.
GCTCGTCACCAACATCGACCCGGAACATCTCGATCACTACGGCACGTTCGATCGCGTCTGCGCCGCCTTCCGCCAGTTCGTCGAGAACGTGCCGTTCTACGGCTTCGCCGTGATGTGCATGGACCACCCGGAGGTGCAGGCTTTGATCGGGCGGATCGAGGACCGCCGCATCATCACCTACGGCGCCAGCCCCCAGGCCGACGTGCGCTACACCGACCTGCGCATCGAGCACGGGAAGTCGCTGTTCACCGTGCTCATTCGCGAGCGCGGCGATGGCGTCAGGCGGCCGATCGAGAACGTCGCCATCTCGATGCCAGGCGAGTACAACGTCGAGAACGCGACCGGCGCCATCGCCGTCGCCCACCATCTGGGTATCGACGACCAGGCGATTGTCGCCGGGCTCGCCGCCTTCGGCGGGGTCAAGCGCCGCTTCACCAGCGCCGGCACCTGGAACGGCGTTGAGATCTTCGACGACTACGCCCACCACCCGGTCGAGGTCGCCGCGGTGCTGAAGGCGGCGCGCTCAATCGCGTCCGGTCACGTGATCGCCGTCGTTCAACCGCATCGCTACAGCCGCCTGCGCGACCTGTTCGACCGGTTCTGCACCTGCTTCAACGATGCCGACACGGTTCTGGTGGCACCGGTCTACCCGGCCGGGGAGGCGCCGATCGCGGGCATCGACCGCGACGCGCTGGTCGAGGGACTGCGCCTGCGCGGCCATCGTGACGCGCGGGCGCTCGCCGGCCGCGAGGCGCTCGCCGAAACGGTCGCCGGCATCGTGCGGCCGGGCGACTACGTCGTGTGCCTCGGCGCCGGCTCGATCAGCCAATGGGCCAACGCGCTGCCGGGCGAACTGGCGGAGTTGGCACGGGCCCGATGACTTCGGTCGTAGCCACCACCAAGCTCGGTGACCTTTCCGCCGTCCGCGGTCGGCTCCAGGAAAATGCGCCGCTCGCGCCGTTCACCTGGTTCCGCGTCGGCGGCCCGGCGGAGTTGCTGTTCCAACCTGCCGACGTCGACGACCTATCGCTGTTCCTTCAGAGGCTCGATGCTGCCGTTCCGGTGACCGTCATCGGGGTCGGCTCGAACCTGCTCGTTCGCGATGGTGGCATATCCGGCGCGGTCGTCCGTTTGTCGGCGAAGGGGTTCGGCCACGCGGTGCGCGAGCCCGGCGACCGTATCAGGGCTGGGGGGGCGCTGCCCGACAAGCGCCTGGCCGCCTTCGCGTTGGAGCAGGAACTCGCCGGCCTCGCCTTCTTCCATGGCATTCCCGGCACGGTCGGCGGCGCGCTCAGGATGAACGCCGGGGCGAGCGGCGCGGAGAGCCGCGAGCGTCTGATCGAGGCGCGCGCAGTCGATCGCAATGGTCGCCGCGCAGTGCTCAGCAACGCCGAGATGGGTTTCGGCTACCGTCACGCTGCGGCTCCCGACGACCTGATCTTCACCGAGGCGGTGTTTCAGGGGACGCCAGCCGCGCGTGAGGCGATCGAGGCCGAGATGGCGGCCGTGGAGGCGCACCGGGAGGCAGCGCAACCGATCCGCGAGAAGACGGGCGGCTCGACCTTCACCAACCCGCCGGGCGCCCACGCCTGGGAGCTGATCGACGCCGCCGGCTGTCGGGGCCTCAGCGTCGGCGACGCTATGGTCTCGGAGATGCATTGCAACTTCCTGATCAACACCGGCAACGCCAGCGCCCACGATCTAGAGCTGCTCGGCGAGACGGTGCGGGCGCGCGTCTTGGAGACCAGTGGCGTTCGGCTGGAGTGGGAGATCCGGCGGGTGGGGGCCTTCAAGCCGGGCGAAGAGGTGCAACCGTTTCTTGGCGCCGCGACACCGTGAACGTCGCTTTGTGGAAATGCTCGTTGGGGCTCGTTCTCCCAACGGCGACGATTTCGCGCATGCCGATATTCACTTGGCGCTCGACTGACCGCGGTCTCGGTTAACGCTTCTTAACCACATTCCTGGTGATTGTTGGCCGCCGCCGGTTCGGCGGAGGAAGGGTTCATGGCAAAGCATGTCGCCGTCCTCATGGGTGGCTGGTCGAACGAGCGGCCGGTGTCGCTCGTCTCGGGCGCCGCGTGCGCCGACGCGCTCCAGGCCGAGGGTTATCGCGTCACCCGCGTTGACGTTCAGCGTGACGTGGCCGAGGTGCTGGCGCGGTTGAAGCCGGACGTCGCGTTCAACGCGCTCCACGGTCCCTTCGGCGAGGACGGTTGCATCCAGGGCGTGCTCGAGGTGCTCGCCATCCCCTACACCCATTCCGGCGTGCTCGCCTCGGCGCTCGCCATGAACAAGCCGGAGGCCAAGGAGATCATGAAGGCGGCCGGCGTGCCGGTCGCCGAGTCGGTGCTGGTCAGCCGCTTCGAAGCCGCTAAGGCGCACGTCATGGCGCCGCCGTACGTCGTTAAGCCGCCGAACGAGGGCTCGACCTTTGGCGTCTTCATCGTCAAGGAGGACGCTCCCCACCCGCCCCAGGAGCTTTATTCCGACGAGTGGCATTACGGCGACACCGTCATGGTCGAACGCTACGTGGCGGGGCGCGAGCTCACCTGCGGAGTGCGTGGCGACGAAGCGCTTGACGTCATCGACATCGTCGCGGAAGGGGGCTTCTACGACTACCACGCCAAGTACGATGTCGGCGGTTCCCGACACGTCCTGCCGGCGCAAATTTCACCGAATATTTACCAAAGTATACGGATGCTTGCGCTTCGGGCCCATCAGGCTTTGGGCTGCCGTGGGGTGAGCCGTGCCGACTTCCGATACGACGAGCGGCTTCAGGGGACGGACGGTCTGGTTTGCCTTGAAGTCAACACGCAGCCCGGCATGACGGCGACGTCGCTGGTCCCGGAGATGGCCGCTTACGCCGGCATGGATTTCCGGGGCCTGGTTCGTTGGATGGTAGAGGACGCGTCGTGCAATCGGTAGCGGCGGACGAGATCGATATCGCCGCGGTCCACAAGACCGCCGGCACCGGCATGCTGTCCGGCATCGTGCTGCCGCGCTTCCTGCGCCGGCCGGCGCGCGTGCTGGAGAAACTTGCGCCACGGCTGCCGCGCCATCTCGGCGTCAAAGGCTCAATCCTGTTGTTCCTCGCAACCGCCGTCGCCGGCGTCGCCATCGGCGGCCACGCCGTCACCATGATCTCGGCGGTGACCGCCTGGTCGGGTCTGGCGATCGATGAGATCAAGATCACTGGCCAGAGCAAAACCTCGGAGGTCGATGTTCTCGACCGCCTGCAGCTCGGCTCGCTCCCGTCGCTATTCACCTTCGACGCGGAGGCGGCCAAGGCGCGTGTGGAGACGCTGCCGTGGGTCCGCGATGCGACGTTGAAGAAGCTCTATCCAGACACGCTCGAGGTGGTGATCAGCGAACGGGTGCCGTTCGCTCTGTGGCAGAACGGCGCTGCGATCGCGATGGTCGACGAAGCCGGCCGGGTCCTCGGCGACCAGGTCGACGAGCGCTACGCCGATCTGCCGCTGGTGGTCGGTCCCGGCGCGGGCGAGCGGGCAGGGGAATTCATCGGCATGGTGGCGGCGTTTCCCGCCATCGCCGAGCGCGTTCACGCCGGGGTTCTGATCGCCGGGCGTCGCTGGACCGTGGTCCTCGACGACGGCGTCGAATTGATGCTGCCCGAATACGACCCGGCCGCAGCACTCCGGACGATCGCCGATCTCGATGCCGAAAAGGGGCTGTTGTCGCGGCACATCTCCGCCGTCGACGTCAGGATGGGCGATCGCGTCATTGTCCGGCTCGACGAGGACGGGGTGATCGCCCGCAAGGCGATGCTCAGAGGGAGGACCGACTCGTGATCGGTCTGTTCCGTTCGGCGGAGAAGAACGGGGCCGGGCGCTCGGGCATCGCGTCGGTCCTCGATGTCGGCTCGACCAAAATCTGCTGCCTCATCGCGCGGCTGACGCCCGGCGACCCCGGCGAGGCGCTGCGCAGCCGCACGCACGCGATCGAAATTCTGGGTTTCGCCCACCAACGTTCGCGCGGCATCAAATCCGGTGTGGTCACCGACCTCGAGGCGGCGGAGCACGCCATCCGTGTGGCCGTCGATGCCGCCGAGCGCATGGCCGGGGTCACCGTCGATTCGCTTGTCGTCAATGCCTCGTGCGGGCGCCTGGCCAGCGAGACCTGCTCGGCCGCGGTCATGCTCGACGGCGAGCCGATCGAGGACGCCGACATCGGCCGCGTGCTCGCCGCTGGCCGGCGCCACTCGGTCAGCGAGGGGCGCTCGGTCGTTCATTCGTTGCCGATCGGCTACTCGCTCGACGGCGAAAGCGGCATCGCCGATCCGCGAGGCATGGTCGGCCAGCGACTCGGCGTTGACATGCACGTGGTAACGGCCGACGCGCCGCCGCTGCGCAACCTGGAACTCGCCGTCAACCGTTGCCATTTGTCGATCGAGGCGATCGTCGCATCGCCGTACGCCAGCGGCTTGGCGGCGCTTGTCGACGACGAGGTCGAGCTCGGCTGTGCGGTAGTCGATCTTGGCGGCGGCACCACGACCACGGCGGTGTTCAGCCGCGGCCAGTTCGTTCATGTTGATTCGATCGCCGTGGGCGGCCGTCACATCACATCGGACATCGCCCGCGGGCTGTCGTGTCGTCTGGAGGATGCTGAGCGGCTGAAGACGGTGCACGGCAGCGCGCTGCCCGGCATCGCCGACGAGCGCGAGGTGCTGTCGGTGCGCTCGCTCGCCGACGACGAGCCGGACATGGCCAACCAGTTCCAGCGCTCCGTGCTCACCCGCATCATCCGGCCGCGCGTCGAAGAGATCCTCGAATTGGTGCGCGACCGGCTCAACGCGTCCGGCTTCGCCGGGTTGGTCGGGCGCCGCATGGTGCTGACGGGCGGGGCAAGCCAGCTCAATGGCATCGCTGAGGCGGCGCGACGGATTCTCGCCCGCAACGTGCGCCACGGCCGCCCGCTCGGCATCGTCGGCGTCCCCGAGGCGGTCAAGGGGCCGGCGTTCGCCACCGCGGTCGGGCTGCTCATCTATCCGCAGGTCGCAGAGATGGAGCAGATAGGCGGCATCAGCGACATGCCGTTGGCGCTGACCGGAACGGGCGGTTACTTCGCCCGTGTGGGGCAGTGGTTCAGGGAGAGTTTCTAGCGGCCGCGTTGTGCGGTGGCGAGCGACCGCGGCGGCGGCGCTCGAACGGGGAACAAGCCAGGCCGACGGGACGCGGGCGGCTGAGAGGGTAAAGACGAGGGTGCCATGACGATCAATCTGAAAATGCCCGAGATCAAGGAGCTTAAGCCCAAGATCACCGTGTTCGGCATCGGCGGCGCCGGCGGCAACGCGGTCAACAACATGATCCGCTCCGGTCTCATGGGCTGCGAGTTCGTGGTCGCCAATACCGACAGCCAGGCGCTGACGGCGTCGAAGGCGGAGCGCATGATCCAGATGGGCGTCGCGGTGACCGAGGGGCTCGGTGCCGGGTCACAGCCGGAAGTCGGTCGCGCCGCGGCGGAGGAGGCGATCGACGAGATCAGCGACCATCTCAGCGGCTCGCACATGGTGTTCGTCACCGCCGGCATGGGCGGCGGCACGGGAACGGGCGCGGCGCCGATCATCGCGCGCACTGCGCGCGAGCAGGGCATCCTCACCGTCGGTGTCGTCACCAAGCCGTTCCAGTTCGAGGGCGTGCGTCGCATGCGGGTCGCCGATCAGGGCATCAAGGACCTGCAGGAGTGCGTCGACACGCTGATCGTGATTCCCAACCAGAACCTGTTCCGCATTGCCAACGAGAAGACCACCTTCGCCGACGCCTTC
>CAYTXI010000136.1:0-5678 GCA_964441935.1 uncultured Bauldia sp.
TAATGCTCACGGCCCGACAGGACGACCACACCGATACCCTCCAACCAGCCGGCGATGACTTCGTTGTGGTGCGAAGAGACGTTGGAGGACGGGAAACCGGGCAGCGCGGCGTAAGGAACGCGGACTGCGTCCGCCACGCGATCGGCAAGACCGCCAAGGCCAGAGCCGAGGACGATGCCGATCTCGTAAGGCACGTCGGCTTCGGCGCGGATAAGCGCGGCAGCGTCTTCGCCGTCTCGCGTCATCGGGTCTCCTCCAGGGCAAAGGCGGCGGGCAACAGTTCCTTCATCAGGAACGTGCGGCTCTCGCCGGAAGGCTCGGCGACGTAGACCGGCGTCTCGGGGCGGGAGAACTCGGCGATGCGTTGGCGGCAGCCGCCGCACGGCGTGGTCAGCCGGCCGCCGACGCGATCGGCGACGACGCAGACCGCGGTGATCTGGCGGCCCGGACCGGGCGGCGCGGCGGCGACCATGGCGGCGAGTGCCGATGTCTCCGCGCACCAGCCCTCCGGGTATGAGGCGTTCTCGACGTTGGCGCCGACGTGAACGGTGCCCGCGGCGGTACGGACGGCGGCCCCGACCTGGAAACGGGAATAGGGAGCATGAGCATGCCGGCGGACCGCAGCAGCGCGCTCGAACAGCTCGCGATCCATTGAGTCGCCCCTCCCCCGATGGGCCGGCGTATTTCACGGCCGGCTCTGGGCATAATCATGCGGGTTGGGTCAGCGTGCAACCGAGTCCGGCCGGACGCGGAAGACGTATCTTCCAAAGGTCTTGGCGACAACCCACGGACATGCGAGGCTGTGTGCCAAGCTGCGACCGGGGCCGGGCCGGCCACGGAAGCGGCGGCGTGATGCAGACGGAGGGAACTGATCCTGCGTGCCTTTACTCGGGGGGGCAACCCGGCGGCAGCAGGTCCACTGATGGAGGGAGATTTGAGAAAGACAGCAACCACCGCAATCGCGGCGCTGCTCGCGGCCGCCGTGTTCGGCGGCATGACGGTGCAGGCCGCCGCGTTCACGGCCTGCCAGATCACCGATACCGGCGGTGTCGACGACAAATCCTTCAACCAGGCGGCCTGGGAAGGCGCGCAGAAGGCGGCTGCGGACCTCGGCGGCGAGGCGAAGGTGCTGGAGTCGAAGACCGAGACCGACTACGTGCCGAACATCAACTCGTTCCTGGCGCAGGATTGCGACATCATCGTCACCGTCGGCTTCCTGATGGGCGACGCCACCAAGGAAGCGGCCGAAGCCAATCCGGATCAGAAGTTCTCGATCGTCGACTATGCCTACGACCCGGCGATCCCGAACGTGTTGGGCCAGGTGTTCGCGACCCAGGAGGCTGCGTTCCTTGGCGGTTACGTCGCCGCCAGCGTCACCAACACCGGCGTGCTCGGCACTTTCGGCGGCATCAACATCGGCGGCCCGGTAACCGACTTCATGGACGGGCTCGTGTGGGGCGCGGAGTACTACAACGAGCAGAAGGGCACCGACGTCCAGGTGCTCGGCTGGGACCCCGCCACCAAGGAAGGCCTATTCACCGGCGACTTCGAATCCCTCGACAAGGGCAGGGATTTCGCGCTGAACCTCAACCAGGAAGGCGCCGACATCGTGCTGCCGGTTGCCGGGCCGGTCGGTGGCGGCTCGGCCGCGCTTGCCGCCGAACTCGGTCCGGATACGCTGAAGATCATCGGTGTGGACGCTGACTGGTATCTGACCGATCCCGACCATAAGGGGGTCTACCTGACGTCGATCCTGAAGAAGGTCGATGCGACCGTGTACGAGTCAATCAAGCAGGCCCACGACGGCACGTTCGAAGGCGGACTGCTGATCGGCACGCTGGAGAACGGCGGCGTCGGCCTGGCTCCCTTCCACGACTTCGACGGGGAGGTTTCGGCCGAAACGAAGTCGGAAGTAGAGGCGCTCGCCGCAGGCATCATCGATGGCTCGATCAAAGTCGGCGGCATGTGATACGACCGTAGCGATGTAACAAACCGAACCCGCCGCGTCATCACGGGGCGCGGCGGGGCCAATATCGGAGCGCGGGCGGGGCTTTCGGTCTTGGACATCGAGCTACTCGGCATCACCAAGCGCTTCGGCGACCTTGCCGCCAACGACGCGGTCAGCCTGACGATCAATGCGGGAGAGATCCTCGGCCTGCTAGGCGAGAACGGCGCCGGCAAGACAACGCTGATGAACATCTTGTCGGGGCTCTACCGTCCCGACGCTGGTGAAATCCTGATCGACGGCAAGCCGGTGCGCTTCGAGGGCGCAGGCGACGCGATTCGCGCCGGAATTGGCATGGTGCATCAGCACTTCATGCTGGTGCCGGTGTTCACGGTGGCGGAGAACGTCGTGCTCGGCGTCGAGCCGGCGGGCCGTCTCGATCACCTCGATCTCAAGAAGGCGCGTGAACAGGTGCGCTCGATCAGCGCCGAACACGGCCTCGACGTCGACCCCGACGCGATCATCGAGGAGCTCCCCGTCGGCATCCAGCAGCGGGTGGAGATTGTCAAGGTCCTGTTCCGCTCCGCCAACGTGCTCATCTTCGACGAGCCGACCGCGGTGCTAACGCCACAGGAAGTGACAGAGTTCTTTGGCATCGTCCGCTCGCTGAGGAACGCCGGCAAAGCGTTGGTGTTCATCACCCACAAGCTGCACGAGGTGCTCGAGGTCGCCGACCGCATCAGCGTGCTCAGGGCCGGCAAGATCGTCGGCGAAGGCGACCCAAAGACGGCGACCGAGGCGAAACTGGCGGAGATGATGGTCGGACGGCCGGTGCGCTTCGAGGTCGACAAGAAGCCGATCGCGCCCGGGCGACCGCTGCTTGAGGTCAAGGACCTGACCGTGCTCAACGAACGCGAGGAGATTGCGGTCAGCGGCGTCGATCTGAGCGTGCGCGAGAACGAGGTGGTCGGTATCGCCGGCGTGCAGGGCAACGGGCAGACCGAACTGGTGGAGGCGCTGACCGGCTTGAGGCCGGCGGTGCAGGGAACGGTGTCGTTCATCGGCGAGGACATCACTAATGCTTCGGCCCGCCATCGCCACCGTCTCGGCATCGCCCACATACCGGAGGACCGACAGCGCGACGGCCTAATCGGCGAGTTCGACATCGCCGAGAACATGGTGCTCGACAACTACTACGACGACCGATTCTCGACGGGCATCTCGCTGCACTGGAACGACGTGCACAATGTGTGCGTGAAGAACGTCATCGATTTCGACGTACGCACGCCGTCCATCTTCTCCCTTGCCGACCACTTGTCGGGCGGCAACCAGCAGAAGCTCGTCGTCGCGCGCGAGCTCTCACGCGACATCAAGCTGGCGATCGCGTCGCAGCCGACCCGCGGTCTCGACGTCGGCTCGATCGAGTACATCCACAAGCGCATCATCGCGGCGCGTGATTCCGGCGTCGGCGTGTTGATCGTCTCCACCGAACTCGATGAGATTTTGTCGCTGTCGGACCGTATCCTGGTGATGTTCCGCGGCCACATCGTCGGCTCGTTCGAAGCCGGCAAGGTCAGCGTCGGCGAGATCGGCCTCGCCATGGCGGGGGCAAGGTCGTGAGCGACTACATCAAACAGGAGACAATAACCGAGGAAGTGCTGCGGCGGGCCGTGGTTTCACGGTTCGACTTCGAGCAGCTGGTGATCGTGCCGCTGGTCGCGGTGGCGTTGGCGCTCCTCGTTGGCGGCATCGTAATGCTGGCAACCGGGGTCGCCCCCGAAGCGATCGGCAGGTCGTACATGGCGCTGTTCACCGGCTCGATGGGATCGCTTTATGCGATCTCCGAGACGCTGACAGCGGCGGCGCCGTTGATCCTCGCCGGGCTTGGCCTGGCGCTCGGCTTTCGTGCCGGGTTGTTCAATATCGGCGCCGAGGGTCAGATCGCGGTCGGCGGCATGGTGGCGTTGGTCGTCGGCTTCTCGTTTCCGGGCCTGCCGCTCTTTGTCCACCTACCGCTGGCGCTTCTCGGCGGCGCGCTTGGCGGCGCCGCCTGGGCGTCGATCGCCGGGTGGTTGAGGGCGGCTACCGGGGCGCACGAGGTCATTACCACGATCATGCTCAACCTCACCTCGTACCAGCTGGTGGATTACCTTCTGCGCAACCCGCCGGTGCAGCGGCCGGATCGCTCCGACCCAGTTTCGAAGTCGGTGCTGGAGAGCGCCCAACTGCCGCAGCTCCTCGACTGGATCGACCCAGCGCTGAGGCTGCACGCCGGGATCATTCTGGCGATCCTGGCGGTCGTGTTCGTGTACTGGCTCCTGTTCCGCACGACGATCGGCTTCGAGTTCCGCGCGGCCGGCCTCAACCCCGCCGCCGCCCGCTACGCCGGCATGCGCTCGGGCCTCATCATCGTCGCCGTGATGGCGCTGTCTGGCGCGCTTGCCGGACTCGCCGGTGCCAATCAGGTCGTCGGCGTGCTCGGGCGCGCAACCCCGAACTTCTCCGGAGGAATCGGTTTTGACGCAATCGCGCTGGCGCTTCTCGGGCGATCGCATCCGATGGGCGTGCTGTTGGCGGGACTCCTGTTTGGTGCTTTGCAGGCCGGCGGCCGCGAGATGCAGGCGCTGGCCGGCGTCAGCCTCGACCTCATCGGGATCGTCCAGGCATTGATCATCATATTCATTGCGGCACCGATGCTCGTGCGAGCATTGATCCCGCGCATGCTGAGGCGCGCGGCGCGTTAGGCGGAGCTGGTCATGGCCGTCACCAACGTGACAGTGACGCGGACGAAGGCGCTGGAGTACAGCCGGCGACGCCAGACGCTGATCACCGGCTGGGTGCTTCTGGTCCTGGCCGTGTTCGTCGCCGCGGTGTTTGGCTGGCAGGTCGACGGCGATGCCTCGTTCCGGATGGTCCTGCCGGGCGACACTTTCGCCGTACCGAACCTGGTCGTGCCGGCGGCACCTTACGCCTACGTGGTTGCGGCATTCCTCGCCTTCTTTGGCGTCCGTCAATTCCTGCCGGGGGCGTCCCGTACCACGAGCCTCCTTCTCGGCCTCGGCCTGTTGCTGCTGGTCACGGCCTTCCTCACTTGGGCGACGGCCGGCAAGTCTTTCTCACTTGTCGGAATGCTGCAGACGACCATGATCCGCGCGGTGCCGATCGCGCTTGGCGGCCTCGCCGGGGTGCTGTGCGAGCGGGTCGCCGTGATCAATATCGCCATCGAGGGCATGCTGCTCGCCGGCGCATTCAGCGGCGCCGTCGTCGGCTCGCTTGCGGGCGGCATCGTCGGAACCATCGGCGCGACGCTCGTCGGCGGTCTCTTCGGCTTGCTCCTCGCGGTGCTGGTCGTCACCTACCGGGTCGACCAGATCGTCGCCGGCGTCGCGATCAACTTGCTGGTGTTGGGATTGACGTCGTACGCGAGCAGCCAGGTGTTGACGCAAAACACCTGGCTCAACAACGCGCCGATCTTCAGAGCGTTCGCGATACCACTGCTGTCGGACGTGCCGGTCCTTGGTCCAGTGCTGTTCAAACAGAACATCTTCGTCTATGGCGCCTGGATCCTAGTGGCGGTCGCCACCTACTACCTGTTCTACACGCGCAGTGGCCTGCGGGCGCGGGCGGTCGGCGAACACCCGGAAGCCGCCGACACGCTGGGCATCAACGTCTATCGATTGCGCTACATCAACGTGACGCTCGGCGGCATGGTGGCCGGCTTCGGCGGCGCCTG
>CAYTXI010000137.1:0-5653 GCA_964441935.1 uncultured Bauldia sp.
GAACTCGGTGACCTGGACGCCGTCGCGGATGACGATGGCGTCCTTGCCGATCAGGTCGATACGGCTGATGTGGCTGTCGAGATTGACGCGCACCAGCGGCCAGTTGAGCCGGGCGGCGACCTGCTCGATGTGGGTCGACTTGCCGGTGCCGTGATAGCCGGCGACCAGAACGCGGCGGTTGCGGGCGAAGCCGGCAAGGATGGCGAGCGTCGTCTCGCGGTCGAAACGGTAGTCGGGATCGAAATCGGGCACGTGCTCGTCGGCGGTCGAATAGGCCGGCACCTCGAGATCGCTGTCGATCCCGAAGACCTGGCGCACCGAGATCTTCATGTCAGGCAAGGGGGCCCGTTCAAGGGCGGCTTCAGTCATCTGTCCTCCGTCGCGCCATGCGACGCCAGTTGATTTTCGGGGACGCGCGGCCGGTCGGCGCGGTGCACGCGGTGCCGTCTTAGCAAAATCCGACGGACTTGAGGTAGTGGTAGGCCTGGATGATCTGACGCAGGCGGTCTTCCGAGGAGCGGTCGCCGCCGTTGGCGTCAGGGTGCAACAGCTTGACCAGGGACTTGTAGCGCGCCTTGATCTCGGCCCCGGTCTCGTCGCCGTCGAGGTCGAGCACCCTGAAGGAACGCCGCTCGAGGTTCCTGAGGGGGCGCGTCGTCGGCTCCGAGTCCGTCTCGCGTCGGCGATAACCGCCGCCGAAGACGCCGAGCGGATCGGAAAAGGCGGCGGTCCAGGCCTGGCCCTCGCCGGCCGACGCCGAGCCGTTCATGCGATCGACGCCCATGGTCCAGGTCGGGCGGTGGCCGGTCGTGGCCGAGCGCTGGTAGGCGACGACGTCGTCATCGGCCATGCCGGCGAAGTAGTTGTAGGACTTGTTGTACTCGCGCACGTGATCGAGGCAGAAGTTGTAGTACTGGCCCTCGCGCAGCCGGCCTTTGGGCGCGCGGTAGCCGCCAAGGCGCCCGCAATCCTTCCATTCGCAGGGCCTTGCGTCCGTCGGTTCGACCGGCCGGTCCGGGTGGATGCGGATGCGGTCGAAATATTTGGAGTTCAGGTCCATCGCCGGATTATGGTCGCCCAAGGTGACGCCGACAAGGCGTTGACTCCGCCAAAAAAGCGAGATCGCCCACGTGACGGCAGCCGATAGAATCAGGCGGAAGTTAACCGAGGCTTTTCGCCCGGACGCCCTAGAGGTGGTGGACGAATCGCATTTGCACAAGGGCCACGCCGGACATCGGCCGGGCGGCGAGAGTCACTTCCGCGTGAAAATCACGGCCGAGGCCTTCCGCGGCGTCGGCCGTGTCGCCGCCCACCGGATGATCTACGACGCGCTCGGTGAGGAGATCGCCGGGGGCCTGCACGCGCTCGCTATCGAGGCGAAGCCGCCGCAGAGACGGACGTAGCCGCGGGCTCTGCCGGCTGCTGCTGGTCGAGCCACCTCAGGTAAGCGTCACGGTCGATGCCGGCGTCGTTGCGGGCGTGGAAATAGAGCCGCTCGGCAAAACGGCGCATCGGTGCGAGACCGAGCGACATGTCGAAGAGGAAATTTGGCGGCGCCAAGTCGAGGGCGACGCGGAGCGCCCGTTTGGCGCGGAACCTTGGCACCTCGCGTGCGAGTGCCGTCTGCGGCGCGGGGCCGCCGCACATCAGATGATCGGCGATCAGGGCGGCGGCGCGGCGGCCGAACTTGAAAGCAAGGCGGATGCCGCCGCCGGTCAGCGGCGAAACCCAGCCGGCGGCGTCGCCAATGAGGAGGACGCCGGGCGCGGCGATGCGGCGGAGCGGCCCGCTGCAAGGGATGAGCCCGCTGCGCCGCCCGACGACGCGCATGCGGCTCCAGCCGAACTTCGCCTCACCATGGGCAAGAAAGGCGGTGAGGTCGGGTTTGTCCCCATCGGCGGTGGCGAGCCCGAGCTGGATTACGCTCGGCCCCGGCACCGCCCAGCCGATGTATCCCGGCGCGCGACGCGAATCGACGAAGCAATGGAGGAAGCGTGGGTCGATCGCGTGGTCTGCTTCCAGGTCCACCTCGAGGCCAGTCAGGAAGCGGCGGTTGCGGTCGAGACCGAAGGTGTCGGCCACGCGCGAGCGCGCGCCGTCGGCGCCGACCAGCATGCGCGTCGTGATGTCGATGCCGGTAAGGTGGATCAAACCGCCCGCGCGCATCGCGCCCTCGAAGCGCGTCGCGCACAGGATCACGGCGCCCGCCTCGCGCGCCTCCTTCGCCATCCAGCGCACCAGCGCCGTCGTCTCGGTCGTGAAGAAGGCGTAGCCCGGCGAGAAGAGATCGACGCTCCTGAGGCTCGGCGTGTACAGGCGCACGCCCGGTACACGCCGCGTCAGGTGATGCGGAATGTCGATTTCTTCGATCGCCTCGCGTACGAGGATGCCGCTGGTGTGGATGCGCGCACCGGGATCGCGTTTGGCTTCGAGGACCGCGACGGAGAGTCCGCGCGACGCTGCGGTCTTGGCAGCGGCGAGGCCGGCGAAGCTGGCACCGACAATCACCACGTCGAAATGCATGGGGTCGTCCTCCTTTGGAGTCGGGCATCTCAGCCGCCGAATGCGGCTGAATTTCGAGTGTCAGGCGGTGCTGTGGCGTGAGGCGTGCGCGAGCGCCGAGGGGGCTAGGCGGCCGACGATCGCGGGCGCCTCGTGGACCAGTTCGTCGTTGGTGAGCGCATCCACCATGAACAGGGCAAAGTCGACGCGGCGCGTAAGGTTGCTCTTGAGGATCGGGTCGCCGACGTGTCGGCTCCATACGGGCAGGCCCTGGCTCTCACCCTCCTCGAGGTCGCTGCCGCGCACGACCGTCCACCGCGTGTCGCTGGCGAATATGCGGCGGGTCGCCTCCACCTGATCGTCGAGGTCGACGACGCGGAAGAGTCGCGCGACAAAGGCGAACACCGGCACCAAGAGCCTGAGCTTGAGCGGGTAGACGTCTTTGCCGTCGCGGGTGATATGCCATCCGCACGAGAAGATCAGGCGGGCGCCCGGTGGCGCATAGTCGAGCACCGCCTGGGCGGTGCCCGACGCGTAGCGCTCCATCCCCCACGGCACCAGCACCGTGAGGACTCCGTCGCACCCGGCGACTGCGTTCTCGATCACCGCGCCGTCGTTGGTCGCGCCGGGAACGATGGTGATACGATCCTTGAACGCGTCGAGCTTGCCGACACTCTGCTCGCGGCATACGGCGACGACCTCGTAGCCGCGATCGAGCGCGTGCTGAACCATATAGCGACCCAGCTTCCCGGAAGCGCCGACGATGCAGACCTTCATCGTAGGCACCTCTTCACCGCGCGACGGGCGTGATCCTGAGCGCGGTGATGCGGTTGCGGGTCTTGCGCAGGACCTGGAAGCGGAAGCCGTGGAAGGTGAACGCCTGGCCGGGGTCGGGGATGATGCGCGCCTCGTGGATGACGAGGCCGGCGATAGTGGTCGCTTCCTCGTCGGGCAGGTTCCAGTCCATCGCCCGGTTCAGATCGCGGATGGGGACCGAGCCGTCGACGTTGACCGAACCGTCGGGCTGCGGGCGCACGCCGATGAGGGCAACGTCGTGCTCATCGGCGATGTCGCCGACGATCTCCTCAAGGATGTCCTCCAGCGTCACCAGCCCCTCGACCTCACCATATTCGTCGACGACCACGGCGATGTGCAGCTTGCGCTTGAGAAAAGCGTTGAGCTGGTTGGTAAGGCTGGTGGCGTCGGGAACGAACCACGGCTTGGCGGCGATGGCGCGGATGTCGACGTTGGACAAGTCGCCGTCGGCGGACTTGATGGCTCTGAGCACATCCTTTGTGTGAACGATGCCGATGATGTTGTCCGGCTCGTCCTCCCATAGCGGCACGCGCGTGTAGGGGCTCGCGAGAATGTCGTCGACGATCTTCGCGGGCGGTTCGGCGGCGTTGATCGAGTGCATGTTGGTGCGATGGACCATGACGTCGGCGACGTCGAGCTCGCCGAGGTCGAGGAGGCCGCCGAGACGGTCGCGCTCGCTCTTGACCACGACGCCCTCGGCATGCAGCAGGTCGACCTGGCCGCGGATCTCGTCGGTCGCGGACAGCACCGCGCGGGCCCGCGAGGCGTCCCAACCGGCGAGTCTGAGCATGCCCTGGACGATGAACTGGACGGCGGTGACGATGGGCGAGAAGACGGCGACGACGACGCTCACAATCGGTGCGATGGCACGCGAAAAGCGGTCCGGGTTGCCGATCGCCAGCGTCTTCGGCAGGACCTCGCCGAACACCAGAACGATCGCCGTCATCACCAGGGTGGCGTAGGCGACGCCGGCCTGTCCGAACAGGGCGAGGAAGATGGCGGTGGCGAGGGCCGAGGCGAGAATGTTGACCAGGTTGTTGCCGAGCAAGAGAGCGCCGATCAGACGCTCGCGCTCCTGGATCAGCCGCCCGACCATATCGGCGCGGCGGTCGCCAGCCTTCTGCAGTTGCAGCATGCGTGCTTTCGAGGCGGCGGTGAGCGCCGTTTCCGAGCCGGAAAAGAACGCCGAGACGACGATCAGGGCCGGGATCGCCAAGGCGGTCAGCCACTGCAAGGTGGTCATGTCGACAATTTCTCCGCCACGAACGTCTCGACATCGGCGACGGACACGTCGTGGGCGACGAACGCCTGGCCGATGCCGCGGGTGAGGATGAGGTTGAGCCGGCCGCGGGTGACCTTCTTGTCCTGGGCAATATGCTCCATGACCGCGGCCGCGTCCGGCTTGCTGCCGGGAATGTCGCCGATGCGAACCGGGAGACCGATCTCGGCGAGATGAGCGGCAAGCCGCTCGGTGTCCGCGGGTGGCGCCAGCCCTGCGCGGGCGGAGAACTCGTGCGCCAGGACCATGCCAATCGACACCGCTTCACCGTGCAGCAAACGGTCGGAGTAGCCGGTGACGGCCTCCAGCGCGTGGCCGAAGGTGTGGCCGAAATTGAGCAGCGCGCGCACGCCCTCGTCGCGTTCGTCGGCGGCGACGCTCGCGGCCTTGGCCCGGCAGGCAATGGCGATCGCCTCCTCGCGCTCGGGCCCGCCGGCGGCGACCGCCCGCCAGTTGGTCTCCAGCCACGCAAAGAAATCGGCGTTGCCGATCAGGCCGTACTTGGCGACCTCGGCGTAGCCGGCGTTGAAGATGCGTGGCGGCAGCGTATCGAGCACGCCGGGGTCGGCCAACACGAACAGGGGCTGGTGGAAGGCGCCGACCAGGTTCTTGCCGTGCCCGGTATTGATGCCGGTCTTGCCGCCGATGGCGGAGTCGACCTGGGCGAGCAGGGTGGTCGGTACCTGGACGACGCCGATGCCGCGACGAGCGATGGCGGCGGCGAACCCGGCGAGGTCGCCGACGACGCCGCCGCCGAGGACTACGATCGCGTCGTCGCGCTCGATGCGGGCGGCAAGCACGGCGTCGACGACCGTCTCCAGTCCGGCGAAGCTCTTGCTCTTCTCACCCGGCGGGACGGTGACGGTGACGTGCTCGATGCCGACGGCGGTCAGGCTCTCGGTCAGCGTTCCCAGGTGCCGTTCCGCCACGTTGCGGTCGGTGACGACGGCGACGCGGGCATCGGGCATGCGGGCGATGATCTCAGACCCGGCGCTGCCGAGGACGCCGCGGCCGATGAGGATTTCATATGAACGCGGCCCCAGATCGACGGTGACC
>CAYTXI010000138.1:0-5570 GCA_964441935.1 uncultured Bauldia sp.
CGCGGCCGATCGCCGGCAGACAGAGCTCGTCGTCGGCCTCCGGCGGCAGGTCGACCACGATCAATCCGTCGACGCCGGCGCGTTTGGCGTCGTCGAGGAAGCGCTGGTTGCCGTAGGCGTAGATCGGGTTGTAGTAGCCCATCAGAACGACCGGCGTGTCCGGCTCGCTCTCGCGGAAGCTCCGGACCATGGCGAGCGTCTTGACCATGGTCTGGCCGCCCTTCAGCGCCCGCTGTCCCGACGCCTGGATCGCCGGCCCGTCGGCCATCGGGTCGGAGAACGGCATGCCGATCTCGATCACATCGGCGCCGGCCTTAGGCAGCGCCTTGATGATCGTCAGCGACGTCTCGTAGTCCGGGTCGCCGGCGGTCAGGAAGGTCACCAGCGCCGGCCGCCCCTCCGATTTCAGCGCTGCGAAGCGAGAGTCGATGCGGGTGGTGTTCATGCGCTCGTCTCGCGCGCGATCCAGTCGAGGTAAGGCCGGTTCGCGCCGAGCGGCCCGTGAACCACGATTCCCGGCACGTCGTAGGAATGGTGCCCGGCGATGAAATCGACCAAGCGGTCGACAGCGTTCGGCGAAGTCTTGAAGACGACGGCCACCTCGTCCTCCGACCGGACCGCGCCGTCCCACCAGTAGAGCGAGTGGATGGGAGCCAGGATGTTGGCGCAGGCTGCAAGGCGTTGTTCGACCGCAGAGCGGGAAACGCCGCGGGCCTCCGCGTCGCTGCCGAAGTTCACGTGGACTTCGATCAGACCACCGCTAGTCAATGTGTTCTCTCTTTTCCACGGTGACCGCGAAGGCATAGAAGCCGTTCTCGCCGATCGCTGATTTCGCGGCACCGGGATCGAAGGCGATGCGGACCTTGCCATCGTCGGGAACACGCGCAAACGCCGACAGGTTGTCGCTCTCGCGAACCCGCTGGGCGTTTCCGTCGTGATCGTGCGCGAGGATGGCGACATAGTGGGTCGCATTCTGTTTTGAACGGAAGATCTCAAACTCGAGCATGCCCGCCGGCCTCAGATATCCAAACCCAGGTGCTTGGCTACGGTGAACACGTCCTTGTCGCCGCGCCCGCAAAGGTTCATCAGGATGATCTTGTCCCTTTCCATCGTCGGCGCGAGCTTGACGACGTGGGCGAGCGCATGCGCTGGTTCGAGCGCCGGGATGATGCCTTCGATCCGCGTCAGAAGTTGAAAAGCGTCCAGCGCTTCCCTGTCCGTCGCCGGGACGTAGGTGACGCGGCCGGTGTCCTTGAGCCACGAATGCTCCGGCCCGACCCCCGGATAGTCGAGCCCGGCAGAGATCGAATGGCCCTCCAGGATCTGACCGTCGCCGTCCTGGAGGAGGTACGTGCGGTTGCCGTGGAGCACGCCCGGCCGCCCCCCGGTCATCGAGGCCGCGTGGCCGTTGGCGACCTCGATCCCGTGGCCGCCGGCCTCGACGCCGTACATCGCCACGTCGGCGTCGTCGAGGAAGGGGTGGAAGAGGCCGATGGCGTTGGAGCCGCCGCCGATGCAGGCGACCAATGCGTCAGGCAGGCGTCCCTCCGCCTCCAGCATCTGCTCGCGCGCCTCCTGGCCGATCACCGACTGGAAGTCGCGCACCATCTCCGGGTAGGGATGGGGGCCCGCCGCGGTGCCGATCAGGTAGTAGGTCGACTCGACGTTGGTCACCCAGTCGCGGAGCGCCTCGTTCATGGCGTCCTTGAGCGTGGCATTGCCGGCGGTCACCGGCTTCACCTCGGCGCCGAGCAGCCTCATGCGGAACACGTTGGGCTTCTGCCGCTCGATATCCGTCGAGCCCATGTAGACCACGCACGGCAGGCCGAAACGCGCGGCCACGGTCGCCGCGGCGACGCCGTGCTGGCCGGCGCCGGTCTCCGCGATGATCCGCGTCTTGCCCATGCGCCGGGCGAGCAGGATCTGGCCGAGGCAGTTGTTGATCTTGTGGCTGCCGGTGTGGTTGAGCTCGTCGCGCTTGAAGTAGACCTTGGCGCCGCCCCCGCCGCCGGAGGCGGCAGAAGTCTCACGAAGGTGCTCTGTCAGCCGCTCGGCGAAGTAGAGCGGGCTCGGCCGGCCAGCATAGTTGGCGTTGAGGTAGTCGAGCTCGGCGTGAAACGCCGGGTCGTTCTTGGCCGCCTCGTAGGCCTTCTCCAGCTCGAGGATCAGCGGCATCAGCGTCTCGGCGACGAAGCGGCCGCCGTAAAGGCCAAAGAAGCCGCGCTCGTCCGGCCCTCCGCGGTAGGTGTTGGGCTGTGTTTCGCTCATGGTGCCACCGCCGGCGTGACCGCTGTGCGCCGCGCGGCGGCAACGAACGCGCGGATGAGGTCCGGATCCTTGCGGCCCGGCGCCGTCTCGACCCCGGACGACACGTCGACGCCCGCGGCGTTGGTTCTCGCGAGCGCCTCGCCGACGTTGGCGGGTGTCAACCCCCCCGACACGAGGTAGGGAACGCCGGCATCGAAGCCCGCGAGCAGGTCCCAGTCGAAGGGCTTGCCATGACCGCCCGGGCGATCTGAATTTGCCGGCGGTCTCGCGTCGAGCAGCAGGCGGTCGGCCACCGCCGCGTAGCGGGGGATGCGGTCGAGGTCGCCGCGCGCGGCGACCGGCAACGCCTTCATCACCTTGACGCCGAACGCCTGCCTGACCGCCTCCACCTGATCGACGCTTTCCATGCCGTGCAACTGCAGCCAGTCAGGCCTGACCATCTCGCTCACCGCGTCGGTGTCCTGGTCGTCCATGTCGACGGTCAATGCCACAATCTCGGCGCGTCCGCGGGCGCGGTTCGCCAGTTCCGACGCGCGGGCGACGCTCACGTGGCGCGGGCTCCTGCCAAACAGGACGAATCCAACCATGTCGGCGCCGGCCGCGATGGCGGCGTCGAGGGTCTCCTCGGTCGAGAGGCCGCAAATCTTGACGATCGGGCTCATGGGCCACGGATTTGGCATGAAAGCGGCGGCGAGTCCAACCGGCCGAAGCGTCCCAAAGCGGCGCCTTCCCACCAAGGGAGAGGGCGGATGGGCGCAGGCTGCCGCCAGCTACGCCGCGTCGCGATCGGCCGGCGGCCCGGTGATCGCCCGGGCGGGCGCTGTGTGCTGCCTGAGACGCTCGTTCTCCTGCCGCAACCGCTCGGCGTTGGCGTGTTCACGGCGCGCTGCATGGCGCCATTTGCGCTGCCGTGCCCATGTCGCCGTTCCGCCGGTCAGGACGCCGAGCGCCAATGCGGCGAACAACAGGACGTACAACGGCGCCGTCAGCGACCACTGAGGCGATGTCACACCGAACGGGTCGAGGTGGAACGAGATGAGATCACGATTGGCGACCGACAGTGCCACAACGACGATCGCCAGAGGCAGCAATATGAAGATGATCAGGAACCGCCGCATCTGCGCACCGACCCTGAGGGGCCCCTATCGCGCGACAGGCGTGCTCACGAGTTGAGCCGCTCGCGCATTTCCTTTCCGGTCTTAAAGAACGGCACGAACTTCTCGGTCACCTCCACCCTGGTCCCTGTCCGCGGGTTGCGCCCCACTCGCGCCGGCCGGTTCTTGACCGAAAACGCGCCGAAACCGCGCAATTCGACCCGGTCACCGCGTGCCAGAGCTGCCATGATGGCGTCAAGGATGGCATTGACGACGTGCTCGACGTCGCGCTGGTAGAGGTGCGGGTTCTGTGCGGAGATCCGCTGAACCAGCTCCGACTTGATCATTGTGCACCCCCCCTTACGCATCGCTCAGCCCGCGCCCGGCGAACCCTGCCAAACCGACAGAAGACCGTCAAGCATCAGATTTTCCGGCAGAATCCGGTCCAGCATCCGACCGCGAACCAAGTCGGGCGGGAGGCCGAGCGTCCGCACGATCCACAAGGTCGCCGCGTCGGCGAACGACCACACCGAGTCATTGTCGGAAGGCTGCCAGTCCTTGACCGGCAGTTCGGTATCGACGCCCTTAGTGCCGAGCCAAGTCACCGCCGCGTCCTCGCCGCCGACTTCGTCGACGAGTTTGGCGTCGAGTGCCTGGCCACCAGTGAAGATGCGCCCGTCTGCGAGCCGCAACGCTTGCGCGCGATTCATTTGCCGCCGATCCGCGACGATGTCGACGAACCAATCGAACGAGTCGCTGACGACGGCGGCGATCGCCGCCTTGGCCGCTTCGCTGGCCGGCTTGAACGGCGTCGGCTCAGCCTTCAGCGGCCCGCTTTTGATCTCCTCGACCTCGACGCCGATCTTGTCCATCAGCTGACTGATTTCCGGCATCTGGAAGAGCACGCCGATGGAGCCGGTGAGCGAAGTCCGCCGCGCCACGATGTGGTCGGTCGCGATCGCCGCCATGTAGGCCGCCGACGCGCCGAACGTTCCCAGCGTCGCCACGGTCGGCTTGGCTTCCGCCAGTTTGCGCAAGCCGTCGTAGAGCGCCTCGCCGCCGGTAGTCGCTCCGCCGGTGGAATCGATCGCCACGATCACGCCCTTGACCGCATCGGTCTTGGCGAGCGTGTCCAACAGTTCGGTCTGCCGCCGGTCGACGGTTATGAAACCGTTGATCGACACACGGGCGATCTGCGGCGTAGCAATCACAGGGAAGGCGTCGCGTCCCGACAGGGCGATGATACCGGCGCCGATGGCGACGAACAGCAGGAGAAACCCCAGCACGCGCCAGAAGGTCAGCTTCCGGCGCAACCGCCTGCGGTCGACGATCTGGTCGGCGGTCATGGACATCGGTCGGGCCTCCGATCCTTGATGCGAGGGGTTAGCGCCTTCCCGTCGGGCGGGCAAGGGCCCCGGCCGAATTGGAACGGCCCGCACCGGGACGTGCGGGCCGCCGATTCCCTCTTGGCGGAGGACGCTGGCCTCAGTCCTCCCCTCGTTCCTCCTTGTCCTTTTCGCTCTCAGCGTCGTCGTCGTCGCGCGCTTTCAGCGCCGCGCCGAGGATGTCGCCGAGCGAGGCGCCGGAGGCGGTCGAGCCGTATTGGGCGACCGCCTCTTTTTCCTCGGCGATTTCGAGCGCCTTGATCGACACCGCGACTTTGCGGTTCTTCTTGTCGAAGTTGATAACCCGCGCGTCGACTTTCTCGCCCTTTGCGAAGCGGTCCGGCCGCTGCTCCGAGCGGTCGCGCGACAGATCCGACCGGCGGATGAACGCGGTGAGATCCGTGTCGGCGATCTTCACTCCGATGCCGTTGTCCTTGACCTCGATGACCTCGCACGTGACCACGGCGCCCTTGTGGATTTCCCCGCCCGCCTGAGCGAACGGATCGCCGCCCACCTGCTTGATGCCAAGCGAGATGCGCTCCTTCTCGACGTCGATGTCGAGCACCTGGGCCTTGACCTGATCACCGCGGTTGTAGTCTTCGATGGCCTGTTCGCCCGGCCGGTTCCAGTCGAGATCCGACAGGTGGACCATGCCGTCGACATCGCCGTCGAGGCCGATGAACAGGCCGAACTCGGTCTTGTTCTTGACCTCGCCCTCGACGATCGTGCCCACCGGATATTTCTCCGCAAACGTCTCCCAGGGGTTGGCCAGGGTCTGCTTGAGGCCGAGCGAGATGCGGTGCGTCTCGTGGTTGACCCGGAT
>CAYTXI010000139.1:0-5389 GCA_964441935.1 uncultured Bauldia sp.
CCACACCTTCTTCGAGATGCTCGGCAATTTCTCGTTCGGCGACTACTTCAAGGAACGCGCGATCGAATTGTCGTGGACATTGATCACCAAGGAATTCGGCGTTGATGAGGACCGGCTGATCGCCACCGTTTATGCCGAGGACGATCAGGCGTGGGACCTGTGGAAGAAGATCTCCGGCCTGCCGGAGAGCCGCATCATCCGCATCGGTACGTCAGACAATTTCTGGCAGATGGGCGATACGGGGCCGTGCGGCCCGTCCTCGGAGATCTTCTACGACCACGGTCCGGGCATCGCGGGCGGCCTGCCCGGCAGCGCCGAGGCCGAAGGCGACCGGTTCGTCGAGATCTGGAACCTTGTTTTCATGCAGTACGAGCAGCTCGCCGCCGGCGAGCGCATCGACCTGCCGAAGCCGTCGATCGATACCGGCATGGGGCTGGAGCGCATCGCGGCGGTCCTGCAGGGCGTTCATGACAACTACGATACCGACCTGTTCAAGATGCTGATCGAGGCCTCGGTCGAGGCGCTCGGCGTGCCCGTTGAGGGCGGAAACCGCGCCAGCCACAGGGTCATCGTCGATCACCTGCGCGCGGTGAGTTTCCTCATCGCCGACGGCGTCTTGCCGTCGAACGAGGGGCGCGGCTACGTGCTTCGGCGCATCATGCGCCGGGCCATGCGCCATGCCCATCTGCTCGGCGCGCGCGAGCCGGTGATCTATCGCTTGGTGCGGGCACTGACCGTTGAGATGGGGCAGGCATATCCGGAGCTGGTGCGCGCCGAGTCGCTGATCACCGAGACGCTTAGGCAGGAGGAGACGCGGTTCCAGCGGACGCTGGCACGCGGACTGACGATCCTCGACGAGGCTACCGAAACGCTTTCCTCCGGCGATACGCTGGCCGGCGACGTCGCCTTTCGCCTCTACGACACCTACGGCTTTCCACTCGATCTTACCCAGGACGCGCTGAAGGGGCGCGGCATCGGCGTCGACACCGCCGGCTTCGACCGCGCGATGGAGAAGCAGCGCGAAGAGGCGCGGGCGGCGTGGGCGGGCTCGGGCGAAGCGCAGACCGAGCCGATCTGGTTCCGCCTGCGTGAGACGCTCGGGGCAACCGAGTTCCTCGGCTACGCGACGGAGGCGGTCGAGGGCGAGATCCTGGCGCTCGTCAAGGACGGCGAGGGCGTCAAGTCCGCCTCCGCCGGCGAGGCGGTCGCCATCGTCGTCAACCAGACGTCCTTCTACGCCGAGTCAGGTGGCCAGGTCGCTGATACCGGAATCATCAGCGGCGAAAACGGAGGGGCGATCGTCGAGGACGTGCAGAAGCGCGCCGACGGCCTGATCGTGCATAACGCCAAGGTCGAATCCGGTTCACTGTCGGTCGGCGATTCGGTGCGCCTGGCGATCGACGGTGAGCGGCGGACGGCGATCCGCGCAAACCACTCCGCCACCCACCTCCTGCACGCGGCGCTGCGCAGCGTTCTCGGCTCGCACGTGGCGCAAAAGGGCTCGTTGGTCGCGCCAGAACGGCTGCGCTTCGACTTCTCGCACCCGAAGCCCGTGGACGGGCTCGACGTGGAGTCGATCGAGGACATGGCCAACGCGGTCGTCCTCCAGGACAGTCCGGTCGAGACGCGCCTCATGGAGCGCGACGAGGCGATCAAGGCGGGAGCCATGGCGCTATTCGGCGAGAAGTACGGTGACGAGGTGCGCGTCGTGTCGATGGGCGCGGTCCCCGACGGGGTCGGCGGCGCGCCCTATTCGGTGGAGCTATGCGGCGGCACCCACGTCGGCCGCACCGGCGAGATCGGTCTGATGACGGTCGTTGGCGAGAGTGCGGTCGCGGCCGGCGTACGCCGGATCGAGGCGCTGACCGGGACCGCGGCGCGCAAGCACCTGGCCGAGCAGGACAAGCGCCTCAAGGCCGTCGCCATGACGCTGAAGGTGCGGCCGGACGAAGCGGCCAAGCGGGTCGCGACATTGATGGAGGAGCGGCGCAGGCTGGAGCGCGAACTGGCCGAGGCCAGGAGGAAGGCCGTCATGGGGGCCGGCGCTGTCGCCGGCTCGGCGGGAGCGGCCATCGATGGCGGCGTTCGCACGGTCGGCGACATCAAGCTCATGGCCCGTTCGGTCGACGGAATCGCGATGAAGGACATGAAGAGCCTGGCGGACGAGGGCAAGCGTCAGCTCGGGTCGGGCGTCGTCGCCATCGTAAACGTCAGCGAAGACGGCAAGGCTGGCGTCGTTGTCGGCGTCACCGACGACCTCGTTCAGCGGTTCAATGCGGTCGATCTGGTCAGGCGTGGGGCCGAGGCGCTTGGCGGCAAGGGCGGTGGCGGTCGCCCGGACATGGCTCAAGCCGGGGGACCGGATGGGACGAAGGCGGACGCGGCCTTGGCGGCGATCGAGGCGGTGATAGCGGCCGGTTGAGGCCGTCCCTCGGGCCCTGGCCCGCCTCAATCCTGATCCGTGCTAGGTGTCGGCAGTTCGACCAGTGGTTGATGCGCGGCGGCCGATGTTCGACAGCAGCTGGCTCAAGGACCTGATGATCGTGCTGGCTACGGCGGGCGTGGTCGTGCCGTTGTTCGGCTGGCTGAGGCTGGGCATCGTCCCGGGTTTTTTGGTCGCTGGCGTTCTCCTCGGGCCGGGTGGTCTCGGTCATCTGGTGGGTGTGGCGCCATGGCTTGAGCCGCTGACGTTCTCGGCGCCCGATCGAGTCGAGCCGTTCGCCGAGCTCGGCGTCGTGTTCCTCCTGTTCCTGATCGGGCTGGAATTTTCCTTCGACCGGTTGTGGTCCATGCGGCGCATGGTGTTCGGCGCCGGCTCCGCCCAGTTCGTTATCGCCAGCGTTCTGATCATCGCGATCGTCGTGTGGTTCGCGCAGAGCTTCGCGGCGGCGCTGGTGCTCGGGTTCGCCTTCGCCTTGTCGTCGACCGCCATCGGCTCGCAGGTGCTCATAGAGACGCACCGCTTCGCCAGCCGAGCCGGGCGCCTGTCGATCGCGGTCCTGCTCTTCCAGGACCTCATGGTTGTGCCGGTGGTGATCGTGGTGGAGCTGTTGTCAGGCGGCGAGTTCGCGTTGCCCGGAGCGATCGCCAGGGCGATCGGTCTCGCCATCGCCGGGGTCGCGATCATTGTGGTTGCCGGCCGCTTCGTCGTCGGGCCGTTGATGCGGCTTGCCGCCGGGACCAGAAGTCGCGAAACGGTTGTCGCCATCGCCATGTTCCTCGCGATCGGCACTGCGTTCCTCACAGCCGCCGTCGGTCTGTCGGCCGCGCTCGGCGCGTTCCTGGCAGGCATCCTGCTCGGCGAGAACGAATACCGCCACCAGCTCGAAGTCGACCTCGAACCGTTCAAGGGGCTGCTGCTGGGCCTGTTCTTCATGACCGTCGGCATGACCCTCGATCTGGCGACGCTCGCCGCCGCGTTGCCTGCTCTGGTGCTCATGGTGGCGGCGCTGATCGGGCTCAAGCTCGCCGCCATGGTTCTGGCCGGTAAGCTGTGGCGGTTGCCCCACAGCGTGACCGTCGAATCGGCGTTCGTGCTTGCCGGGGCCGGCGAGTTCGCCTTCGTGATCTTTACTCTCGCGCGCGGCCAAGCGCTGATCAGCACCGAGGTGCTGGAGATCGCCGTCACGGTTGCGGCCCTGTCGATGCTGACGTTGCCGGCACTCGCCGCCGTCGGTCGAAATCTCGGCCGGAGGCTGTCACAAGACGAGGCCGCCCGTGACCACGGCATCGATCACTTGCCGGAGTTCCACGACCACGTGATCATTGGTGGATTCGGCCGCGTCGGAGAGATGGTCGCGCGGGTGTTGGATTCGGAGCAAATCCCTTACGTTGCGGTCGACCTCAATTCTGTGCGCGTGACCGAGAAACGCAGGGACGGGCGACCCGTGTTCTACGGGGACGCTTCCCGCCGCGAGATCTTGGAGCGGGTCGGCGGTGGCGCGGCCCGGGCATTTGTGGTTACGCCCGACTCGCCTGCGGCCACCGAGCGCATGGTGAGGGCGATCCGACATGCCTGGCCGAACGCGGTCATCCACGCGCGGGCGCTCGACACGGATCATGCCCGCCGGCTGGCGGAGGCGGGTGCGGGCGAGGTGGTGCCGGAGGCCCTGGAAGGCAGCCTGCAGCTGGCCGGGCGCGTCCTCCTCGGGGTCGGGCTGCCCGACGATGTGGTGGATCTCCGCCTCAGCGTTCAGCGCGAGGCGGAGATTACGCGACTAGCCGGCGACGTGCGTTCGGGGGCGGAGCAGTAGGCTAGCCGGCACTCGCGTCACGCCATCGCCGCCTCGAGATTCTCCGCGACCTTGTCGAGAAAGCCCGTCGTGGTCAGCCACTTCTGGTCGGGGCCGACGAGAAGGGCGAGGTCCTTGGTCATGAATCCCGACTCCACCGTGGCGACGCACACCTTCTCCAGCGTCTCGGCGAAGCGGGCCAACGCAGCGCTGTCGTCAAGCTTGGCTCGGTGGGCGAGGCCTCGCGTCCAGGCGAAGACCGAGGCAATTGAGTTGGTCGAGGTCTCTCGGCCCTTTTGGTGCTCGCGGTAGTGGCGGGTAACGGTGCCGTGTGCGGCCTCCGATTCGATGGTCCTGCCGTCCGGGGTCGCCAGCACTGAGGTCATCAGGCCGAGCGAGCCGAACCCCTGCGCCACGGTGTCGGACTGGACATCGCCGTCGTAATTCTTGCAGGCCCAGACGTAGCCGCCCGACCATTTGAGCGAAGCGGCGACCATGTCGTCGATCAAGCGGTGCTCGTAGGTGATGCCGGCCTTGGCAAAGGCGTCGGCGAACTCGGCGTCGAAGATCTCCTGGAACAGGTCCTTGAAGCGGCCGTCGTAGGCCTTGAGGATGGTGTTCTTGGTCGACAGATAGAGCGGCAGCCTGCGCGACAGCGCGTAGTTCATCGAGGCGCGGGCGAAGTCGCGGATCGCATCGTCGAGGTTGTACATGGCCATGACGACGCCCGCTGACGGGGCGGCGAACACCTCGCGTTCGAGTGCCGTCCCGTCGTCGCCCACGAACCTCAGGGTCAGCACGCCTTTGCCGGGGAAGCGGAAATCCGTGGCGCGATATTGATCGCCGAACGCGTGGCGGCCGACGACGATGGGCCGCGTCCATCCCGGCACCAGCCGCGGCACGTTGTGGCAGATGATCGGCTCGCGGAAAATGACGCCGCCGAGAATGTTGCGGATGGTGCCGTTGGGCGACGGCCACATCTTTTTCAGACCGAATTCGGCCACGCGGCCTTCGTCGGGGGTGATGGTGGCACACTTCACGGCGACGCCGTGCCTCTTGGTCGCCTTGGCGGCGTCGACCGTCACTTGATCTTCGGTTGCGTCGCGGTTCTCGATGCCGAGATCGAAGCAAACCAGCTCGATGTCGAGGTAAGGCCG
>CAYTXI010000140.1:0-5373 GCA_964441935.1 uncultured Bauldia sp.
TGGTGTTCTTGGTCGACAGAAAGAGCGGGTAGCGGCGGGCAAGGGCGAAGTTCATCGAAGCGCGGGCGAAGTCGCGGATCGAATCGTCGAGGTTGTACATGGCCATGACGACGCCGGCGGAAGGTGCCTGGAACACCTCGCGTTCGATGGTCTCGCCGTCGTCGCCGACGAACGTCAGCGTTAGCTTGCCGGCGCCAGGGTAAGTGAAATCGGTGGCGCGGTACTGGTCACCGTAGGCGTGGCGGCCGACGATGATAGGCTGGGTCCAGCCTGGCACCAGGCGCGGCACATTCTTGCAGATAATTGGCTCGCGGAAGATGACGCCGCCGAGGATGTTGCGGATGGTGCCGTTGGGGGAGGGCCACATCTGCTTCAGCCCGAACTCGGCGACTCTGGCTTCGTCCGGCGTGATGGTCGCGCACTTGACTCCGACGCCGTGTTTCTTGATCGCCTCGGCCGCCTCAACGGTTACCCGGTCGTCGGTGGCGTCGCGGTTCTGGATGCTTAGATCGAAATAGATGAGATCGATGTCGAGATACGGCCGTATCAGCTTTTCCTTGATCAGTTGCCAGATGATCCGGGTCATCTCGTCGCCGTCAATCTCGACGACGGGGTTGGCAACCTTGATTTTCGGCATGGAACACGGATCCTGATCTGACGTCGGGAAGAGCGGGCGCGCGGGGAGGAACGCGCGCGCTTGCATAACAGCGGCCGGCAGGCTCGCCAAGGTCCGAGGACGGCCGCTGGCGGCGCTGCGCGCCATCGGTTACACGAGCGTCATGCCGCAAGCCCCGCCAACTGCAGGTGCCCCTCAGCCCGTGATCGTCCTAGTCGAGCCGCAGCTCGGCGAGAACATCGGTGCGGCGGCGCGGGCGATGGCCAACTTCGGCCTCACGGACCTCCGCCTGGTCAATCCCCGCGAGGGCTGGCCGAACGACAAGGCACGGGCGGCGGCAAGCCGGGCCGACCACGTCATCGACAGGGTGCGCGTGTTCACAGCGCCCACCGAGGCGGTGGAGGATCTCAGCTTCGTGTTCGCCGCCACCGCCCGAGCGCGCGAGGTCGCGAAGACGGTGGTCGGACCGCGCGAGGCGGCTGCGAAGGCCCGCATGATACTCACAGCCCGAACGGCGGTCGGTGTCGTCTTCGGCCGCGAGCGCACCGGCCTCACCAACGAAGAGGTGTCGCTTGCCGACGAGATACTGACTCTGCCTGTCGAGGCGGATTTCCCGTCGCTCAACATGGCGCAGTCGGTTTTGATCGTTGCCTACGAGTGGCGCCTGTCGGGCCTTGCCGACGAGGCGGGTGGCCTGCCGTTCGACGGGGAGCTCGCGCCACAGGCACCGAAGGCCGAGCTGATGCACCTGTTCGCTCATCTGGAGGCGGCGCTCGACGAAGCCGGCTTCTTCCGCCCGCCGGAAAAGCGCCAGCACATGGTGTTGGCGCTCAGGGCCATGCTACAGCGGGCGCGGCTGAGCGACCAGGAAGTGCGCACGCTCCGTGGTGTAGTCGCCGCATTGGAACGCCGACCGACGCGCCCGCACCCTTTGGCGGACGGGACCGTCACCACGGAGCGGGGAGGGGCGTAAGGGCTGGTCCGGATGGCGCGGCGTCCGGCAATCGTTTGACACGGCCAAGACTCGCACAGTATGACACTGGCCGCCGCGATCGGGGCTCTACCCTCGGCGCGGCGTTTTCACGACGACCCGCGGGAGAGGCGGACGCTGCCGTTTCTCCCTGTCGGCCGGTTCCGCAAGGGATGGCAGAGGAGGGCGCCTAGACCCTGTGAACGAACAAAGGGATACGCGATGACCAAGCGCGCGCAGGCAAAATACAAGATCGATCGCCGCCACGGCCAGAACATCTGGGGGCGGCCGAAGAGCCCAGTCAACCGTCGCGAATACGGGCCCGGTCAGCACGGCCAGCGGCGCAAGGGCAAAGTCTCCGACTTTGGGACCCAGCTTCGTGCAAAGCAGAAGCTCAAGGGCTACTACGGAAACATCTCGGAAAAGCAGTTCAAGAACATCTACCACGAGGCCGTGCGGCGCACCGGCGATACGTCAGAACATCTCGTGGGGCTCCTCGAGAGCCGGCTCGACGCCATCGTCTACCGCGCCAAGTTCGTGCCGACGGTGTTCGCGGCGCGCCAGTTCGTCAACCACGGTCATGTGCGCGTCAACGGCAAGCGCGTGACCATCCCGAGCTACCGTTGCAAGCCCGGCGACGTGGTCTCGGTCAAGGATGCGTCGAAGCAGCTCGCGCTGGTGCTGGAAGCGACCCAATTGCCCGAGCGCGACGTTCCCGACTACGTCGAGGCCGACCACAACAAGATGGCGGCGACGTTTGTGCGGCGCCCGACCCTGGCGGAGATTCCGTACGCGGTGCACATGGATCCGCATCTCGTCGTCGAGTTCTATTCGCGCTGAGGAGCGTGTGGACGAGATGCAAGAAAGGCCGCCCTCGTGGCGGCCTTTCTTGTCGTGCGTGGCTCGATCGAACGTCGCGTCAGGCCCGTGGCTGGGGCTGCGAGACGGTAATGCCCTTTTCGGCGAAGGCGGTCTGCAGCTCGCCTTCCTGGAACATCTCGCGGATGATGTCGCAGCCGCCGACGAACTCGCCTTTGACGTAAAGCTGCGGGATCGTCGGCCAGTTTGAGTATTCCTTGATGCCCTGGCGGACGTCCATGTTCTCCAGCACGTTGACGCCCTTATAGTCGACGCCCAGGTAATCGAGGATCTGGACGACCTGGCTGGAAAAGCCACATTGTGGGAAGGTCGGCGTACCCTTCATGAATAGGACCACGTCGTTCGACTTCACTTCGCTGTCGATCCAGGCCTTGATGTCGCTCATGGCGGGCTCCAAACGGGTGACGGTCGCGGTTCGGCCGCGGAACGTGCGGTGAGGATAGGAAGTAGCGCGCGTCTCCGCAACCGCCAGGTCAGATCCAGCGGCGAACGCGGCGTTTGTACTCGCGATACTCGTCGCCGAAGGCCCGCTCCAGGACCGCTTCCTCCATGAGAACGACACCGTAGTGAACCAGGGCGATCGCCGGAACGAGGGCGAGAAGCACCCAGGGATCGTCGAATGCGACGGCGATGCCAACGGTGACGATAATCAGGCCGAGGTAGCCCGGGTTGCGCGAGTAGCGAAAGGCGCCGTCGGTGACCAGCGCGTTCGGCATTTTGCGGACGTCGTATTCGGAGTTGGCGCGACGGAACGCGGTGAAGAGGGACGGCAATACCGAAATCGGTCCGACGATCAAGATCAGGCCGACCGTCCAGCGGACTGCGGCGGGGACCCCGAAGCCCGCCGGCCACAGCCAGTCGACGGCGAACCCGAGCAAGATGAAACCGAGAAAGACGAGCGGCGGGATCAGCCGGATTCCGGTGGAGCGGTCGACGTCGTTCATCGCCAGGTCGGGATCGGTTGCGGACTACTTTGGGGCGCTCGTCTGTAGCGCCAGGGCGTGCAGCGCGCCGCCCATCTTGCCTTGGAGGGCATCGTAGACGCGCTTGTGCTGCTCGACCCGGGTCATGCCGCGAAAGCTCTCCGAAACGACCTCGGCGGCGTAGTGCTCGCCGTCGCCTGCTAGGTCGCGAACCACGACCTTGGCATCGGGCAGAGCCGACTTGATCAACGCTTCGATGTCGCTGGCGCTCATCGCCATGATGGGATTCCACCTCATCCAGCCATGAAGGCCGGAAACCAATTCTCGTGCGCCTCCCTGAGTATTGCAACAGATATGGCGTGGGACGATCCGAGACGCAGGGCAGTGGTACCGGTCGTGCCGATGCGTGCGAGTTCTATGCGTCCTCGGTCCGCCCGCTCAGCCAGCCTGTGGATTGCCGGTGCCCGGCCGGTCACGATGTAGCGGCCCTGGTCCTCGCCGAAGAAGGCTCCGGTCGGACGCCCGGGCGGCCGGTCGATGGTGGCGCCGATGCCCGAGGCAATCGCCATCTCGGCGAGGGCGACGGCGAGCCCTCCGTCGGAGAGATCGTGGACGGCGGTGACGAGGCCGTCGCGAATGGCGTTGCGGACGAAATCGCCGACTCGTCTCTCGTGGGCAAGGTCGACCGGCGGGGGCGGCCCATCCTCTCGCCCGTGAATCTCGCGCAGCCAGATCGACCGGCCAAGGTGCGTGCCCCACTCGTCGGGAGCGCCGACAACGTAGATGTCCTCGCCTTCCGCTTTGAATGCGAGGGTGGCGCTGGCGGCAACGTCGGGCAGGAGGCCGACGCCGCCGATCGCGGGGGTCGGTGGGATCGCGACGCCGTTGGTTTCGTTGTAGAGGGAGACGTTGCCGGAGACGACGGGGAAGGCCAGCGCCCGGCATGCCTCGGCGATGCCCTCGATGGCGCCGACCAGCTCGCCCATGATTTCCGGCCGCTCCGGATTGCCGAAGTTGAGGCAGTCGGTGATCGCCAGGGGTTCGGCGCCGACCGCGGTGAGGTTGCGCCAGCATTCCGCGACAGCCTGCTTGCCACCTTCGTGTGGGTCGGCGGTGCAGTAGCGCGGCGTCACGTCGAGGGAAAACGCGAGACCCTTCTTGCCGGTGACGCGCACCACCGCGGCGTCGCCGCCAGGCCGCTGGACCGTATTGCCTTGGATGAGGTGGTCGTACTGTTCCCACACCCACCGGCGGGAGCTCATGTCCGGCGAATTGAGAATACGAAGGAGGTCGTCGCCGCAGTCCGCCGATTCGGGAACCGCCCCGAGGGGCGGCGGGCGGTTGGGCGCGCCATGCGGGCGGTCGTACTCCGGCGCCTGATCGCCGAGGTCCTTGATCGGCAAATCGGCCGCGACCTCGCCCCGATGGCGGACGCGGAAACGCAGGTCATCGGTAGTCCGGCCGACGACGGCGAAATCGAGCCCCCATTTTCGGAATATCATCTCGGCCTCCGCCTGCTTCTCGGGGCGGAGCACCATCAGCATGCGCTCCTGGCTCTCCGACAGCATCATCTCGTAGGCGGTCATCGCCTCCTCGCGGCAGGGCACCTTGTCCAGGTCCAACTCGATGCCCAGGTAGCCCTTGGCGCCCATCTCGACTGCGGAGCAGGTGAGGCCGGCGGCGCCCATGTCCTGGATGGCGACGACTGCGCCTGTCGCCATCAGCTCCAGGCAGGCTTCCAGCAGCAGCTTCTCGGAAAACGGGTCGCCGACCTGAACCGTCGGGCGCTTCGCGTGTGAGTCCTCGGCGAACTCGGCGGACGCCATGGAGGCGCCGTGGATGCCGTCGCGGCCGGTCCTGGAGCCGACGTAGATGATCGGGTTGCCGACGCCGCTGGCCGCCGACAGGAAGATCCGGTTGGCATCGGCGAGGCCGACGCACATGGCGTTGACCAGAATGTTGCCGTCGTAGCCGGCATGAAAGGC
>CAYTXI010000141.1:0-5244 GCA_964441935.1 uncultured Bauldia sp.
GGCCTCGGCGAGGCCGCGGACGGCAAGGGCCCGGCGGATGGCGTCGAGCCCCTTGACGTGCTTGTAGAGGGAAGGGGAGCGGACGCCGAGGTCGGCGGCGAGTCGGGCAAGGCTCACCGCCTCGATGCCGTCGGCGTCGGCAATCGCCGCGGCGCGGTCGATGACGGCGTCCGCGTTAAGGCCGGCGCGCGGCATGTCAGCTCCCCGTCGGGCCGGCGAGGAAGTCGACGATCGCCGGGGCGGTCTCGTCCGGCATCTCGGCGTGAGGATAGTGGCCGGCACCCTCGATGATCCTGACTGTACCGTTGAGTCGGCCGGCGATAATCTTGGCCTCGGCGGCGGGATCCGGGAAGTCGGGATCCTTCGTGCCCATGACGACCAAGGTCGGTGCGCGGACCTCGCCGAGGCGGGCCTCGACGTCGGACTTGTCTCCGTCGCGGCCCATCATGGCCCTCAGCGCCGCCATGCGGCCGGGCTCGGCGAGGTTGGCGGCGAGCGCCCGCTTGTATTCGTCGAAGTCGGCTGGTTTGGCGGTTGGGTAGAGCGAGGCGTAGTAGCCGAGCCACGCCGGGCGCGCCCAGGGTCCGGCGAAGGCGGCCTTGATCATCAGGGTCTGCATCGCGCCCTTGAGCCAGCTCTGAGGCGGCACCTGGCGGACGAAGGGGCCGATGAGCACGAGGCGGCTTACGAGGTCGGCGGCCTCCGCCGCGGCCCAGGCGCCGGCGCCGGCGCCCATGGAGGTGCCGACGACGGTCGCGGGGCCGGCGTCGAGGTGGCGCACCAGGGCGACGACGTCATTGCCAACCGCGGAGGTGCGGTAGCTCGGCCAGTCGGGCGAGGTCTCGCCGTGGCCGCGGATGTCCATGGTGACGACGCGGTAGCCAGCGGCGAGGAGACGCGGGGCGAGGAAGCGATACTCCTGGCGGAGGTCGCCGAGGCCCGGGACCATGACCACCAGCGGGCCGCTGCCGCGATCGTCATAGGCGATGCGGCCGTCGGGGCGGTCGAGGAACAACGTCGGTGCAGCGTCGGAAGTCGCTTCGGCGGAGGCGGCCATGGTGGGGATGGTGCCAAGCGGCGCGAAGCTGAGGTTGGTCATCGGAAATCACTCCATGTTAATGCGTTAGCTGATTAGCTAATAGCGTTAGCTATCGACAATGGCAAGCCCTTTTTTCAGTTCGTGGCGGCGGCGGGGAATACGCCTATATCCTGGGGCAAAGCGGAATGGCGGCTAGCCGCCGGAAAGGATGGATGCCTTGTCAGACACGAAACTGGCGCGGCCCGGCGGAGAGACGCTCGCGGCGCGAGCGATCGACCCCGGGGTCAGGATCGGGCACGTTCACCTCAAGGTCGCGGACATCGAGCGGTCGCTTGCCTTCTATTGTGGCGTGCTCGGCTTCGAGCTGACGCAGCGCTATGGCAGCCAGGCCGCGTTCGTCTCGGCCGGCGGCTACCATCACCACATCGGGCTCAACACATGGGAGAGCCGCAACGGCTCGCCGCCACCGCGGGGGACGACCGGGCTCTATCACGCCGCGATCCTCTACCCGAGCCGGCCGGCGTTGGCCGACGCGCTCAGGCGGCTGATCGCGGCCGGCATCCCGCTCGAAGGCGCGAGCGATCACGGGGTCAGTGAGGCGCTTTATCTTCGCGACCCCGACGACAACGGCCTGGAGCTCTACCGGGACCGGCCGCGGGCAGAGTGGCCGCTGAACCCCGACGGGTCGCTGCGCATGAAGACCGAGCCGCTCAACCTTGATAATCTCGTCGCGGAAGGCGCGTGAGCATTTTTGAGGCTACGCGCAAAGCGGGTGGTTGTTGCACACAATCGTACCGTTCCAGAACACCGCTCGTTAACGTCGCGCCTGCGGTCGCCGATTGTCTCGACGGCGGGCTCCCACAAATCGGTGTCGCGTGGTCGGGAGGGGCGATATCTCGTGAGTCCAAACCCGGAACCCGGCCAAGGCAGGTGATTCGGACACGGTCCGTTCCCGGTGTGGTCCACATGTTAACCGCCGGCCCGGGCGACGACGGGCGTGCTTAACGGCCGCGAAAGAAACATGGCCGCTCTACACCGCGTCGCATGTCGGCGTCAGAACAACAGCGCGAGGGTCACGGAGGCGAGGAGAAGGACGGCAAAGGCGATGTTGATCGCGCGATTGGTGCGCGGATCGCGAAACAGGCGTGTTAGCGCCGAGCCCGCCAAGAGCCACGCGATGTTGACGATGCTGACGATGACGGTGACCACGGCCACCTTCGCCGCGATGTCCGCAGCGAGACGCTCCTTTATCAGCACGAAGCCGGAGAAGAGCGCCGCCATCGCCGCATACGCTTTCGGATTTACCAGCGACAGGAACACGCCGGCGGGAAAGGACGGCCGGCGGTTCTGGCTGTCGCCGTCCGTGAGGGGCGGCGCGGTGGCGATGCGGTAAGCGAGATAAACGAAGTAAGCGGCAGCCGCGCCTGCGACGACGGGGGTCGCGCCTGGCACCGCCAGGATGACGCCGGCGACACCGGTCGCCGTGATCAGCATGACGGCGTCGACACCGAGAGTGAGGCCGACCAGGTAGGCGAGGCCGCGGCGCGCGCCGAAGGCGGCACCGGTGGCGGCGAGGCTCAGTGTGTTCGGGCCGGGGCTGCCAGCGAGGGCGAATCCAGCGACAACGAAGCTGAGCAGATCTTCCATGACTGCCTTCCCTGCGGGAGACGTCAGCAACGACGGTAACCGGCCGTGGGCGCCGCCGGCTACCATCGTGTCACGACCGCAAGGCGACGTAGATGAGCCCCGCCACCGTCAGTGCGGCCATGGCGATCAACGCGATCCACCGGTAGGTGCGGTCGAATCGCGTCTCCCCGGCGGGAGCCGGGGGAGGGTCGGCTTCGGGTTGCTTGATGGGCCCTACCTTACTAAGGGCGGCGCGATGTAGCTCTGCGGCTGGAATCCGTCAAGACCTCGGCGTGAGCGCCCCGCGGCGAGGTGCAAACCGGCGGCTGCTCCCCTATATCGGTGGCGACCCGATACCCCGGCGGCCTTGAACCGCCCTCGGAGTTTCCCCATGGCAGAGACGCAGATTCCCGTCACCGTGCTCACCGGCTACCTCGGTTCCGGCAAGACGACGCTCCTCAACCGCATCCTCACCGAAAACCACGGCAAGAAGTACGCGGTGGTGGTCAACGAGTTCGGCGAGATCGGCATCGACAACGAGCTGATCGTCGAATCGGACGAGGAAGTCTTCGAAATGAACAATGGGTGCGTGTGCTGTACGGTGCGTGGCGACCTGATCCGCGTGGTCGAGGGGCTGATGAAGCGGCCGGGCGGCTTTGACGGCATCCTGGTCGAGACTACCGGGCTCGCAGACCCGGCGCCGGTGGCGCAGACCTTCTTCATGGACGATGACGTGCGCGCCAAGGCCAAGCTCGACGCGGTGGTGGCGATCGCCGATGCCAAGCACCTCGTCCAGCGGCTCGCTGACTCTCGCGAGGCTGAGGAGCAGATCGGCTTCGCCGACGTGATCCTGGTCAACAAGACGGACCTCGTGACGTCGGAGGAACTGGCGGAGGTCGAGGAACGCATCCGCGCGATCAACCCCGGCGCATTGATCCACCGCACCGAGCGCTGCGCCATTCCGTTGAGCAACGTGCTCGACCGCGGCGCCTTCGACCTCGACCGCATCCTCACGCTCGACCCGGCGTTCCTCGACGGGCACGATCACGATCACGATCACGATCACGACCATGACCACGATCACGATCATCACCACCCCGATCATCATGACACCACCATCGGTAGCGTGGCGCTCGCTGCGGGCGCGCTCGAACCGCAGCGGTTCTTTCCGTGGATCCAGGAGATCACGCAGCAATTCGGACCGGACATCCTGCGACTCAAGGGCATCCTCGCCTTCAAAGACGACCCGGAGCGCTACGTCGTCCAGGGCGTTCACATGATCATCGAGGGCGACCACCAGCGAGCATGGAAGGAGGGCGAGGAACGCACGAGCCGGCTGGTGTTCATCGGCCGCAAGCTCGATGCGGGCGTGCTCAGGGCCGGCTTCGAGGCGTGCGTGGCGTAGTGTCAGGCGCTGCGGTGCATCCGGATCGATAGCGGTAATTGCGGGGCTGTGCCTTCCATTCAGGAGTTCCCATTCGGCGCCTACGTTGTCGAGGCCGCGTTCCTCGGCGAGACGGCCGCGTTCGCGCTCGGCGACGGCACGGTCAGGCTCGCGGACGGGGCGGAGGCCAAGAGCGCGGCGGTGCACTCCGGTGCGATCCTGGCGGCGACGGCGACCCGCGAGGGTAAGCTTCTCACCGGCGGCGACGACGGCAGGGTGGCGCTGACCGACGCCGGTGGCGCGGCGTATACGATCGCCGAGCGGCCGCGCAAGTGGATCGACCTGGTGGCGGCAGGACCAAACGGCGCGGTCGCCTTCGCCAGCGGGCGGCAGGCGTTCGTCAAACTCGCCGACGGGCGCGAGCGCACCTTTGACCATGAGCGGGCGGTTGGCGGTCTCGCCTTCGCGCCGAAGGGTCTCAGGCTCGCTGTCGCCCGCTACGGTGGGGTGACGCTGTGGTGGGCGGGCACGGAGGCGAAGCCGGTGAGTCTCGACTGGCAAGGCGCGCACATCGCGGCGACGTTCTCACCTGATGGCCGCTACCTGATCACTGTCATGCAGGAGAACGCGCTGCACGGCTGGCGGCTTGCCGACGGCAAGGACATGCAGATGAGCGGCTACCCGGCGAAGCCGCGCTCGCTGTCTTGGTCGGCGAAGGGGCGGTTCCTGGCCTCATCGGGTGCGAACGCGGCGATCCTATGGCCGTTCCACTTCAAGGACGGGCCCATGGGAAGGCAGCCGACGCAGCTCGGCGCGCGCGAGGTGCTGGTGACGCGGGTCGCCTGTCACCCGCGGGAGGACGTGGTCGCCGTTGGCTACCAGGACGGCATGGTAATGGCGGTACGCTTCGCCGACGCGGAGGAGGCGGTGATGCGCCGGTCCGGGGACGGCGCGGTCTCGGCGCTCGCCTGGGACGACGGCGGGCGGCATCTGGCTTTCGGAACCGAGGAAGGCGCCGCAGGTCTCGTCGACCTTGCTGCGCGGAGCTAGAAGGCCGCCATGAGCGGAACGGTGGATACGGCGATGAGCGAAGGCGCGTGGCCGCACGTCGTCATCGTCGGCGCTGGGTTCGGCGGACTTGCGTGCGCGCGCGGGCTCGGCGGCGCACCGGTCAGGGTCACCGTCATCGACCGCA
>CAYTXI010000142.1:0-5213 GCA_964441935.1 uncultured Bauldia sp.
TGTCCTGGTCGAACAGCTCGGCGAGACTTGGCTTGTCGCGTGCGAAGGCGTGACCGAGGTTGCCGAGGCCCCATACGGCGAGGGAATAGTCGGTGGCGACGAAGCCGGTGGGCCGCAGTTTCGCCCGCTCGAGCCTGCGGGTGAGCAACATGCCGAGACTCTGGTGGGCGAGCCGCCCCTCGAACGGGTAGGCGACCATGTAGTAGCGGGCCCCGCGCGGAAACGTCTCGACCAGGAGCTGGTCGGTCCGCGGCAGAACTGAGCGCCGCTTCTGGATTCTCAGCCAGTCCGAGACCTGGCCCGGCAGGGTGTTCCACTTCTCCTCGTCGGCGAGCATGGCGCGGACGCCGGCGGCGAGATACGTCGACAGTGGGAACTTGCCGCCGGCGTAGAGCGGGATCTTCGGCGTATCGTCCTTGGTGCGGGTGGCGATGACTTCGTTCTCGTGGATGCCCTCGAAGGAAAGGATCACGCCGGCGAACAGGAACGTGTCGCCGGGCGCCAGCGTCTCAATGAAGTATTCCTCGATCTTGCCGAGCACACGGCCGCCCCGCCCGGCAAAGCCATGGCCGCGGTTCTTCGCCACGCGGACAGTCAGCAGGGGCGACTCGATGATGGTGCCGACGTTCAGCCGGTATTGCTGTGCGACGCGCGGGTGGGTGATCCGCCAGAGGCCGTCCTTGCCCTGACGGATGCGCGCGAAGCGCTCGTAGGTCTTCAGCGCGTAGCCGCCGGTGGCGACGAATTCGACCACCCGGTTGAAGGTCGGCCGGTCGAGGTCGCGATAGGGGTAAGCCGAAACGACCTCGCGGTAGAGCGCATCGGCGTCGAACGGCGCCGCGCAGGCCATGCCGAGGACGTGCTGGGCGAGAACGTCGAGGGCGCCCGGCCGGATCGGGGGCGTGTCCTGAGCGCCAAGGTAGTTGGCGTCGAGCGCGGCGCGGCACTCCATGACCTCGAAGCGGTTGGCCGGCACCAACAGCGCCTCGGACGGCTCGTCCAGGCGATGGTTGGCGCGGCCAATGCGCTGGGCGAGGCGGCTCGCACCCTTGGGCGCGCCGACGTGGACGACGAGATCGACGTCGCCCCAGTCGATGCCGAGGTCGAGGGTCGACGTGCACACAACGGCGCGCAGTCTCCCCGAGACCATCGCCGCCTCGACCTTGCGGCGCTGGGTGGTGTCGAGCGAACCGTGGTGGAGAGCGATCGGCAGGCCGTCGCGGTTGTTCCGCCATAGCTCCTGGAAGATGAGCTCCGCCTGGCTGCGGGTGTTGACGAAGACGAGCGCCATGCGGTGAGCGGCGATGGCGCCATAAACGTCGGCAAGGGCATAGCGGGCCGAATGCCCCGCCCACGGCACCCGTTCCTCCGACTCCAGAATCGCGATCTCGGGCTTGGCCCCGCCGGCCACCGTGACGAGGTCCGCGAGACCTGTTCCGCGCCCCACCAACCACGCCCTCAGCTCATCCGGGTCGGCGACGGTGGCGGAGAGGCCGATCGTTTTCAGCTTCGGCGCCAAGCTCCTCAGCCGCGCGAGGTCGAGCGACAGGAGGTCGCCGCGCTTGTTGGTGACGAGCGCGTGCAGCTCGTCGAGGACGACGGTGTCGAGGTCGGCGAAGAAACGGGCAGCGTCGAGGGCAGACGTCAGCAACGCCACCTGCTCCGGCGTGGTCATCAGGATGTCCGGCGGGTTGAGCTTCTGGCGCTGGCGCTTGTGAACGGAGGTGTCTCCGGTGCGCGTCTCCAAACGCACGGTGAGTCCAATCTCGGCGACCGGCGCCTCCAGGTTGCGGGCAATGTCGACGGCGAGCGCCTTCAACGGCGACACGTAGAGGGTGTGGATGCTGCGGCCGCCGAGCGGTGCTCTCTTCGGGCGCTCCTGCAATGCGACGAGGCTCGGCAGGAAGCCGGCGAGCGTCTTGCCCGCGCCGGTCGGCGCGATCAGCAGCACCGAGCGCCCTGCCCGCGCCTTCGCCAGCAGCTCGATCTGGTGCGGCCGCGGGGTCCAGCCGCGCGCGGCGAACCAGTCGGCGAAGGGCGCCGGCAGCAGAGCCGGCTCGCTGATCTCGGCGGCGGTCGTCATGGCGCCAGGCGTAGCGCGGGTGGCACGGGGCGTCCATTGCTGGCCGGCGACGTGGTCCCGGCGTATCGTCTGGCGATGCGCCCAGAGGACCTGCTGACCCCGACCCCCGCCGGGCTCTTCTGCCCGCCCGGTGGCTTCCACATCGACCCGACACGGCCGGTCGCACGCGCGCTCATCACCCACGGCCACGCCGACCATGCTCGCGCCGGCCACGGCGCAGTGCTTGCGACGCCCGAGACGCTGAAGATCATGGCGGCGCGCTACGGCGAGGGGTTCGCGGCGCGGACCGAGATCGCAAAGCTGGGCGAGACCATGACCATCGGCGGGGGGCGGGTGACTTTCCATCCGGCCGGCCACGTGCTCGGGTCGGCGCAGATTGCGGTCGAAGCCAATGGACTCCGCATCGTTACGTCCGGCGACTACAAACGCCGGGCCGATCCGACCTGCCGGCCGTTCGTGCCGGTCCCCTGCGACATCTTCATCAGCGAGGCGACGTTCGGGCTCCCAGTGTTCCGCCACCCGCCGGCGGAAGCCGAGATCGCCAAGCTGATCGCGTCGCTGGATCAGTTCCCCGAGCGCGCGCACCTCGTCGGCGCGTACTCGCTCGGCAAGGCGCAGCGCGTGATCCGGATGCTGCGGGACGCCGGATACGACCGCACCGTCTATTTACACGGGGCGATGGAGACGCTCTGCCGGCTCTACGAGGCGGAGGGCATCAGCCTCGGTGTCCTCGCCCCGGCGACGCTCAAGAGCGGCGCCAAGGGTGACTTCACCGGCGCCGTGGTGGTCTGCCCGCCGTCGGAGATCACCGAGCGGTGGGCGCGGCGCTTCCCCGAGCCGATGGCTTGCTTTGCGTCGGGATGGATGCGCATTCGCCAGCGGGCGAAACAGGCGGGGGTGGAGCTGCCGCTGGTCATCTCGGACCACGCCGATTGGGTTGAATTGACTGAAACCATTGCCGAAATCGCACCTGCGGAGGTGTGGGTCACGCACGGGCGGGAAGAGGCGCTGGTGCGCTGGTGCGAGCTGAACGGCGTCGCCGCCAGGCCGCTGCACATGGTGGGGTATGAGGAAGACGAGGGGGCGTAGCTTCAGGCCGACAGGGTGCGCCGTTCGAGGAATCGGCCGAGGGCGAACGCCGCCAACGCGGCGAGTGCAAGCGCGGGCACGATCAAGTGCGCCGTGTGGAGCCCCACGCGGCCGGCGAGTTCGCCAAGTGCCGCAGGCATGATGAGGATGGCCGCTCCGGCCGCAAGCGCCAGGCGGGCGCTTGCCTTGTCACGTTCAGGCCCGGCGGAGCCGATCGCCTGGCCGAGGCAGAGCGGGAACATCTGCGAAATGCCCAGTCCGACCACAAACAGACCGGCGACGGCCACGGCCACCGTTCCCACACCCCAATAGAGGATGAAACCCACCAGCACGACGGCGACCGTCGCCACATAGAGGCGCGGAACGGCCACGAAGCGGACCAGGCCGCTGCCGATCACCCGGCCGACGAACATCGCGACCGCGAACGCGGCAGCGGCGCTCGCCGCCGATGCCGCCGAGAGGCCGACCACGCTTTCCAGGAACGTCGGCGCCCACAAGAAGATGCAGAACTCCGCCGCAACGCCGAAGGCGAGCGCTGCCCAGTACAGCCAGTAGGCGGGCGGCAGGAAGCCACCAGACGTGGCCTGGACGACTGATGCCTCCGGTGTGTCGTAACGCACGTAGCTTGCCAGGACCGCGACACCGTAGGCGACGCCGATCAACGTTGCGCCGCGCCAGCCGAGGCCCACGAAAATGCATAGGCCCGCGATGAGGGGCGCGGCGATACCGTGCCCCGAAGCGACCGCATTGGACTCATTGAATGCGATCGCCCGCTTCTCACCGGCGCATTCGGCAAGTGAGGCGAATACCAGAGCCGGGATGCCGGTTATGCCCATGAGGAAAAAGCTCGCAATGCTGACCGGTGCGGCGGGGGCAAGACACAGGACCACCGCTCCGACGGCATACGTCGACACGCTTGCAATGATTACACGGCGGCGGCCGAAGCGGCGGACGACGACCGGCATGAAGATGCCGACGAGGAGGATGCCTAAGGCGAAGGCGCTCGAATGAAAGCCGATGACGCGGTAGCTGACGTCGAGTTCAACCTTCAGGAATGGAAAGATGTTCCCCTGGAGGGTGAGGACGTACTGGAAGAACCCAAGGAGCAGGTAGAGGTGCCAGATCAGCGGACCGCGAACGATCCCCCTGCCCGCTTCCGGCGCCTTCGCCGCTGCATCCATGCCCCGCCTCCTCACGGCCGCGACGCGGGCGTGGGGTGCCACCATAGCAGGTTCGGCGCATGCGGCCCGCCGCATCGTTGCGAACAAAGGGTGAATGATGTCAGGTGACGGGTGCCACAACCCACTGATTCGTTTGCATGTCCGCACACCTCGACCGCCTCAACCCGGACCAGCGCCGCGCCGTCGAATACGGGCTTTGCACCGGCGCGCGGACCGGGACCGTACCGGGACCTCTCGCGGTCATTGCCGGCGCGGGCACCGGCAAAACCAGCACGCTCGCGCACCGGGTCGTGCACATCATCGCCGGGGGGAGCGACCCCGCCCGCGTTCTTTTGATGACCTTCTCGCGCCGGGCGGCGGCCGAGATGGAACGCCGGGTCGAGCGCATCATCGGCGGTGCCGTCGGCGCCCACGGAACGGCCCTCCCCTGGTCCGGCACCTTCCACGGCATCGGGGCGCGGCTCATCCGCGAGCACGCCCATGCGATCGGCCTCGACCCCGGCTTCACCATCCACGACCGGGAGGACTCCGCAGACCTCATGAACCTCGTGCGGCACGAGATCGGCCTGTCGCAGACCGAGAAGCGGTTCCCGGCCAAGGCGACATGCCTCGCCATCTACTCGCGCACGGTCAACCAGGAGGCGGAGCTGGCCGAGGTCCTGACGACAGCCTTTCCGTGGTGCGCCGGCTGGGAGGTGGAGCTCAAGCGTCTGTTCAAGACCTACGTCGAAGTCAAGCAGGCGCAGAACGTTCTCGACTACGACGACCTCCTGCTCTACTTCGCCGCGATGCTGGCGGTGCCGGCGATCGCCACCGACATCGCTGAGCGCTTCGACCACGTGCTGGTCGACGAGTACCAG
>CAYTXI010000143.1:0-3162 GCA_964441935.1 uncultured Bauldia sp.
CGCTCCGCCTAAGGTCGCCACCGGTAGACGCCCCTTACTGAGCGAGGATGGCGACGATTATGGAGTCGTGCCGAGGGGGCGGGGATAAGTTTCGTTGGGGTTATGGTTGCCGGGAGGTGAACACGCGCCGAGGTTGGCCGAGGGCGGGCGCAGCCGGCATCGAGCACGGAGCGAACGATCTCCGCCGGGGCACCCCTCACCCGATTTCCAACGCCGATTTCGAACACGCAAATCGGGGAAATCCGGCCTTTCCCGCAAGGGGACGAGGTGGCGATAGCTGCAGAGCGCATCGTGCGCGGCATCGGCAAACAGACGCGGGGCGAACGGGCGGCGGTCAGGAAGGCGGTGGCGGAGCGGTGGCGGTAGGCGACAGGGGAGGCGGAATACGCTGTTCCGGTTAATCGCCGGCTGGCGTTATCAGCGGGGCTGAGTCGAAATCCTGCGACGAACCGAGACGCGCTTTCGCCACGAAACCCTTGGTAAGCACAGCATAGACTGCCGAATTGAGCGGTTTTTCCGGAACGCCGCGAGCTTCGACGTCCACCTTGAGCTTTCGACCAGGGAGTTCAATATCGTGGATGGTGACATCCTTGAGAGGTATGCATTGCGGAAACGAACGCTGGTGTTGCGCGAATAGCGTGAGGAGTCTGGTGATGGGGATTCGAAATTTTGCTGCCCTTTGGGTCAATCTCCGCAAAACGACAATCATCAGCCAATTGGACTTGAGTGCCAACATCTAACGCGACACTGCTGCCGGCAGGCAACTGCACTGGCGCCTCATCAAATGATCGACCGGTCCTGTAGTCCCATCCCGGTGAGTTGGATGAGATTCCCTCGAGCGAGGTGAGCCCATCGCCGTTGAAATCAAACCGGACCGCGTTTATCGCTGTGTCCATTGAGCTAATGTTGGAAACTTGAACGCTAAACCTCAGAGTCGCATTCCACAGCGGTGATGCATCGTTCACGCTGTCCGATGACACAGTGCTCTGATATCCATCTTCGATCATCACCGCATTTACGATGGCGTTTTCGCGTGCTTCCCACCATCGCAAAGCGTCCATACTTAGCGCTGCGCCTGCTATGACCAACGACAATACCACTCCGATCGAGTTGATGGTTTCATGGGACAGGCGTCTCATGTCCGTTCCCCCTACCCCAGCCCCTCCCTGAACGGGCTCGCCGGATAGACGCCGAGGATCCTGACCTCGGTCGAGAAAAAGGTGAGCTCCTCCAGCGCCAGCTTCAGCGGGCGGTCGTCGGGGTGACCCTCGACGTCGGCGTAGAACTGGGTGGCGAAGAACTTGCCGCCCAACTGGTAGCTCTCCAGCTTGGTCATGTTGACGCCGTTGGTGGCGAAGCCGCCCATCGCCTTGTAAAGCGCGGCGGGAACGTTCCTGACTCGGAAGACGAAGGTGGTGATCACCGGACCCGAGCCGCGCTTCGCCCTCACCGGCCGCTTGGCGAGAACGATGAATCGGGTGGTGTTGTGGGCCTCGTCCTCGACGTTCTCCTGGAGGATCCTCAGGCCGTAAGTCTCGGCGGCAAGCCGGGGGGCGATCGCCGCCTGACTGACGTCACCGGCCTCAGCGATCTCGCGGGCGGCACCGGCGGTATCGCCGGCGATCGCCGTCTGCCAGCGATGGCGGCGGACAATCTTGCGGCACTGGCCGAGCGCATGGATGTGGCTGTGGACGCGACGGATCGACTTCAAGGTCGCGCCCCTCGGCGCCATCAGGTGGAACTGGATGGGCAGGAAGTGCTCGGCGATGATGTGCAGGCCCGATTCCGGCAACAGGTGATGGATGTCGGCGACGCGGCCGGCGAGCGAATTCTCGATCGGGATCATGGCGAGGTCGGCCTCGCCCTTGTCGACCGCGGCGAAGCAATCCTCGAACGTCGGGCATGGAATGGCGCGCGCCCGCGGGTACGCTTCGCTGCAGGCGAGGTGCGAATTCGCTCCGGGCTCGCCCTGGAACACGATGGTCTTCGCTTGCGGCATGGCTCCCGACTTCCCCGGCGACAAGGCCGGGCGGGATGTAGCAGCTAACGGACGCGGGGGCGAGTACGGCAACCTACGAGGCGAGAAGTTCGCGGGCGCGAGCGAGATCCGCGGGGGTGTCGACGCCCAACGGCACCTCGTCGACGATGGCGGCGTCGATGCGCATGCCGGCTTCGAGGGCGCGGAGTTGCTCCAGCTTCTCGCGGCTTTCAAGCAGCGATGGCGGTAGGGCGACATAGCGGTCGAGCGCCTCGCGGCGGTACGCGTAGAGGCCGATGTGATGCCACAACGGACCCTCGCCCCATGGCGCGGTGGCGCGGGTGAAATAGAGGCAGTGGAGCATGCCGGCGTCCTCCTCGGCGAGGCTAGCCGGGCTGCCGACCACCTTGACCACGCTCGGATCGGTGCGCTCCTCCTCGCGCACGATCCTGGCGCAGATGGTTCCAATGTCGACTTCGGGAATGCCTAGGGGGGCGAGCGCGGCATGGACGGCGGCGGGCGCGATCGTCGGCAGGTCGCCCTGGAGATTGACGACGACCTCGTCGTCGGCGCCAAGAAGCGACAGCGCCTCGTGAACACGCGAGGTGCCGTTCGGATGGTCCGCACGGGTGATCACCGCCTCACCGCCGGCAAGTTCGATCGCCGCGGCGACGGCGACGTCGTCGGTGGCGACCACGACCCGGCCAACGTCGGCCTCCAGCGCCCGGCGCCAGACGTGGACGATCATCGGATGACCGGCAATGTCGAGGAGCGGCTTGCCCGGTAGGCGGGTGGCGGCCATGCGGGCGGGGATGACGACGATGGCGCTCTGCATCGGGGTCACCGGCGGCGCCGACGCGGTCCGCGGTCAAGCGGGCGCAGGGTGGCAAAACGTCTCAAGACCGGCCGCTTATACGTGTTGCCTTGCGCGCCGCAAAGCCTGTAGTTTCCGCGCCGGGACGGCGGGACCCAAGGCGATTACGACGCTTTTTCGGTTGCGCCATCCGGAGGCGCCTGGACGGCATGGACGCATTCGAATTCAACAAGATCGCAGGCGCGGTGCTCGGCACAGCTCTCGGCGTCATGGCGCTGTCGATCGTTTCCGACATCATCTACGCCCCGCGCGAGGCGGAAGAGCCGGGCTACGTGATCGCCGCGGCGGCAACCGGCGGCGAAGCCGCGGC
>CAYTXI010000143.1:3262-5097 GCA_964441935.1 uncultured Bauldia sp.
GCCGCGGCGGCAACCGGCGGCGAAGCCGCGGCCGGCGGCCCCGCGGCCTCGGAGGTCGCGTCGATCGCGGAGCGGCTGCAGACGGCCGATGCCGCGGCCGGCGAAACCAAGGCTAAGGTGTGCCTAGCCTGCCACACCTTCGAGAAAGGCGGGCCGGCCAAGGTCGGGCCCAACCTATACGGCATCGTTGGCGGGCCGGCGGCGCACATGGAGGGCTTCGGCTACTCCCAGGCGATGCGCACGGAACGCGAGCAGGGACTCAGCTGGACGTTCGAAAACCTCGACCGATACCTGGAGGCACCGAAGGCGATCGTTCCGGGCACCGCGATGGCCTTCGCCGGGCTGAAGAAACCGGAGGATCGGGCGAACGTGATCGCCTACCTGAGGACGCTCTCCGATAATCCCGTACCGCTGCCGACGACGGCGGCCGACGGGGCGGCTATGGCGCCGTCAACGGACCAGCCGGCGGTGGGCGCGACGCCGCAGCCCTCAACCGAGATGCCGGCGCCGGCACCGTAAACCGCCGACTGGCCCGCCTGGGCCGCCAATTCGAGCACGTGGCGCGACGTTAAATTTCGGTCATATTGGCCGAGAAACGGTGTCGCGCGCGGTCCGCCGCCCCTATTATGCGCCGATGCACGGCGACCAAACGCCGTGGACATCCGCGCGACCATGGAGAGGCCGATGCTGAGGTTGGTGTCCACGTCGCTTGCCGTTCTGGCCCTGGTGACGGCAGCGATGCCGGCGGCCGCGGAGGACGGCGAATGGGTCACCTCCAGCAGCCTGGTCGAACAGCCGCGGTATCCGCAGAACTTCGCACGCTTCAACTACGTCAATCCGGACGCGCCCAAGGGCGGGATGGCGCGACTCTCCGGCGCGTCGCCGACATTCGACACGCTCAATCCGATCCTGCCCAAGGGGGTGCAGGCGGATGGGCTCGGACTCGTCTACGAGAGCCTGATGATGCGGGCGCTCGACGAATACGACATCTCCGGGCAGTACCCGCAGATCGCCGAAGCGCTCAAGTTCCCGGCCGACTTCTCATCAGTCACCTATCGCATCAACCCCAACGCCATATGGCACGACGGCGAGCCGATCACGCCGGAAGACGTCAAGTGGTCGTTCGAGAAGCTCGTCGAGCTCAACCCCAGCCAGGCGTTCTACTACCAGCACGTCAGCGACGTCGAAGTCGCCGGCGAGCGCGAGGTCACGTTCACCTTCGACCAGAGCGGCAATCGGGAACTGCCGCAGATCGTCGGCGAACTGCTCGTGCTGCCGAAGCACTGGTGGGAGGGAACCGACGCCAACGGCAAGCAGCGCAACATCGCAGAAGGCACGCTGGAGCCGCCGCTCGGTTCCGGCCCGTATCGGATAGCCTCGGTCACGCCCGGACGTTCGATCACGTACGAGCGGGTGCCCGACTTCTGGGGCGCCAACCTCAATACCTACGTCGGCACCAACAACTTCGACCAGGTACGCTACGAGTACTACCGCGACCTCAACGTCGAGTTCGAGGCGTTCAAGGCCGACGAGTTCGACTTCTGGTCGGAGAACGAGGCCAAACGCTGGGCGACCGCATACGACTTCCCGGCGATGAAGGCGGGCGACGTGGTCAAGGAGCTGGTCGACCTGGAACAGGTCTCCGGGGTCATGGTGGGTTTCGTGCCCAACCTCCGCCGGTCATTGTTCCAGGACATTCGCGTCCGGCGGGCGCTCAACCACGCCTTCGATTTCGAGGAATTGAACCGGACGATCTTCTTCGACCAGTACCAGCGCATCAATTCGTTCTTCTTCGGCATTCCGATCGGCTGGCACGGGCTGCCGCAGGGCAAGGA
>CAYTXI010000144.1:0-4928 GCA_964441935.1 uncultured Bauldia sp.
GCCACGCTGCCGGCGATGGCAATGCCGGTGAAGAGCGCCAGCAGGCGTTTGCGGTAGCCGCCGCGGTCGGCGAGCGCGCCCAGGAACGGCGAAGCGAACGCCACGACCAGGGCGGAAATAGTCACCGCCCGTGACCAAAGGGCCGTGCCAGTGACGGGGTCCGGAGCGATGGCCTGCGTGAAGTACGTGGCGTATATGAAAGTGACCACGAGCGTGGCGAAGGGGGAATTGGCAAAATCGAAGAAGGCCCACGACCAGACGACCCGCGATCGATAACGAATTGGCGGGGCGCCTGCGCTGTTTGCCATGGGCTCGAGGCCTTTGCGGGCGCTAAGTGGCAAGTCCTTGCGACCGGGTGAGGGAGCTTATAGCAACAATCGATGTGCGGTATCGTGGGTGCCATCGACCTGACCGGGCGGCGAGCCTTCCCGCAGGACGCGCTGTGGGCCATGACTCGGTCGCTGGCGCATCGTGGCCCGGATGACGAGCAGGCGCATTTCGAGGACGGGGTGGCGCTCGGCGCACGGCGGCTGGCGTTCATAGACGTCGCCGGCGGCCGCCAGCCGATTTCCAACGAGAACGGAACGGTTTGGGTCGCCCAGGAGGGCGAGCTCTACGAGTACCCGGAGATCCGGCGCGACCTCCTGGCACGCGGCCACGTTCTGAAGACACGATGCGACACCGAAGCCTGGGTCCACCTCTACGAGGACTTCGGCGAGGCGGTCTTTCAGCACACCCGAGGGCAGTACAGCGCCTCGCTGTGGGACCGCAACACGCGCACGCTGCTCCTCGGACGCGACCGCGCCGGAATCGCGCCCTTGTTCTACGCCGAGGCCGACGGGTGGTTGCTGTGGGCGTCCGAGGTCAAGGCCCTGTTCGCCTCGCGCTTCGTCGAGGCGAGGGCCGACCGGCGGGGTCTCGACTTCTTCTTCAACTTCTTCGCCATCAGCGGCCCGCGCACCTGTTTCGAAGGCGTCAACCAGCTCCTGCCAGGGCACTACCTGAAGGTCCGCGACGGGCAGGTCAGCGTCCGCCGCTACGCCGACATCGACTACCCCGACCGGGGATCGGAAAGGCACGATCTCAGCGCCTCAGCGGCGGCCGACGAACTCGAGGCGCTGCTGCGCGATGCCATCCGCCGCCGGCTGGTCGGCGAAGCGGAGGTGTGCAGCTACATCAGCGGCGGTCTCGACTCCACCACGATCCTCAGCCTCGGTTCTGAGGAGAACGGAGCGCCACTTCAGTCCTTCACTATCAGTCTCGATCGGTCGGGACCGGCAGACGAAGGCCCCAAGGCGCGCCAGGCGGCCGACCTCATCGGCTCGCGCCTGACCACCGTCAGGATGACGGCGGCCGATATCTGCGACGCCTTCCCGGAGTTGATCACGGCGGCGGAGTCTCCGGTCCTCGACACATCGGCAGCGTGCATGATCCGCTTGGCGCAGGCCGTCCGCCCAGCCGGCTGCAAGACGACGCTCACCGGCGAGGGCGCCGACGAGGCCCTTGCCGGGTACGTGTGGTTCAAACTGGATGCGATCGGGATTCATCCCAACCGGCCGGTTTATCGCGGGCTGCGCCGCCTCTTCTTCGGCCCGATCGTCGGCGGCAACACCAGCCGTCTGCCGCCGTTTGCCGCCATCGACGGCATGCGCACGGCTCAACAGCTCACCTACGAGATGATGGCCAGCTCACGCGACCGGCTCTATTCGCATGACATGTGGCGGGCGATCGACGGGTACCGGCCATACGACGAACTGGGGTTGGACACGGCGCGGATGCGCCGCTGGCACCCGCTAAATCGCTCCCTCTACGTCGCCAACAAGGTCATGCTGGCGGGCATGCTGCTCGCGGCCAAAGGCGATCGGCCGATTCGCAGCGCCAGCATCGAGGGCCGTTTTCCGTTCCTCGACGAACGGGTGGTCGATTTTTGTGCCCAGTTGCCGCCGAAGTTCAAGCTGAATGGCCGGACCGACAAGTGGTTGTTGCGCGAGGTCGCGCGCAGGGCGCTACCGACGCCTATCGCCAATCGCCGCAAAACGATGTTTCGCGCCAACCTATCCTCGCTGTTTCTCACAGCGGACCGTCCGCCGTGGGTCGACCAACTGCTGAGCGCCGATTCGCTTGCCGCGAGCGGCTACTTCGACCACGCGGCGGTCCAACAGGTCCGCGACCGGTTGGAACGGGTGAAACGCAATCGGTTCCTGAACACTATCCTCGAAATGGGGTTGACGGGCGTGATTACGACCCAGCTTTGGCACCACACCTTCCTCGGTGGCGGCCTCGCCGACCTGCCGGAATGGCAGCCACCGGCAATCGCGGACGACGGCGGTAAAGCTCGGAGATACAAAACGGCGTGAACGCGGGTGGCGGCGGACGCTTGAACGCTCATCCACCGTATGCCGCGCTTGATGATGACACGCCAACCTGATGTGATATGCAGGTCCCTTCAGCTGCTCGGTCTGCGGGATGAGATGCGATGCCTGCCGAATCGACCGACGACGGACTGCCTCTCAAGGAGCTGACCCGGCTGGTCCGCGACCTCACGGAGCCGTCGCCGGCGATCTATTGGTCGAATCTCGTTGGCGGCCTGGTCATCGCCGGGATCGGCATCTTTCTTTCGCGCCCCTTCCCGACCGCGATCCTTTCCGGTTCGCCGCTGGCGATATTCGGTTTCGTCGCGGCTGCGTTCGCAGTCTACCGGCTGACGTATTTCAACCACGAGATCGCACACCAGGCGCGCAAGCTGCGGGGCTTCGAGCTGGCCTGGAACGCGACGATCGGCGTACCGCTGCTGATCCCATCGTTCCTCTACTCGGACCACCGCAACCACCACTCGCTGGAGGGCTTCGGCACCGACAGCGACGTCGAATACTTCCCGCCGGAGATGCGGGGCATCAAGGGCACGCTGGCCTTGGTCGCCCTCTCCTTCCTGCTGCCGTTCGTCTACGTGTTCCGGTTCGCCGTACTGGCGCCGGCGGCTTGGCTGAGCCACCGGGTTCGGCATTGGGTCGATACGCGCGCCTCCAGCCTCGGCATTCTCGGGCTGTCGCGGCGGGCGCCGCCGACGGCGGCCGAACGGCCGAGCTGGCGCGGCCAGGAGCTCGCCTGCTCCTTGTATCTCGTGGTGCTGGCGATCGCGCTGGTGACTCGCCGACCGCCGGGCGGGATCGTGCTCCAGGTCTACTCGCTGTTCGTCGCGGTGCTCTTGCTCCACTCGATCCGCGTCATGGTCGGCCACCGCTACGAGACGGAAAAATATCCGCAAGGAAGGGTCGGGCAGATCCTCGATTCCTACAACTTCACGCGCAATCCGGTGGTGACCAAGCTGATGGCGCCGCTTGGCTTCGACCTTCACGCGCTGCACCACCTGTTCCCGAACATCCCGTTTCACAACATGCCGGAAGCGCATCGCCGCATCAGCGCCGCGCTGCCGGCCGGCTCGCCCTACCATGCCGCCGAAGCCAAGAGTTACTTCGCTGAGGTCGCCCACTTCATCATGCGGCGGCCGCAACCTGCGCCCGACCTCCGCGCGCCGGCGGAGTGAATCTCACGGACTTTCCCTGTTGCCGAATTCCGCGGTGTCGCCGGGCGGAATTCGCGCGGCCCCTTGAAGCGCACCCCCGAGCCGAGGTTGGATATTGAGCAGCGACGCGGGCGAGACCTGGGTCGAGGTACAGCGGTTCCAAACTCGTGGCGAGACCGAGCAGCATGCTCTGGTGCTGGTGGCGGCCGGGATCGATTGCCGAATTGCCCGACGCCAGGGCGGTGTCGGACTCCTGGTCGCGGCATCAAACGAAGCGCCGGCGCGACAGGAACTGGCTGCCTACGCTCGCGACAATCGTTCTTCGACGCCGCCGGCGCTTCCGCTTCGTCCGTTGACCGAAGGACTGGTAGGGACTCTGGTCTACATTTGCGTCTTGCTGTTCATCCACGGCGCGGTTGCGCGTCATGCATTCTCTCGCGACTGGCTATCAGCCGGCGAGGCGGTCGCGGGTCTGATCACCGGCGGGGAGTGGTGGCGGGCTCTGACCGCGCTCGGGCTCCATGCCGACTATGGGCACTTGTTCTCCAACATCGTCGCAGGCGGATTCCTCGGCATCATTTTGGCTCAGATGCTCGGCGGCGGGCTTGCCTGGCTGGCGATTCTGCTTGCGGGTGGCATCGGCAACGCCGCCAACGCGATCATCGAACCTCCGACGCACACCGCCATCGGCGCTTCGACCGCGGTTTTCGGCGCGGTGGGCCTGTTGGTCGTGCTCATGTGGAAGTACCAATCGTCGTTGTGGAGGCGCGGGCCGCGTCGATGGTTGCCGCTGGCCGTGGGCGTGATGCTGCTTGCCTTCCTAGGGATCGAGGGCGAGCGCATCGACGTCGGGGCGCATATCGCCGGCTTCCTGGCCGGCGCTCTCATTGGGGCGGGACTCGTTGCCGCGGGCGCGCCCCTGGCGACGGTGCGCGGCAACGTCCAGTTCGTCCTCGGCGGGGCCGCACTCGCGCTGTTCGCCGGTGCGTGGTCGATCGCGCTGCTCGGTGGCGCTCCATAGCCGACTTGAGAAGTTCCTCGCAAGCGGACGCGCTCAACCGCGCGCGACACGGATCAACGTCGGCAGCACGTCTCCGAACTTGGTGTCCTCGGCGGGCTGGCCGAAGTCGAAGTACATGCGCCTGAAGAGATCGTAGAGCATGTCATAGGTCTCGCGCGTCCCCGCTTGCGGAGTGAACACGGCATGCTCGGGACACACTTTGGCCTGCGCCTCCTCGATGCTGTCGACCGCACCGGCCGCCAGCAGCGCGAATATCGCCGAGCCGATCCCAGTGACGCTCGTCTTCGGCACCAGCACCGGGCGCCCAAGCACATTGGCGTAGACCTGGTTGAGCACCGGGTTGTTCTGCGGCACGCCGCCGCCGTTGATCACCCGGTCGGTCCT
>CAYTXI010000145.1:0-4809 GCA_964441935.1 uncultured Bauldia sp.
CTCGATAAAGTACTGGTCGGTGACCTTGACCGTACCGATGTCAGCGACGCGGCCGACGTCGTTGCGGCCGAGATCGAGCAGCATCAGGTGCTCGGCGCACTCCTTGGGGTCGGCGAGAAGCTCGGCGGCAAGTGTCTTGTCGGCCTCGGGCGTCGCGCCGCGTGGTCGGGTGCCGGCGATCGGCCGGATGGTGACCTCGCCGTCCTTGACCCGCACCAGGATCTCGGGGCTCGATCCGGCGACGGCGAAATCGCCGAAGTCGAGGTAGTAGAGGTAGGGGGAGGGGTTCAAGCGCCTCAGCGCCCGATAGAGGGCGAACGGCGGCAGGTCGAACGGCGCCTCGAAGCGCTGCGACAGGACCACCTGGAAGATGTCGCCGGCGGCGATGTAGTCCTTGGCGCGGCGCACCATGTCGAGGTAGCGCTCACGCGGCGTGTTCGAGGTGACCGCGATGTCGGGGTCGAACGGGCCGGCGTCCGCGGCGCCGTCGAGCGGCGAATCGAGGGCGTCGACGACCGCGGTCACGCGGTCGACGGCGCGGGCGTGGGCCTGCTCCGCGGCGAGACCCTTGCCCGGCCTGACCGCCGAGACCACCGTGATCTCGTCCTTGACGGAATCGAAGACGACGATGACCGTGGGGCGGATGAGAACGGCGTCGGGCAGGCCGAGCGGGTCGGGATTGGCGGGCGCCAGCGCCTCCATCTCGCGCACCATGTCGTAACCGAGGTAGCCGAAGACGCCGGCGGACATCGGCGGCAGGTCGGCCGGCAGATGGACGCGCGACTCGCCGATAACGCGGCGGAGTGCGTCGAGCGTCGGCTCAGCCATCGGCCGGTAGCCCTTGCCGTTCGCCTTCGGGTCGACGTTGACCTCGGCTTTGCCGCCGAAGGCGCGGAAGATGAGGTCCGGCTCGATGCCGATGATCGAATAGCGGCCGCGGGTGGCGCCGCCCTCGACCGACTCCAGGAGGAAGCAGTTGGCGCGCCCCGCCGACAGCTTGAGCATGGCGGAGACCGGCGTCTCGAGGTCGGCGACCAGCCGAGTCCAGACCACCTGCGCTTCGCCGGCGTCGTAGGCGCGCACGAAATCGGCGATGTCAGGGGCGATCAGCATGACCCGGTCGGCCTCTGGCGATCAGTTGGGGCTCACGCCCAGCAACTGCTGGAGCGCCACTTGGTTCAGCCTGACCTCGGTCTGGCTGCGCAGCTGGCTGGCGTAGAGGCCGAGCAGGTCGTTGGCGATTTGCGCGCCGAATTGCTGGCGAAGCTGGGCATCCGTCGGGGCGTCGGAGAAATACGGCGGTGTCTCGACGCTGTCGATGGTGAAGACCACCCGGGTCATCGGCTCGGCGCCGACGGCAGTTGCCGCCAGCCCCTCGGGCCCCGAAAAGGCGGCGGCGATCGCGGCGGCCGACAGACCACCCACGGGCGTAGTGATGCGGGTGACCGTTGCGGTATCAACCGTTAGCGACTGCGCGGCGGCGATCGCGGCGAGGTCGTCGCCGTTATCGAGCCGCTCCTTGATCGCGTCGGCCTCGGCGGCGAGACGTTTTTCGCGCTCGGCGTTCTTCCAGGCGGTCGCCACCCGGTCGCGGACCTCGGCGAGTGTCTGATCATGCGCCGGGGTGACGTCGGTGACCTCGTACCAGACGAAACTGCTGTTGTCGGGCTCGATGGGGTTGTTTTCGAGGCCAACGTCCGATTCGAACGCCGCGGACGCCAGTCCGGCGGGCAGGTCCTGGATCGCGTTGCCGTCAGAGCCATTGCCGTTGGCGTCGACCGCCGGCACGTTCACGACCTTCAGATCGTAGCGGGCCGCGGCGTCGGTCAGGGTGTCGCCGCCGGCACGGGCGTCTTCGATGGTGTCACGAAGGTCGAGGATCGTCGCCTGGGCACGTTCGACTGCGATCTCGCGCGTCAGGTCGGCCTTTGCCTCCTCGAACGTCGTGACCACCGCCGGCTTGATCTCTGTCACGTGGACGATCGCCGGGCCGAAGCGGCCGTCGACGATCGGGCTGACGGCTCCTTGCGCGAGGGCGAAGGCGGCCTCGGCGACCGCCGGGTCGACGATCTTGTCGCGGGTGACGAGGCCAAGGTCGACGTCGGACGGCTTGAGGCCGCGTTCGGTGACCACTTGGTCGAACGTTTTGCCGGCACTCAGGGAACTGGCGACGGCTTCGGCTGCCGCGCGGTTGTCGAAGACGATCTGCTCGACCCGGCGCTCTTCGGGTTCGACGAACCGGCCGGGCTGGCGGTCGTAGCGCTCCTTGGCGGCTTCGTCGGTGACCTCGCCCAGGTCGGCGATCTCGTCAGGTGAGAGGGTGAAATACCGGATCGCGCGGTATTCCGGGGCCCGCCAATCGGCCTTGTTGGCCTCGAAATAGGCGGCGAGCTCCGCCTCGCTGGGCTCGGCGATGGCGCTGACCGGCGGCGCGGAAACCACGACGTAGGAGAGCGTACGCTCCTCGGTGCGGTACTCGTGAAGAGCGCGCATGTAGGCATCCGGAACGGCCACTCCGCCGCCGAAGGCATCGACCAGCTGCTCGCGGATGTACTGCTGGCGGCGGTTGATGGCGAACTCGTCCTCGGTCATGTCTTGGGCGCGGATGATCTGAGTGAGATAGGCGCGGTCGTAGTTGCCGCTGGGCGCACGCAGGTCCGGGTCGCTGCTGATCTTGTGGCCGAGCACGTCGTTGGAGATGCCGAGACCCAGTTGGTTGGCGGCGTGGTCGAGGGTCGCCTCGGTGACGAGCTGATTGAGGATCTGCCCCGGCACGCCCATCTGCGCCGCCTGCTGCGGCGTGATGGTCTGGCCGAGTTGACGGCTGAGGTTCTGCGTGGCGATCCGGTAGCGGCGCTGGAACTCGCGCACCGGAACCTCGACGTTGCCGACCCGAGCGACGGCGTCGCTGCCGAACCCGCTGAAGATGTCGGAGACGCCCCACACGGCGAAGCTGATGACGAGCAAGGCGATGAACAGCTGGGCGACCCAGCCGGACGCATACCGCTTGAGTGCGTCGAGCATCGTTTCCTCTTGGCGTCGCTTAGGTTTCGGGCGCGGATAATAGGTAGCGGCCCGAGCTGCCGCAAGGCGGGAGCGCATTGATTTTTCGCCCGTTTTTGTTACGGGTCGCCGACACGCGAAAGACGGGGAGGACGGTCGATGACCGGGCGCAGGGCGCTGATCGCCGGCAACTGGAAGATGAACGGCGGCAAGGCCAGCCTCGCCGAGGTGCGGGCGATCGTCGCCGGCGCCGCCGGGGCGGCTTGCGAGGTCGTGGTATGCCCCCCGGCCACGCTGATCGTCGACGCAGTCGCAACGGCCGCGGGATCGGCGGTCACGATCGGCGGGCAGGACTGCCATCCGGCCGCGTCGGGCGCCCACACCGGAGACATCGCGGCGGAGATGATCGCCGATGCTGGCGGCCGCCTCGTCATCGTCGGCCATTCGGAGCGCCGCACCGACCACGGCGAGGACGACGCCACGGTCCGCGCCAAGGCGGAGGCCGCGTTGCGGGCGGGCCTGACGGCGATTCTGTGCATCGGCGAGACCGAGGCGGAGCGCCGGGCGGGAGAGACTAAGACGGTGCTCGATCGCCAGATCGCGGGATCGGTCCCGGACGGGGCGACGGCCGACCGGCTGGTGATCGCCTACGAGCCAGTGTGGGCAATCGGCACAGGGCTGACCCCGTCGGACGATGACATCGCGGCAGCCCATGCCCATATCAGGACGCAGCTCGCCGAGCGGTTCGGCGAGGACAATGCGTCAAGGACCCGCATCCTCTATGGCGGCTCGGTCAAGCCATCCAATGCCGGGACCATCCTGGCGCTTCCGGGCGTCGATGGGGCGCTGGTCGGCGGTGCTAGCCTCAAGGCCTCGGATTTCCTCGCGATTATCGCCGCGTGCCAGTGACCCTGGGCCGCGGGTGGCGGGTCTGGCACCGCCGGGTGCGATCGTGTACAAGGCGCCCGGCTTGGAAACCCCGGCATCCTGAGCGATGGAAACCGTCATCATCGTCGTCCACCTGATGGTGATCGTGGCGCTCGTCGCGGTCGTGCTGTTGCAGCGCTCAGAAGGCGGCGCGCTTGGCATCGGCGGCGGTGGCGGGTTCATGTCGCACCGCAGCCAGGGCAACGTGCTGACCAAGGCGACGACCATCCTCGGCGTCGCGTTCTTCGCAACCTCGATCTTCCTGACGATGCTGAGCCGCCTGCAGCTGCCGGAATCGTCGGTCCTCGACGTCACGACGGAGACAACGGCGCCGGCTACCCCGGACAGCTCGTCGACGACGCCGGCACCAGACGGCGGTACGGGCATCCTCAACGAGCTACAGCGGTACACCGGCCAGGCGCCGGATGCCGGCGGTGAGACCGGCGGCGCCCCGGCCCCGGCTCTGCCGGGCGAACCGCAAGTCCCGACCTCGCAATAGCGGAGGGCAGCATGGCGACACACCCGGCGAAACGACCGACCCGCCGGGCGCGCTGCCCCGTTGCGTCGGTGCGCATTGTCGGCCCGATACGCGCCGACGTCAGATTCCGTTGCCCGAATCGCGCGGGCAGGAGGTAAGGTCGAGGCCCATGGCGCGGTATATCTTCATCACCGGCGGCGTGGTTTCCTCCCTCGGTAAGGGCATCGCATCGGCGGCGCTGGGCGCGCTCTTGCAGGCGCGCGGCTACAAGGTGCGGCTGAGGAAGCTCGACCCCTACCTCAACGTCGACCCCGGCACGATGAGCCCCTACCAGCACGGCGAGGTGTTCGTCACCGACGACGGGGCGGAGACCGACCTCGACCTCGGCCACTACGAGCGCT
>CAYTXI010000146.1:0-4602 GCA_964441935.1 uncultured Bauldia sp.
GGGACTGCTCAAGGAGAACATCGACGGCGAGGCGCTTGCCTGGGCACACAGCCGGCTCGTCTGTCGCCCCGAACAGCGTAAGATCCTGATGATGATCTCCGACGGAGCCCCGGTTGACGACTCCACCCTGTCGGTCAACCCCGGCAACTACCTCGAGCGCCACCTTCGCCACATCATCGACGAGATCGAGACTCGTTCGTCGGTCGAACTGATCGCTATCGGCATCGGCCACGACGTCACCCGGTACTATCGCCGCGCGGTCACCATCGTCGATGCCGAAGAGCTGGCCGGCGCCATGACCGAGAAGCTGGCCGAGCTGTTCGACGAACAAGCGACGCTGCCGCCGCACCGGCGGCGGACCCCCCGCGCCGCGTATCTGCAATGAGGGCGGCGCCGGCCGGTCGGCTGTTCGCCGGCATGGTCGCCTGCTTTGTCGCCGGCGGGATCGCGGCAGCCACCGAACCGGGGTTCGCCCCGATCGCGTTGCATGCCACGCCCATCGCTGCCTTCCACGTCGGCCAGCCCGGCGACCGTTTCGGCGAGCTTGAGTTCCGCGGCGGCCTGATGCTGTCGTCCTCCGATCCGGCATTCGGCTCATGGTCGGGTCTCGATTTCGGCAGTGACGGGAGGCTCTACGCCGTCGCCGACGACGGCTTCTGGCTCACCGCGAGGATCGTGGAGGACGGCGGCCGCCTGGTCGGTATCGAGGATCCGATGATCGCGCCGATCCTGGGCGAAGACGGCGAGCCGCTCGCCGATAAGCGGCGGGCGGACGCCGAGGGCCTGCGCATCGTCGCCCACGACGGCCGCGACACGGCGCTGGTGTCGTTCGAGCAACGGCCCCGCGTGCGCCTCTATGCCTTGACGCCGGACTTTGCCCTTGCCCGGCCCGAGGATGTCTCGCTGCCGGCTTTCGTCGACGGCCTCCCGGCCAACCAGGGCCTCGAAGCGATCGCCGTCGCCCCGCCCGGCAGCCGCCTCGCCGGCGCCACCGTGGTTATCGCCGAGCACGCGCTCGACAAGAACGGCAACCACCGCGGGTTCGTCCTCGACGGTCCCGACAAAGGTACCTTCGCGATCCGCCGCGTCGGCGACTTCGACATCACCGACGCGGTCTTCTTGCCGTCCGGCGATCTGCTGACCCTGGAGCGCAAGTTCAAGCTGTCCGAAGGCATCTTCATGCGCATCCGGCGGATCGCCGCAACTACGCTCGCCCCCGGCGCCACGCTCGACGGTACGGTCGCCGTCTTCGCCGACATGGGCTACCAGATCGACAACATGGAGGGCCTGGCGGTCCGTGTCGGCACCGACGGCGAGATACTGGTCAATGTGATCTCGGACGACAACCACAGCCCGCTCCAGCGGACGATCCTGCTCCAGTTCGTCCTCAAGCCGTCGCCGCCACCGTTGCCGCGCTTGCGCCCGCAAGCGGCCTCGGCGGGCTGAGCCCGAAATCGAAAGCGGCGCCGAACGGCGCCGCTCATGAATCGGTCCAAGCGGGAATGCTCAGCCGGCGCTTGCCACGTTCAGTCGCTTGACGATCGCGCGTTTCAGCCGGCGCGCGCGCGTCGACAAGTCCCGGTCACGCGCCTGGACCAGGTAGTTGTCGAGGCCACCGCGGCGCTCCACCGAGCGCAGCGCATAGGGCGTGATTCTGAGCCGCACGGTCTCGCCGAGGGCGTCGCTGATCAGCGACACGCGGTTGAGGTTGGGCAAGAAGCGCCGCCGCGTCCGGTTGTTCGCGTGGCTGACGTTGTTGCCGGTCTGGACCGTCTTGCCCGAAAGTTCGCAGCGCCGCGCCATCTGTAAAGACTCTGTTCACCACCGGATTCCGGGCGGCTTCGCCGTACGAGCGGGAGGTGCCTGAAAAGCCGCCCTGCTATAGTGAGGGGTCGCCGCTGCGTCAAGCAGGGCGCGTGGTCGGGCCGGTAAGCCGCCTGCCCCTGCATTGCGCCAGTCTCGGTTTTGCCCAAATTGGTGGCGTTGTTAACGGTTCGTCATCTAGAATGGTCACAACATTATTCGAATAGCCGGGCGTCATGCGACAATGGCTGTGATGAGTGCGATCTGTGCCCTTTCCGCCGCGAGGAGACGCGGCTTTGTGGTCGGCGCCGTCCTCGCGACCACCGCCACGATCGCGACCCCGCCACCCGTCGCGGCCGACGAAGCAGCGCTGAAGGCGATCTACTACATCACGATAGCCGGCTTCACGATTGGCCGGGTCGACGTCGACGCCAAGTTCACCGACGGCCGCTACACCGCGGCAATCGACGGTGCCACCTATGGACTGGGCCGCATCGTTTCGGACTCGCATGCCACCCTCGCCGGCAACGGCTGGATCCGCGGCGGGCACGTTGTGCCCGCTGCATATACACTGGCGACCAGCGAGGGCGGCTTCGAGACGCACGTGAACATGGCGATGAACGGCGGCACCATCGTCAGCGTCCGGGCCGATCCGGAGCTGGCGGACGCTCCCGACCGCGTTCCTCTGACTGCTGGCCACAAACGTCGCGTGGTCGATCCGGTCGGTGCCTTTGTGGTCGCCCTCGGTCGATCGAGCCCGGTGACCGGCGAGCGCGCGTGCGATCGCACGGTGCGGGTTTTCGACGGCTGGCAGCGGTACGATGTCAGCCTCTACTTCAAGAGAGCCCAGACCGTGTCGGGCCGCCGCGATTCCTATTCGGGCGGCGTGTTCGTGTGCGGAGCCCAATATGTCCCGGTTGCCGGGCATCGCCAGAGCCGCGAGTCGGTCCAGTACATGGCCAAAAACGAGCGGTTGGAGGTTTGGCTGGTTCCGCTCGAGAACACCGACCTGATGTTGCCTTACAGGATCGTCATCGGCACGCAGATCGGCGACCTTGTTGTCGGCGCTAGGGACTTCCTCGTCACCCCAACCGAGCGGCACGCCAGCGTCCAATAGCGTGCGCCGCGCGGCCAGGGCGCGCCGCGCGCAAGCCATGCAGCGTTCTCGGCCCGCCTCGCCCGACGATGGTCGACGAGCGGCGGTTGCGCACCGAGCTCCGGGATCGATTCAATATGTGGTAGCCTCGTGAGCCACAAGCATGAGATGTCGTGGCGAACGGATTGTGAAAGACCGTGAGTCAGTGATTCGGACGGGTTTTGTTCCGGACTCGTTCCAGCCGTTCACCACGTCGCCCGCGGCGCGGAAATTCTCGCGCTCACGCGCCGGTGTGTTACTAGAGAAGCAGCGGCCCACGATGCCCGGCTGTGGGCCACAGCGGCGAACGACCGAGCCCGCCCCAGTCGCATGAATCCTTCCACCAGGTCCGAGGTCGCGATGTCCGCTGGCGGCGGCCGCAATGTTGTTGCCGTTCTCGGCCCCACCAACACCGGCAAGACCCATCTCGCCATCGAGCGCATGCTCGCCCATCAGACCGGCGTGATCGGTCTGCCGCTGCGCCTGCTCGCCCGCGAAGTTTACAACACCGTCGCCGATCGCATCGGCGCCGGCGAGGTTGCGCTGATTACCGGCGAGGAGAAGATCGTGCCGCCCTCGCCGCGGTTTCGCGTTTGCACCGTTGAGGCGATGCCGAGCGAGACTGACGCGTCGTTCCTAGCTATCGACGAGATCCAACTCGCCGGCGACTTGGAGCGCGGTCATGTCTTCACCGACCGCCTGCTCAACCTGCGGGGACGCGACGAAACCCTGCTCCTGGGTGCCGCCACTATGCGTGGCATCATCGATCGTCTGGTGCCCGGCGTGAACATCGTCACCCGTCCGCGCATGTCGGTGCTCGCCTATTCGGGGCCGAAGAAGATCACCCGCTTGCCCCGCCGCTCGGCCGTCGTCGCCTTCTCCGCCGACGAGGTCTACGCCATCGCCGAGCTGATCCGCCGCCAGCGCGGCGGCGCCGCGGTCGTCCTCGGCTCGCTCAGTCCGCGCACGCGCAACGCCCAGGTCGAGTTGTTCCAGTCCGGCGACGTCGATTTCCTGGTCGCCACCGACGCCATCGGCATGGGCCTCAACCTCGACGTTGACCACGTCGCTTTCGCCGCCGACCGTAAGTTCGACGGCTACCAGCACCGGCGCCTGTCGCCCGCCGAGTTTGGCCAAATCGCCGGCCGTGCCGGCCGCCACTTGCGCGACGGCACTTTCGGCGTCACCGCCCGCGTCGATCCGTTCGAGGACGTTCTGGTCGAGGCGCTCGAGACCCACCGGTTCGACTCGGTCAAGACCATTCAGTGGCGTAACCGCGTCCTCGACTTCTCCTCGCTCGCCGATCTCAAGGCGAGCCTCGACCTTGCCCCCACCCGGGAAGGCCTGACCAAGGCGCCGCCGTCCGACGACGTCGCCGCTTTCGAGACCGTCAGCCGAGACGATACAGTAAGGGCCCTCGCCGACCAGCGAGAGCGCGTATCACTGCTCTGGGACGTCTGTCAGGTTCCCGATTACCGCAAGATCGCGCCAGCCAATCATGCCGAGCTGGTGACCACGCTCTTCGGCTTCTTGGCCCGCGACGGCGCCATCCCGGACGACTGGCTCAACGACCAAGTCGCCTACGCCGACCGCACCGACGGCGACATCGACACCCTCGCCAACCGCATCGCCCACATCCGCACCTGGACCTTCGCCGCCAACCA
>CAYTXI010000147.1:0-4443 GCA_964441935.1 uncultured Bauldia sp.
GCCGATGCAACACCCAATCATGGCTGATTTGAGAAGCATCTGCGTCTATTGCGGCTCCAACGAGGGAGCGGCACCCGAATACGCCGCGGCGGCGAGTGCCCTCGGCCGGACGATGGCCGAGGCGGGGATACGGCTGGTCTACGGTGGCGGATCGGTCGGGCTGATGGGCATCCTCGCGCGCGCTGCCCTTGAGAACAACGGCGCGGTCACCGGCATCATCCCGCAATTCCTGAAGGATCGCGAGGTCATGCTGAAGGAGGTGTCGGAGCTGATCGTCACGCCAGACATGCACGCGCGCAAGATGACCATGTTCGAGAGGTCCGACGCGTTCGTCGCGCTGCCTGGCGGCATCGGCACGCTTGAGGAGGTCGTCGAAATGGCGACCTGGGCACAGCTCGAACGGCACATGCGGCCGATCCTGATGGTCAACATAAACGGGTTCTGGGATTCGCTGATCGCGCTTTTCGAGCGCATGGCCGAAGACGGCTTCCTGCATAAGCCGTTCCTGCCTGGCGGTCGGGGGCTGCCGGTGCGGTTCTGCGACGACGTCGCGACTGTTATCCCGATGCTGGAGGAGGCCCTCGCCGAAAGGCCGCGCGAGGAAATCGAGGCACCTGGCGCCGAGTTGATGTAGCGGTTGTCGGCGCGGAGACCGGAGTGGCTGGCCGGCTAGCCGTGTGACCGCCAGACCGCACGGGTCTCGCGTTCCGTTCAACCCATTAACCGCTCACGCCGGCTCGACCCCCGCCCGCATCAACTTGTAGGTCATGGAGTCGATCAACGCCTCGAACGAGGCGTCGACGATGTTCTCCGACACCCCGACGGTGAACCACGAGTCGCCACTGGCATCGGTCGATTCGATGAGCACGCGGGTCACGGCTTCGGTGCCGCCGTTGAGGATGCGAACCCGGTAGTCGATCAGTTCGAGATCGGCGATGGCGGCGCGATAGACGCCGAGGTCTTTCCGCAGCGCCCGATCGAGCGCATTGACGGGGCCGTTGCCCTCCGCAACGGACAAAAGCCGCTCGCCGCCGACGACGAGCTTGACCACGGCTTCCGACACGGTAACCAGCTTGCCGATGGCGTTGTGTCGGCGCTCGACCGCGACGTGGAAGCGCTCAACGTCGAAATAATCGGGAACACCGCCGAGCACCCGACGCGCCAGAAGCTCGAACGAAGCGCCGGCGCCTTCGTATGCGTAACCGATCGATTCCCGCGCCTTTACCTCGCGCAGAAGCGAGTCCAGCCGGTGGTCGCCGCGGTCGACGGCGATTCCCATGCGCGACAGCTCATTGATCAGGTTCGCCTTGCCCGCCTGATCGGAAACCAGGACGTGACGACGGTTGCCGACCCTCTCAGGCGGAATGTGCTCGTAGGTCCTCGGGTCTTTGACGATGGCGGAGGCGTGGATACCGGCCTTGGTGGTGAACGCGCTGGCGCCGACGTAGGGCGCCTGTCTGTTGGGCGCGCGGTTGACCAGTTCGTCGAAGCGGTGGGCGAGCGGCGTGAGACCCGCGAGGCTCGCCTCGCTGACGCCGATCTCGTAACGCTCCGCATAGCCGGGTTTGAGCAACAGCGTGGGGATCAGCGAGGTCAGGCTGGCGTTACCGCAGCGCTCACCGATGCCGTTGAGGGTGCCCTGAATATGGCGGGCACCGGCACGGACTGCGGCCAGGGAATTGGCGATGCCCTGATCGGTGTCGTTGTGGGCGTGGATACCGAGATGATCGCCGGGAATCGTCTTGGCGACTTCCGTCACGATCGACTCGATCTCCTCGGGCATGGTGCCCCCATTGGTGTCGCACAACACGACCCAGCGGGCGCCGGCGTCGTGGGCCGCCTTGGCGCAGGCAAGCGCGTAGGCGGGGTTGGCCTTGTAGCCGTCGAAGAAGTGCTCGCAATCGAGCAGCACCTCCCTGCCCGCCTCGCGCGCGGCCGCGACCGACTGACGAATGCCGTCCAGGTTCTCTTGCTCGCTGGTCTGCAAGGCAACGCGGACGTGGTAGTCCCACGTCTTGGCGACGAAGCAGATCGCGTCCGCCTTCGCGGCGAGGAGATCGCGAAGTCCGGGATCGTTGGACAGGCTGACCCCGGCCCGTTTGGTCATGCCGAAGGCTGTGAAGATTGCGCGGTTCGTGCGCTTCGTTTCGAAAAATGCTGTGTCCGTGGGGTTGGCACCGGGATAGCCACCTTCGACATAGTCGATGCCGAGCTGGTCGAGCATGCCGGCGATAAGCACCTTGTCCTCGAGCGAGAAGTCGACGCCGTTGGTTTGGGCGCCGTCGCGCAAGGTCGTGTCGAAGAGATACAGGCGTTCCTTGCTCATGGCTGGAACTCAGGCCGGCGGCCAGGCCTCCGTGTCGTGGTCGGGATGTTGGTGGTTGGTGCTGCCGATCCGGTGGCTCATCTCGGGATTGCCAGCGTAGGTGGGATGGTCGCCCGGAAGCTGCGTCAGCCCGGAATACCACGCGACGCGGCTCTCGTTGCCGTACTGGATCACCGGCGGCGCGTGGTCGGGCTCGTCGAGCGTGCCGACAAGCACGCCGACGTCATCGCCGTCGGGATAATCGAAAGTGAGCGGTGTCCCGCAGGCGCTGCAGAATCCGCGACGCCCAACGTCGGAACTCATGAAGTAGCTGATCGTGCCGCGCGTGACCTTGAAAGCCGGCTTCAGGACCGGACAGATGACCGCGAAAGGACCGCCGACCGCCTTCTGGCACATGCGGCAATGGCAGATGTGCGGGTTGGTCGGTTGCTCATGCAGCGCATAGCGTACCGCGCCGCACTGGCAGCCACCGGTGATGTGGGTGGCCGTCATGGCGCGAAGCCCTCCGCAGGCGGCCATGCCTCCGTATCGTGATCTGGGTGCTGATGGTTGGTGGCCGCGATCTTCGCCGTCAGGTCGGGATCGTCCTGTTCGCTGGTCGTGTCGCCCGGGAGCGCGGTCAGCTCGGCAAACCACGGCACGCGGCTCTCGTTGCCAAACTGCAACCGGGGCATGATGTCTGCCGGGCGATCGAGCGAGCCGATCGAGACGGCAATACGCGGACGGCCGACATCGTGAAACGTCAGCGGTGTTCCGCAATTGCGACAGAAGCCGCGCTCTGTCGGATCGGAGCTCCGAAATATCGCAAGCTCACCGCGGGTAAGCTCGAACTTGTCGAGTGGCACACCGGTCAAGGGCGCAAAGAACGAGCCGAACGCCTTCTGGCACATGCGGCAATGGCAGATGTGCGGGTTGGTCGGTTGCTCATGCAGCGCATAGCGGACAGCTCCGCACTGGCAGCCGCCGGTCAGGCGTACCTCGCTCATGGCGTCTCTCGCTGCAGGTCACGCTGGGTCATGGCAGACAGCCTCGATGTTGTGGCCTTCGGGATCGCGCACAAAGGCCGCATAGTAGTTTGGGTGGTAGAGTTTGCGGGTGCCCGGCGGGCCGTTGTCGGTGCCCCCGGCGGCCATCGCTGCCTTGTAGAAGGCATCGACCTCGGCGCGTGACGGCGCGCCGAAAGCGACGTGGGTCGGCGGCGTCTGCCGGCTGCCTGACGTAATCCAGAAGAACGGCTTGCCTTCGGCGCCGAAGCCGCCATGCATCGGTGGCCCCTGCTCCGGAAACTCCATCATGAGCGAGAAGCCGAGCGGCGCTAGCGCTTTTCCGTAGAACTCTTTCGCGCGTGCGTAGTCCTCGACGCTGAGCTGGATATGATCGAGAACATGTCTCATCGCTTCACCTCCCACGTTGTGACGAGTTCCCCGGTCTTCGGGTTCTTGGAGTCTTTCAGGGCAATACCCATGGCGTCCAGTTCGGCGCGGATACGGTCGGCCTCAGCGTAGTCCTTGCGCTTGCGGGCTGCGGCGCGGGCGGCGATGCAGTCGGCGATCTGTTCCTCACCGATGCCCGCGGTCGCCCGGCGCATGTCGCTCCAGTTCGACGCCGAGTGCCCCAGCAATCCAAGCAGCTCGCCGGTCGCCTTCAAACACGCCCTGGCGCCGGCGGCCTGTGCTGCTTCGTCGCGCAACTCGTGCATGGCTGCGAACGCCCGCGGCGTATTGAGATCATCCGCGAGCGCATCCACGGCCTCGGCGCACAGCATGCCGGGCGCGGCATCGCCGACGGCATCGTACCATTGATCGAGCGTTCTCTCGGCCTCGCGCAGGCCCGACATCGTCCAGTCCATCGGTTGGCGGTAGTGAGTCCTCAACATGTTGAAGCGAACCACCTCGCCCGGCCAGTCGCGCAAAAGATCCCTCACGGTGACAAAGTTGCCCAGCGACTTCGACATCTTCTCGCCTTCGACCTGGAGATAGCCGTTGTGGAGCCAATAGTTGGCCATCGCCGGCGTGCCGAAGGCGCAGCGCGACTGCGCGATCTCGTTCTCGTGGTGGGGAAACACGAGATCGATGCCGCCGCCGTGGATGTCGAACTCGTGCGGATGGGCGCGGCCG
>CAYTXI010000148.1:0-4349 GCA_964441935.1 uncultured Bauldia sp.
CGTCGGCGGCGGCGAGGTCCCCAAGTAGCATTGATTGCGTCGCGCTTCGGTTGTTTTTGTCATACGCCCCGTTAGCCGGTCATGCAGCCTTAATTGGACAGCAACAGGGCAGCTACCCCCTCGGGGCGCGGCTTGACCCCGAGCAGGGCCGCTGACCGACGGATGACCGCGGCCACGGTCGGCGCCGCGTTGGAGGCCGCCGTGGTGCCCCCACCGTCTTTTGGCGCCTTCGGCTCGTCCAATACAACCAATACCACGTACCGCGGGTCGTCTATCGGGAAGGCAGCGAGGAAGGAATTCAGGCGCTTGGTGGACGAGTAGCGGCCGTTTTCGACCTTTTCCGCAGTCCCGGTCTTGCCCCCGACCATGTAGCCCGGCACGCTGGCCCTGCGGCCGGAGCCCTTCTCCACGTTGAGCCGGAAAAGATACCGGAGCTGGTCGCTGGTGTGCGGTTTGATGATCTGCCGCGCCAGCCGAGAAGCCTCCTCACGGCTTCGCGGCTCGAAGGTCGGCGGGATCAGCTTGCCGCCGTTGACCAGCGCCGCATCGGCGACGGCCACTTGGAGCGGCGTCACCGCCAGGCCGTGGCCGAAGGCCACGGTCATCGCCGTCAGCTCCGACCATTTCTTCGGCACGATCGGCGTCGCCACCTCTGGCAGGTCCGTATCGACCGCGTCGAAGAGCCCGAAACGTCTGAGGTACTCCTGCTGGGTATCGCCGCCAACCTTGAGCGCCATGTGGGCCGCACCGACGTTGGAGGAGTAGATGAACACCTCCGGCACCGTGAGCACCTGGTGCTTGCCGTGGAAGTCGTTGATGGTGAAGCGGCCGACGTGGATCGGGTTCGTGGCGTCGATTCTGTCGCCCATGCCCACCGCGCCCGAATCGAGCGCCATGGCAAAGGTGAAGCTCTTGAAGACCGAGCCGAGCTCGTAGACGCCTGCCGATATGCGATTGAGCCGGTCGGGCTTCTGCGCGTCGACCGGATCGTTGGGGTCGAAATCGGGCAGCGACGCCATGGCAAGCACCTCGCCAGTGTCGACGTCGAGGACGACGCCGCTGGCGCCGATCGCCGAATAGCGCTCCATCGCGCTCGCCAATTCGTTGCGCAGGATGTGCTGGACGCGCAAATCGATTGACAGCCGGACCGGCTCCAGGTCTTCGCCGCGGGCGAAACCGACCGCATGGAGGTCACCGAGCCAGTGATCGTCGACGTACTTCTCGAACCCGGCGATGCCCTGGTTGTCCACGTTGACGAGACCGACGATGTGCGCCGCGGTCGGTCCGCCCGGATAGAAGCGCCGGTTCTCGGTGAGGAAACCGACGCCGGGGATGCCGAGCGAATGGATTTCGCGTCGCTGGCGGGGCGTGATCTCGCGCTTGATCCAGGCGAAACCTGCATCGCCCGACAACCGCCGGCGGAGGTCTCGCGTGTCGAGATCGGGGAGAATGCTCGTGATCGACTCGGCCGCCTCATCCGGATCCAGGATGTTGCGCGGCTCCGCGTAAAGTGAAGCCATCTTGATATCGGTCGCGAGAATCTCGCCGTTGCGGTCGACGAGATCGGGGCGGCTGGTCGCGACCGCGGCGTTTGGATCGACGTACACATTCCCGCCGTCCGGCTCCATCACCCCGAACGTGACGAGACGACCAATGACCACGGCGAACGCAAGAGCGAACGCCACCGCTGCAAGACGTACACGCCCACGCATCCCATCAAGACGAGACGCGCTCCGCCAAGCCACAGCGTTGTCGCCGAACGCGGCGGACACGGACTGGCTATCGACCCCCTCCATGTGCGTGTTCGAGCTCCTCGACTATTGAATCCCGATCCTGTCGCCGGCAGCGATCCGGGCAAGCACCTCGCGTGCGTCGCCCTGCTCGTCGAGCGGGCGAAACGGAATCTCCTGGACGGTGGCGATGTGTTCCGGCGTGAACGGCTCGAGATGGAAGTGATCGGCATAGGCCTCCACGACGTCCTGGAGGCGTGCCGGCTGGGTGAGCATGCTCCACTCGGCCTTGAGCAGCGCGATCTCGTCCTTTTCCTCCGCGGTCTCCGCCTGGAGGCGCGCGACCTTGTCGGCGATGATCTCGGCTCTGTGCTTCATGTCGTAGGTGACGACGGCGCCAACGATCATCGCAACCAGCAGCGCGAGGTTGAAGACACGCCCCATCGTTTCACTCCACTACGGCTGCAATCGGAGGCAAAGCCGGAACGCCGAGCGCCGCGGCGTCCACCGGCCGCGCCGGCGCCTGGGTGCGCCGCGCTGCCCTCAGCCGCGCGGAGCGGGCGCGCGGGTTGCGCCGGACTTCGTCGTCACCGGGCCGAACGGCGCCGCGGGTCAGAAGTTCGAACGTCGTCGCGGGGCCGGTTGCCTCCGGTCGGTGGCGCGATCCGCCGCCTCGTTTCGCCGAGCGCTCCGCGAGGAAGCGCTTGACGATGCGGTCTTCCAACGAATGGAAGGCGATGACGACCAGCCGCCCGCCTTCTCCAAGGATGCGCTCCGAGGCGGCCAGCGCCTCGGCGAGCTCGTCGAGCTCGCGATTGACGAAGATGCGGAGCGCCTGGAACGTCCGCGTCGCCGGATGGATCGCACCGCCGCGCCAACCGACGGCGCGGGCGACGATGTCGGCGAGTTCGATCGTGCTCGAAATTGGCTTCACGCCCCTCGCCCGGTCGATCGCGGCAGCAACTGCTCGCGCCCGCTTCTCCTCGCCAAGGACGGCAATCACGCGCGCGAGCGTACGGGTGTCCAGGCGGTTGACCACGTCGGCCGCCGTGGCACCGTCGCGACCCATCCGCATGTCGAGCGGGCCCTCGGCGCGGAAGGAGAAGCCGCGTTCGGCGGCATCGAGTTGCATCGAGGAGACGCCGACGTCGAGGATCACGCCGTCGACCCATTCGTGGCCGTGCTCGCGCGCGATGCGGTCGAGATCGGAGAAACGGCCTTCGACCAGCGTCAGCCGGCCGCCGGCGGCGCGCTCCATGTCGGCGCCCACGGCAATCGCCCGCGGGTCGCGATCAATGGCGATGACAGAGGCACCGCGAGCAAGGATGCCGGCAGTATGTCCGCCAGCTCCAAAGGTCCCATCGACGTAAGTGCCACCGGCGTCGGGCGCGAGAAAGCGCAATGCCTCCTCTATGAGTACCGGGACGTGACGAGCCGGTCCGCCAGCGGCACGACCGCTTGATGTGCCGCGACTCGCCATTATTCCCCCGTCCCCGATGTCACGCCCGACGCACGGTGGTCCGGGAGCAAGCGTTTCCTGATGTCGCGCAACCGGGCTTTGGCCTCCTCCCGGTACGCAAGGAAACGCTCTGGCTCCCAGATCTGAAACTTGTAGCCCTGGCCCACGAAGGTGACGCGGTCGATGACCCCGGCGTGTGCCTTGATCGTCTCCGACAGCACCACGCGGCCGTCCTGGTCGATTTTGAGAATCTCGCTCTCGCCGATCAGGGTGGTCGACAGGTACTCGTGGTCCTCCGAAAACGGCTCGAAGTTTGCGAGGCTCGCCCTGATCGTTTGTCGAAAACGGTTGCCGCCCGCATCGACCGCCTGCCGGTCGAGCGTCGGGCAGCAATAGAGTCCGTCGAACCCATCCACGGCGAGGACCGCGCGGAACGGCGCCGGAATCGATACCCGCCCTTTTGCATCCAAGCGATTGGTGAAAGTGGAAACGAACTCGTCCATCGCCCTCGCCCGCTCCGCCGGGAGGCCATGGGCGACCGCCGACGGTGAAATCCCGGGAGAGCCGGCCTCTGAGCGGCCGGAACGCCGCGCGGCGGGCCCTTCTCAGGCCGTGCCGCGCGACCGGACGACCGACTAAGCGTCGGCCTGTTTCCGGGATTACATGGGATACCATGGGATTTCAGGGGCCGTCAATGCAACTGGAACCTGGCGCCTGATCGCCATAGGCCCAGTAAGCAACTGTTAGGATTAAGATTTCGTTTGCACCGGGGCCGCCGCCTGAACCGGGCGGCGCCGCCGCCCTTATCGGACGGCGGCGCCTCAAGTCGCCAGTTGGCCTGTAAGCCGGGTTCTGTACACGGGAGGACTGGTCCGCCCGCGCGACGGCCATTCGTCTGGGACGCCCGTTGCCGGACGCCTCGCGCTACCTACCCGGGCGGCGGCCCGGAAACAGGCCTGAGGCCGAAACCCCGCGCCGCCCCTATTCGGTATTGCTCCCGGTGGGGTTTGCCGTGCCGGACCCGTTGCCGGGCCCGCGGTGGGCTCTTACCCCACCCTTTCACCCTTACCCGCCCGATACGCACGCGGGCGGGCGGTTTGCTTTCTGTGGCACTTTCCCTGGGGTCGCCCCCGCCGGGCGTTACCCGGCACCGTGTTTCC
>CAYTXI010000149.1:0-4243 GCA_964441935.1 uncultured Bauldia sp.
ACCAACGAGAAGCCGTTGGCGTGGAGGCCCGACGAGGCGAGCGCCAGGACGACGTCGCCCGGCACGATGTCGCCGCGCGGCAGGAGTTGGTCGCGTTCAACCGCGCCGACGGAGAAACCCGCGACGTCGAAGTCGTTGCCGGCGTACATCCCCGGCATTTCGGCCGTCTCCCCGCCGATCAGCGCCACCCGGGCGAGACGGCACCCCTCGGCAATCCCCTTGACAACGGCGGCGCCGGCGGCGGGATCGAGTCGACTGGTTGCGTAATAGTCGAGCAAGAACAGCGGTTCGGCGCCCTGAACGACAACGTCGTTGACGCACATGGCGACCAGATCGATGCCGATCGTGTCGAGGATGCCGGTATCGATGGCGATCCTGAGTTTGGTGCCGACGCCGTCGGTGGCTGCGACCATGAGGGGATCGGCATAGCCCGCCGCCTTGAGGTCGAAGACCCCTCCGAAGCCGCCGATCTCGCCGTCGGCACCCGGCCTTCGGGTCTGCCGGACGAGGGGCTTGATTGCCTCAACCAACGCACTGCCGGCGTCGATGTCGACGCCGGCCGCTGCATAGGTCGCCGGCCGCTCCGGCCGGTGCGCCTGGCTTGGCATGAGATGGATGGCCCTCCTGGTGCGGCATCCAATCGATAAAGGCGCGCCAATGCAAGGCAATGCCTTCCGGGCGAAGCGGCGCCGACTCTTGGCATTGTCCACAGCCGGTGGCATGTCTAGCGCGGGGCCCGGCGAGCCGGCGCCAAGACCGTGGGAGACTGGGCAATTCCGGTAACCATCCCCAACCTGATCACCATCGGCCGGCTGGTTCTGGTGCCGCTGATCATCTGGCTGATCATCTCGCCGCATCCGGTCGCGGCGTTCTGGGCTTTCGTCGCCGCCGGCATCAGCGACGCGGTCGACGGCCTCATCGCTCGCCAGTTCAACCTCCGCTCGGACCTAGGTGCCTATCTCGATCCTCTCGCCGACAAGGCGCTTCTGGTCTCGATCTACATGGCGCTCGCGGTGCTCGGCGAGATTCCCGTTTGGCTGACCATCCTCGTGGTTAGCCGCGACGTCTTCATCATCGTCGCCTTCGTTCTGTCGTGGATGCTGGGTCAGCCGATGCCGGTTCGTCCGGCTCTGATCAGCAAAATCAACACGGTCGCTCAGATCACGCTTGCCGCCACCGCTCTTGGCGATCTTGCCTTCAGCCTTGGTCTTGCGGCGGTGCGCGCCGGCCTTGTCTACCTGGTAGGTGCCCTGACGGTTGCCTCGGCGGCGCTTTATATCGTCGACTGGGTCAGGCACATGAACGGCAGCGCCGTCACCGTGTCGGCAGGCGAGACACGCGAGGATCGACGCGGATGACCCGCCGCATGCAGGTCGCCCTGTTCTGGCTGAGCGCTCTGGCGGCGCTGTTGATCGTGCTGTTTATTCTCCGCGCCATCCTGCTGCCCTTCCTTGCCGGTATGGCGCTCGCCTATGCCCTCGACCCGATTGCCGACTGGTTCGAGCGACGCGGGTTCAACCGGACCACCGCCTCGGTCATCATCCTCACGCTGGCCATCGGCGTTTTCGCGCTGCTCCTCCTGTTGATCGCCCCGGTTCTGGTCGACCAACTCGCCGAAATGGTCAACCGACTGCCGGATACGATGGAGCGTTTGCAGAATTTATTCCGTTCCTTCGTCGACAGCCGCTTTGGGGCGTTTCTCGGCCTCGATTCGGAGAGCCTAAACAAGTCCCTTGCCAGTTTCATGGCCGGCGGCACCGAGTTCCTCACGCGTCTTGCACCCTCGTTGTGGTCGGGCGGCGTCGCGCTGGTGAACATCCTGTCGTTGTTCATCATCACACCGTTCGTTGCCTTCTATATGCTACGCGACTGGGACAAGATGATCGCCCGCATCGACGCGCTGCTGCCGCGTGACCACGCCGACGAGATCCGCGGCCTCGCGCGTCAGATGGATGCCAAGGTCGCCGCCTTCGTCCGCGGCCAGATGCTGTCGGGATTGCTGCTCGGTGCCTTCTACGCAATCGGACTGCTGCTCGTCGGTCTGAACTATGGCCTGCTGATCGGTCTCGCCTCCGGCATCATCAGCTTCATCCCTTACGCCGGCTTCACCGCCGGGTTCGTGATTTCGATCGTGATCGCGCTCGTTCAATTCTGGCCGGAGTGGCCGCCGCTTGTTGCGGTGGTCGTTGTATTCATGCTCGGCCAACTCCTCGAGGGTTACGTGCTGCAGCCGCGGTTGCTCGGCTCCATGGTCGGCCTTCACCCTGTATGGCTGCTGTTCGCGTTGTTTGCCTTCGGCGCCTTGTTCGGCTTCGTCGGTCTCCTGATCGCCGTCCCCGCTGCCGCGGCGCTCGGCGTCCTGCTCGCTCATGGCATCGAGATATACCGGTCGAGCGCGCTTTTCCGCGGGGACGACGCGGATCCGGCATGAGCGCTCGTCCGCCGGCGAGGGGGCAACTGCCGCTCAGCCTGCCGCACCGCCCCGCCATGACCCGCGCCGATTTCCTCGTGGGCGCAGCCAACCGCGAGGCCATTGCGCTCGTCGACCGCTGGCCCGACTGGCCCGCCCAGGTGGTACTCGTCGCCGGACCCGCCGGCTCTGGCAAGAGCCATCTGGTCGAGATCTGGCGCCTGGCGAGCGGCGCGGCCGTCGCTTCTGCCTCGGCCCTCGACGACGACGCTGTCTCGGCGATGGTCGCCGCCGGCGCAGTCGCTGTGGAGGACCTGCAGGCCGAGCCGTTCGACGAGGCGGCTTTGTTCCATCTCCTCAACCTCGCCCGCGAGCGTGCCGTCCCAGTGCTCATCACCAGCCGCGTGCCGACGTCGGCTCTGTCGATCCGTCTCGCCGATCTCGCCTCGCGGCTGCGCGCCGCCTGGCCGGTCGAACTCGGGCCGCCCGATGACGATCTCCTCCGCCGCGTGCTGGTCAAGCTGTTCGCCGACCGGCAGCTGGCGATAGATCGCGCTGTGGTCGACTACATCGTGGTCAGGATGGAACGGTCGCTGGAGGCGGCGAACCGCATCGTCGGCGATCTCGATCGCGCGGCGCTGGCCGAACACCGCGCGATCACACGGCCGCTTGCCGCCGCGGCGCTGGCACGGGTTTCCGTGGGGGAGGGGGGGTAGCTCTCTGCCGGCGCAGACATGGTCACGGCTCTTGGCGAAATCGTCATATTTGCCGTTTAGGGCTATATATCGGCCGGTAAGCCATGGATCAGATGAGCTCCGCCCCCACCCTCGATCGCGCCGCCATCGTCGATTTCGATGCCGCGGCCGGCGCCCGGCTGCGGCAGCGGCCGGAACGCTTTATCAACCGCGAGCTGTCGTGGCTCCACTTCAACCGGCGGGTCCTGGCGGAGGCGAGCAACCCCCACCATCCGGTTCTCGAACGGCTGCGCTTCCTGTCGATCTCGGCCACCAACCTCGACGAGTTCTTCATGGTTCGCGTTGCCGGCCTCAAGGGCCAGCAACGCGAGGGTATCGCCATGGTCGCCGACGACGGCCAATCGTTGAGCGAGCAACTGGCGAGCATCGGCGAGGCGGTTTCTGACCTCGCCAACGAACAGCAGGCGTGCTGGGCTGCTCTGCGCCGCGAGCTCGGCGAGGCCGGCGTCGTCCTCGTCGACGGCCGCGATCTCGACGCCAACGATCGCGACTGGCTGGAACACCATTTCCTTGATTCGATCTTCCCGGTCTTGACTCCCCTTGCCATCGACCCGGCGCACCCGTTTCCATTCATCCCCAACCTTGGCTTGACGGTCGGGCTGCGGCTGCGCCGCAAGGTCAACAGCCAACGCATGACGGCGCTCTTGCGGATGCCCGGAACCCTTGACCGTTTCATCCGGCTGCCGTCGACCGATCCCGCGGTCGACCGTTTCATCAGCCTCGATCAGGCAGTGAGTCTGTTCGTCGCCCGGCTTTTCCCGGGCTATGTCGTGGAAGGTCAGGGCGCCTTTCGCGTCATCCGCGACTCCGACATCGAGGTCGAGGAAGAGGCCGAGGATCTGGTCCGCTTCTTCGAGACCGCGCTCAAGCGCCGCCGCCGCGGCTCGGTGATCCGCCTCGAGATCGAGGCGGCGATGCCCGACAGCTTGCGCCAGTTCGTCGCCGAGTCCCTCGACGTCACCGCCGACGAGATCTTCCTGGTCGACGGCGTGCTTGCCTTGAACGACCTGTCGCAACTGGTCGCCATCGACCGCCCGAGCCTCAAGTTCGAGCCGTATGCACCGCGCTTTCCGGAGCG
>CAYTXI010000150.1:0-4165 GCA_964441935.1 uncultured Bauldia sp.
TGACCATGTCGATGTCGTAGCGGGTGGTGCGTCGCGTGCCGTCGTTGCGGCGCGGCCCCGCCTCGATGGTAATCGCCTGCGCCGGACAGATCGCCTCGCAGAGCTTGCAGGCGATGCAACGCTCCTCCCCGTTCGGGTAGCGTCTGAGCGCATGCTCGCCGCGGAAGCGCGGGCTGAGCGCACCCTTCTCGAAGGGATAGTCGATCGTCGCCTTCTTGCCGAAGAAATAACGCAACGATAGCCACAGGGCGGCGAAGAACTCGCTGAGAAGCAACGCCCTTGAGGACTGGTCGAGACGCATCGTTCAGTCCTTCCGCCTTACGCCCAGCCGGTTATCTGAAGGAACGCCGCGACGGCCGCGACCATGAACAGCGAGATCGGCAGGAACACCTTCCAGCCGAGCCGCATAAGTTGGTCGTAGCGATAACGCGGCACGAACGCCTTGACCATGGCGAACATGAAGAAGACGAAACAGATCTTGAGGACGAACCAGACGACACCGGGAACCCAGGTGAACGGTGCCACCGCCAGCGGCGGCAGCCAGCCGCCGAGAAACATGATCGTGGTCAGCGCGCACATCAGCACGATCGCGACGTACTCGCCGAGGAAGAAGAGCAGGAACGGTGTCGACGAATATTCAACCGCATAACCGGCGACCAGCTCCGATTCCGCTTCTACAAGGTCGAACGGCGGCCGGTTGGTCTCTGCCAGCGCCGACACGAAGAAGACGATGAACATCGGCAAGAGCGGCAGCCAGTGCCAGTCCAGGACACTGTTGGGCAGCCCGAGCCGGGTTCCGATTCCGTCCTCCTGCGCGAGCACGATGTCGGTCAGGTTGAGCGACCCGACGGCGAGCAGCACCGTGATGATCACGAAGCCAATTGAGACCTCGTAGGAGACCATCTGCGCCGCCGACCTGAGCGCGCTCAAGAACGGGTATTTCGAGTTCGACGCCCAGCCACCCATGATGATGCCGTAGACGCCAAGCGAGGAGATCGCGAACAGGTAAAGGATGCCGACGTTGATGTCGGCGACCACCCAGCCGGCATCGAACGGCACCACGGCCCACGCGGACAGCGTCAGCGTGGCGGTCACCAGCGGCGCCAGGATGAAGACGCCCTTGTTGGCGCCGGACGGGATGATCGGTTCCTTGAACACGAACTTGAGGAGGTCGGCGAAACTCTGGAGCAGCCCCCACGGGCCGACGACGTTAGGGCCGCGCCTCATCTGCACCGCCGCCCACACTTTGCGATCGGCGTAGAGCACGTACGCGACGAACAGGAGCAGCGTCACCAGTACCAGTAGGCTCTCGGCGATCATGATCACGCCGGGGACGACGTAGCCATAAAGGAAGGAGCTCATCGCGTGCTCCCCTACTCCGCCGCCTGGTTGAGCTTTCGCGCGGCGAGGGCCGAGCATTCGGCCATCACGGCGGAGGCGCGAGCGATCGGGTTGGTGAGGTAGAAGTCGTCGATGGCGTTCATGAACGGGTCCCTGCCCGGCTTGCCGCTGCGGCCGGCAAGCGCTCTGAGGGTGTCGAGCGAGCCTGCTTCGATCTCGTCGACTCGCGTGAAGTGGGGATGGGCGGCATAGAGCGCCGCGCGCAGCTCGGCAAACGAATCGAACGGCAGCCGATGGCCGACAACGTCCGACAACGCCCGGATGATCGCCCAGTCCTCTCGCGCCTGGCCCGGGGGGAACGCCGCCCGCGTGGCCATCTGCACGCGCCCCTCGGTGTTGACGTACGTGGCCGATTTCTCCGTGTAGGCGGCGCCCGGAAGAACGACGTCGGCGCGGCCCGCCCCGGCATCGCCGTGCGAGCCGAGATAGACGACAAAGGCATTGCCGAGTGCATCGGTCCTGACCTCGTCTGCACCGAGCAGGAACAGGATGTCGAGGTCGCCCGTCGCGGCGGCAGCGACCATACCGATGGTGTCGAGGCCACCTTCGCGTGGAACCAAGCCTAGGTCGAGACCGCCGACCCGCGCAGCCGCTGTGTGCAGAATGGCAAGCCCGATCCAACCCTCATCCCTGGCGCCGGCGATGGCGATCTTGGCAGCCAGCGCCAGCATCTCACGTCCATCCGGTCTGGCGATCGCACCCTGGCCGACGAGGACCAGCGGCCGTTTCGCGGCAGCGAGCACTTTGGCGAATTCGCCCTTGCCTTCCGCGACTTCGCTCAAAGTCTCGGGTTCCGCTCCGAGATGGTCGTAGGAATAGGTCAGATCAACCCGCTCGCCGATCAGGCCGATCGGAAAATCGCTCTGCCGCCAGCGCTTGCGGATACGGGCGTTGAGGACCGCGGCCTCGTTGCGGGGATTGGAGCCGATGATGATGAGGGCGTCGGCGACGTCGACGCCGGCGATAGTCGGGTTGAAGATATAGCTGGCGCGCCCGTTCGCGGGGTCGAGCTTGCCACCCTCCTCCCGGCAATCGAGGTTCTTGACCCCCATAGCCCTCATCAACGCGCCGAGCGCGTACATCTCCTCGACGCCGGCGAGATCGCCGGCGATGGCGCCGATCTTGTCCGGCGACGACGCCATGACCCGTGCGCCAACAGCCGCAAACGCCTCCCCCCACGACGCCGGTTCGAGCCGGCCCCCCTGCCGCACATACGGTCGGTCGAGACGCTGGGTCCTGAGCCCGTCCCAGACGAAACGTGTCTTGTCGGAGATCCACTCCTCATTCACCGCTTCGTTGGCGCGGGGCAGGATGCGCATGACCTCGCGGTCGCGCGTATCGACCCGGATCGCCGAGCCCAGCGCGTCCATCACGTCGATCGACTCGGTTTTGACGAGCTCCCAAGGCCGCGCTTGGAACGCATACGGCCGCGAGGTCAGCGCGCCGACGGGACAAAGGTCGATAACGTTGCCCTGGAGCTCCGAACCCATCGCCTGCTCGAGGTATGTGGTGATCTCCATGTCCTCGCCGCGCCCGGTGGCGCCGAGATCGGGGACACCGGCCACCTCGGCCGTGAAACGGATACAACGCGTGCAGTGGATGCAGCGCGTCATGATCGTCTTGACCAGCGGTCCGATATACTTGTCCTCGACGGCGCGCTTGTTCTCGTGGAAGCGGCTGCCGTCAACGCCGTAGGCCATCGCCTGATCCTGCAAATCGCACTCGCCGCCCTGATCACAGATGGGACAATCAAGCGGGTGGTTGATCAGCAGGAACTCCATCACCCCCTCGCGCGCCTTTCTCACCATCTTGGACTTGGTGAGCACCTCCGGCGGCTCGCCGTTCGGCCCAGGCCTTAGGTCGCGCACGGCCATCGCGCACGAGGCGGTCGGCTTCGGCGGCCCGCCCTTCACTTCCACCAGGCACATGCGGCAATTCCCGGCAATCGATAGGCGCTCGTGGAAGCAGAAGCGCGGAATTTCGGCACCCGCCGCCTCGCACGCCTGGAGGAGCGTGTACTCCGGCGGTACGTCGATTTCCTTTCCGTCGACCAACAGCCTGCTCATGCCGCGGGCTCGCCGACTTTCGTGCCGCGCTCGGTCTTCCACAGCCGCGCGCGAGCCAGGTCTTCCCAGCCGAAGGCGTACGCGCTTGCCCCGTGCGCGATCAGGTGGTCGCGCCGCGCGACCCCTTCCGCCATGGTCGGCCGCTCGCCCGCCGGAACCCACCACATAACCAGCGGCGTTTCGACGGGGACGAACCAGTCCTCGCGCCGGCGATAGAAGCGCCCATGCAGCGTTTGCCAGACGAAGCGTTCCAGAGCCTCTTCGTTCTCCCACAGCGTCAGGTTGGGCAGGAGCGTTGGGTCGTCATAGACGCGCACGTTCATCGCGTGACCGCTCTCGTCCTGAAGCCGCCAGACGAAGCCGTCGATCTTTTCGGCGAGCTTGTTGACACGATCGACGTTGTCGACGAACTCGGTCATGCGCGGATCGTCCAAGGGGCGGCGAATGCGCGCGATGTTGAATTCGGCGAGATGGCGGATGCCTCGCGTCATCGCCTACTCCGCCGCTTCCATGACCGGCGCCACCGGCCGCCCGCTATGGTAGTCGTCGATCCGTCGCTCAATCTCGCCACGGAAGTGCCGGATCAGCCCCTGCACCGGCCACGCCGCAGCGTCGCCGAGCGCGCAGATGGTGTGACCCTCGACCTGATAGGTAACCTCCAGGAGCATGTCGATTTCGCGCTTCTCGGCGCGGCCTTC
>CAYTXI010000151.1:0-4162 GCA_964441935.1 uncultured Bauldia sp.
CAGCCGGACAACCAAGGGATTGCCAAGATGTTGCAGCCGTTCCTGCGCAAGGTCGTCATTGCGGTGCTGGCGGTGTCCGCGTCTGTCGCGCTCGATGCCACAACCACGCCCTCCAGCGCTCAGTCATCCTTTGCCGTCGACGGGCAACAGACGGCGTCCCGCGCCGTCAAGGTCGGCCTCAACAAATCGCTGGTCATCGACCTGCCGCGCGACGCCCGCGACATCCTGGTCTCCAATCCGGTCATCGCCGATGCGGTCATCCGCACCCCGCGGCGCATCTACGTCACCGGCATCGCCGTTGGCCAATCGAACGTCATCATTTTCGACCGTGCTGGTCAGCAGATCGTGTCGCTGGAACTCCAGGTCGAGCGCGATGCGTCGACGCTGTCGCGGATGCTCGCGCGACTGATCTCCGATTCCGATATCAACGTCGAGATCGTCAGCGACAACATCGTCCTCTCCGGCCGCGTCAAGACCGCCAGCGATTCACGCCGCGCCCAGGATATAGCCAACATCTTTGCCAACGGCGGAGCCCAGGCTCAGCCTCCGACTCAATCGACGACCGCGTCCGACGCGGGCGGGCAGGGCGGTGTCAGCATTTCCATGTCCACCAGCCAGGAGGTCCCGACCAGCGCCGTCATCAACATGCTCACCATTGAGGGTGAGGACCAGGTCCACCTCAAGGTCACGGTCGCCGAAGTCCAACGCAATATCGCCAAGCAGCTCGGCATCGAATTTAACGGCGAGATCCACGTGGGCAGCTTTGCCACCAACGTCGCCACCGGTCTGCCGTTCGCGATCGCCAACAAGGCACTATCCGGTGATTCCACCAAAGGCGCCTTCACCGGCGGCTATTTCAAGGATGACGACAACAACCTGCAGATGACGATACGCGCGCTCGAGCAAACCGGCATGATCAAGACGCTGGCCGAGCCGACATTGACGGCGATATCGGGCGAGACTGCCTCGTTCCTGGCCGGCGGTGAGTTCCCGGTTCCGATCGGTCGCGACCAGAGCGGCAACGTCACCATTGAGTTCAAGCCGTTCGGCGTAGCGCTCGGCTTTACGCCCGTCGTTCTCTCCGAGGGCCGCATCAGTCTACGGGTTAAGACCGAGGTCTCCGAGCTGTCCGCCGATGGCTCCTTCACCCTGACCACAAGTGGCGATGGCGAGGATCTGACGATTCCCGGCCTCAAGGTGCGTCGGGCCGAGAGCACGCTGGAATTGCCGTCCGGCGGCTCCATGGTTCTCGGCGGCCTCATCCAGGACACCGTCCGTCAGTCGATCGGCGCGCTGCCCGGTCTCGGCAAGCTGCCGGTGCTTGGCCCACTGTTCCGCAGCCGTGACTTTCAGCGCAACGAAACCGAGCTGGTGATCATCATCACCCCGTACCTGGTCAAGCCGGTGGCCCGTTCGGCCCTGGCCACACCCGACCAGGGTTACGCCACCGCCAGCGACGCCCAGGGCATTTTGCTCGGCAACATCAATCGTGTTTACGGCGTCCAGGGCAGCAGTTCGCCCGATGCGTCCTACCAGTACACGGGCCGCTTCGGTTTCATCTTCGAGTGAGCCGCGACCGGCAGCAATGGAGCCTTCGTGCCATGACCACCCTCTCGCTCTCTGAACCCGGCCGCACCCGGCGGTATGTGTTTCCGGCGGTCATTCTGGTGAGCGGACTGGCTGTCGCACTCGCCGGCTGCGCCCGCAAGGTCCAACCCTTCGAGACCACCGGCGCCGCCCCCGACGACTATCGCACGAACCATCCGATCGCCATCGAGGAGAAGGTCGAGACCCTCGACATTCCCGTCGGCGTGTACACCGGCCGGCTCACCGATGCGGTCAAGGGCAACATCAACGGCTTCGCCCAGAAGTTCAACCTGAGCGGCAGCACCACGATCGCGGTCGTGGCGCCCTCGGGTTCGCCCAATCAACAGGTCGCCGCCGGCATCGCGGTCGAGGTCGAGGAAGTCCTGCGTCAGTCCGGTGTGCCCTCCGAGACTATCGATTACCGGGTCTATCACGCTGGGTCTGACGAGCGTAACGCGCCCATCCGCGTGGCCTTCAGCCGCATTGGCGCTCACACCGCTCCGTGCGAGCCGTGGCCCGACCAGGTCACAGTCAACAACCAGAACCGTCACTACTTCAACTTCGGTTGCGCCACCCAGCAGAATCTCGCCGCCATGATCGTCAACCCCCTCGATCTTCTCTACCCGCGCGGCTTGACGCCGGCTGACGCCGCCCGTCGCGCTGCCGTGCTCGAGAAGTATCGTCAGGGTGAGTCCTTCACCTCCGATCTGTCGAAAGAACAGGGCGGTGCCGTCGCTCAGGGAGTTGGCAGCCAATGACCGATCTTGCCTTTCAGGACCACGACCACCCGGAACGCGAGGCGCGGGCTGCCAGCTTGGATCGTCCTGCCGACGTCAGGCCTGTTCCGCGAATCTCGATCCAGGCGTTCTGCGACACGCCTGAACTGGTGGCTGTCATCGAAGCGGCGGCCGGCGACCGGCGCATGGCGCGCGCGCACGTCAAAGTCCACACCGGCGGCATCGCCGCCGCCGCCGAGTTTTATCAGGCTGCCGCCACGCCCAATCTGATCATAGTCGAGTCGAGACTGGCGCCCGACCGGCTCGACGCTGAGCTCGACCGCCTGGCCGACGTTTGTGACGCCGGCACCAAAGTCGTCGTCATTGGTCAGGTCAATGACGTCGAGCTCTACCGCGGTCTGACTCATCGCGGTGTCAGCGAGTACCTGGTCGCGCCCGTCGACATGATGGGGATCATCAAGACGATTGCCGATCTCTACGTGGATCGCACCGCCCAGCCGCTTGGGCGCACCATCGCTTTCGTCGGTGGCAAGGGCGGCGTCGGCTCCTCGATGGTCGCCCACAACGTCGCTTGGGCGATCGCCCGTAACTTCGAGAGCGACGTCGTCGTCGCCGATTTCGATCTTGCTTTCGGCACCGCCGCGCTCGACTTCAATCAGGATCCGACCCAGGGCATTGCCGAAGCGGTCAACGCCCCCGAGCGCCTCGACGACACCTTCCTCGACCGCCTGCTGGCCCGCTGCTCCGATCACCTCAGCCTGCTTGCCGCTCCGGCCACGCTCGACCGCACCTACGACTTCCAAGAAACCACGTTCGATCAGACCATCGATGTTGCCCAGGCAGGCGTCCCGGCGGTGGTCCTCGATTTGCCCCATATGTGGACGTCTTGGGTGCGCAAGATGTTGCTCGCCGCCGACGAGATCGTGGTCACCGTCGAGCCGGATCTGGCCAATCTGCGCAACGCCAAAAACATCGTCGATCTTCTTCGCCAGGCGCGCACCAACGATTCGCCCGTCCGCTTGGTCGTCAACAAGAGTGGTCTCACCAAACGTCCCGAGATCAAGATCGACGATTTCGCCGCCGCCCTCGATCTCAAGCCGATCGCGGTCATCCCGTTCGATGCCCAGCTGTTCGGCACCGCCGCGAACAACGGCCAGATGATCGCCGAGGCCAATGCCAAGAGCCCGATCGCCGATACGTTTGATCAGATCGCAAGGATCGTGACTGGCCGGGCCGAGCCTCGGCACCAAAAGCGCGGGGCGTTGGCGGCAATGCTAGCGCGGCTGCGTGGCAAGAAGAGCGCCTAACGGGGAGCCTTATGTTCGGCAAGCGCGGGTCAGGCGGTACCAGCGGCGTCCCGCCATCTACTCCGGCGGCCGAGCCGGCGGAAAAGGTTGAGGCTGCCCGTCCCCAACCGGCGGCAGCGACGCCGCGCGCCGAGCCGAAGGCCGCCGAACCAGCCCAGTCGGCGGGGACACGCCGCACGCCGTCCGAGCCGGCGCGTCCGCGTCCGGCCGTCAGCGAGGGCTCGAGCGTCCGCCGCTCGGAAAATTTCTACGACATCAAGTCGACTGTCTTTTCGGCCCTGATCGACACCATCGACCTGTCGCAGCTCGCACGTCTCGACACCGAGTCGGCGCGCGAGGAGATCCGCGACATCGTCAACGACATCATCGCCCTCAAAAACATTGTGATGTCCATTGCCGAGCAGGAAGATCTGCTTGAGGACATCTGCAACGACGTTCTGGGCCTCGGGCCGCTTGAGCCGCTCCTCGCCCGCGATGACATCGCCGACATCATGGTCAACGGCGCCTTCAAGACCTACATCGAAGTCGAGG
>CAYTXI010000152.1:0-4155 GCA_964441935.1 uncultured Bauldia sp.
GTTCGCCGCCACCGTGGAGAACCTGCCGCGTGTCGCCCTCCTCGATGAGGCGGCCCAGGCGGACAGTACGCAGCTTGCCGGGGACGACGCGCGGCCACCCATGCAGGTCCGGCAGCCGCACGACCTCTTCCGCCTGATGTACACGTCCGGCACGACCGCCCACCCCAAGGGGGTGGTGCACACCTATTCCAACTTCTATTGGAAGTGCATGGACCACGTGATGGCGCTGGGGCTCAACAGCAACGACCGGCTTCTCGTCACCGGACCGCTCTACCACGTGGGTGCCTTCGATCTTCCGGGCATCGCCGTGCTCTGGATGGGCGGCATGCTCTGCATCCACCGGGATTTCGAGCCGGCGACCGCTCTCGCGTCCATAGAGAGGGAGAAGCTGACGGGGGCTTGGCTCGCACCCGTGATGTTGAGCGCGATCCTGACGCTCCCGAGCCGTGCGCAGTATGACGTGCGCAGCCTGCGCTGGGTCGTCGGAGGCGGCGAGCGTACGCCCGAAGGCCGCATTCGCGCCTTTTCCGAGTTCTTCGCGACGGCTCGCTATATCGATGCCTATGGGCTGACGGAAAGCTGCAGCGGCGACACGCTGATGGAGGCGGGGCGCGAGATCGAGAAAATCGGCTCCGTCGGCCGCGCGCTCGCCCACGTCGAGATCGAGATCCGCAATGAGGAGGGGCAGACCCTTCCCGCCGGCGAAAGCGGCGAAATCTGCCTGCGTGGGCCGAAGGTGGCGCAAGGCTATTGGCGCGACCCGGCCACAACCAAAGCCTCCTTCTTCGGGGATTGGTTCAGGACCGGCGACATCGGCCACCTCGACATAGAAGGCTTCCTCTACCTCACCGATCGCAAGAAGGACATGATCATCTCCGGCGGCGAGAACATCGCTTCATCGGAGGTGGAGCGCGTCATCTATGAGCTGCCCCAGGTGCGGGAGGTCGCCGTCATCGGCGTGCCGGACGAGAAGTGGGGCGAGCGCCCCGTAGCGGTCGTCGTCCTCGGCCCTGGGCAATCCCTGAGCGACGAGGCGCTTGCCCAGCATTGCCGTCGCCATCTTGCCGGGTTCAAAGTTCCGACAAGGCTGATCGTGCGCGATCAACTCCCACGCAATCCGTCTGGAAAGATTCTCAAGCGCGTCTTGCGCGATGAAATTGCTGCTGCCGTCCGAGCCGGGGGCTGAAGGAGGCTGATCATGTCGGATCAGAGCCAAACCGTGATCGTCACCGGCGGCATGAGCGGCATCGGTGCCGGCACTGTCGCAGCCCTGGTCGAGATCGGTTTCACTCCCGTCATCGTCGACATCAAGCCGCGCAGCGAGGTCGAGCTTCCGGGGTCGGCCTTGCTTTGGGACCAGCCGCTCGATGTGTCCGACGAGGCCCAAGTTTCGGCGGGCGTGGCGGCGATCGAGGCGCGTCACGGTCCGACAGCGGGCCTTGTCAACGCAGCGGGCATCCTGGGAAAGATGCATGCGCCGGATCGGGTACGCATGAGCGACTGGGACCGCGAGATCGCCGTCGACCTCAAGGGCACCTTCCTGATGTGCCGGGCCGTCGGCGCCCGCATGGCGCAGCGAGGCCATGGTTCCATCGTCAACATCGCCTCGATCACCGGCAACAGTTCCGCGCCGGTGCACGGGTATGGGCCTGCGAAAGCCGCCGTCATCAACCTGACATTGACCTTGGCGGCGGAGTGGGGGCCCAAGGGCGTTCGCGTCAACGCGATCTCGCCGGGCTTCACGCGCACGCCTGCGCTGGAGAAGGCCGTCGAGGTCGGCGCCCTTTCGAAGGACGACATGACACGCCATGCCGCGCTGGGACGCCTGGTGGAGCCGATCGAGATTGGACGGGCTGCGGCTTGGCTGATTGGCCCGCAAAGCAGCGGCGTGACCGGGGCCAATCTCGTAGTCGACGCGGGCTTCCTGGCCGGCGTCAGCTGGGCGGCGTACGGCGGACTTCGAGGTGCGTGAGCGGGAGCAACCGATGACAGCCACAACGGTTTTTCGCAACGTCGCCTGGGTCGTCGCATGGGACGATGCGCGGGCGGCGCACGTCTATCGCTGCGGGGCCGATGTGGCGATCAAGGGTGCCGACATCGTCTTCATCGGCAAGGGCTATGCCGGTGCCGCCGACGTGGAGATCGACTGCACGAACCGTCTTCTTCTCCCCGGCTTCGTCAACATTCACACCCATCCCTCGAGCGAGCCCTTGCGCAAGGGCATCACCGACGAGACCCGCAGTCCCGGCTTCTGGCACAGCTCGCTGTATGAATTTCTGGGCGTCTTCGGCAACGACCGGGACGGGGCGGTCGCGGCCATGCAGGTCGCGCTTGCCGAGCTCTTGATGAGCGGCGTGACGACCGTGGTCGACCTGTCGATCCCCTTCGAGGGTTGGATCGACACACTGGCCGAGGCAGGCATCCGCGCGGTGGCGGCGCCCATGTTCCGCGACGCGCGCTGGTTCACCAGGAACGGCCACCAGCTCGAGTACGCATGGGACAAAAAGGCCGGGCGCCAAGCCTTCGAGGAGGCCCGGCGCCTGATCGATCTTGCCAACCAGCATCCGTCAGGCCGGCTGAGCGGCATGCTCTGCCCGGCGCAGGTCGACACCTGCTCGCCGGAGCTGATCCGCGACGCCTACGACTACGCGGTAGAGCGCCGACTTCCCTTGCAGATCCATGCCGCGCAGAGCGTCAACGAGTTCCACGAGATGTTCCGGCGTCACGGCAAGACGCCGATCGGTTGGCTCCACAGCATCGGCGCGCTCGGCCACCAAACCATCATCGGCCACGGCATCTTCCTCGACCACCACCCCTGGCTGCATTGGCCGACGCGCGGCGACCTGGGCCTGCTGCGCGATACAGGCGCCACAGTCGCGCACTGCCCTACCGTGTTCATGCGCCGCGGGATCGCCATGAATACGTTCGGGAGCTATGCCCGCCAGGGTGTGAACCTGGGGCTCGGCACGGACACCTACCCGCACAACTTCCTGGAGGAGATGCGCAGCGCCTTCACCATTTCGCGGGCGGTGGCGGGCACGGTCGATGATGTTACGACGCTCGACGTGTTCAACGCCGCGACGATCGGCAACGCTTCGCTGGCGGAGACAAAGGGTCCATATTGGCGGAGCCTTGCGCGCCAGGCGCTGACCTCGCCGACGGGGGTAGCGCGGCTGTTCCAGCAGGACGCGAGCAACCAGATCTACGTCTATCCGGCGCACCGCGATTTCGCCCGCGACGTCGGCGATGTCATCACCGCCAATACGCCATACCTCCTGATCTCGCGCGGCTCCTCCGGTTCCGACCAGCCGCTGGTTGAAGCGGTCGCCAGCATCCTGGCGGCGTTTCGGCCAGTCGTGAAGTTGCAGCTCGTGCAAAAGAACCTGATCGCCCCGACCATCCAGTGGATCTTCCGGCAGGCGGGGATGAGCGAGGCGGACTATCTCGACGGCAACGCCCATCCCAGCGTCTTCGCCGGGGACAAGCTCGACGTCGCCGCCATGGTCGAGCGCGCACACGACCTCAAGCCCGACGAGATTCCTCCCATGGTCAGATTGCGCGTCACCGACGAAAGCCGCGGCGAGCTGCCTGATGGTTCGGAAATGTTGTTCGACACACCCTCGGCGATCGGCCGCGCGGTGCGCGCCACCGCATTCGAAAAGCGGTTGGTCATCGATGCCGGCGATACCGTCGACCCCAATGGTCGCCCGCTAGTGTTCAGGTGGGTGGTTCTGGGCGGCGACGAGGACCGTATTGTCATCCGTCCGCTGACGGACAACGGAAGCGTCGCCGAGATCACGGTTCCCTGGCACGAACGCCATGCCATCGCCGGGCAACCGGCAATCGCCAGCGACCGCGTCGACATCGGCGTCTTCGCCGACAACGGCAAGAACCTGTCGGCCCCCGCCTTGATCAGTCTGCTCTACCCCGGCGACCAGGAACGGACCTACCGCGCCGACGGCCAGATCGCCGAAATCGACTATGCCGGCCACCCCGAGCGCTACGTCGATCCCCTGGTGTTTCCGGCTAGGGCGTGGCGGGATACCTACCTCTACGATGCAGCAGGCGGCTTGCTCGGCTGGCAACGCCATCGCGGCGACGAGGTCACGCGTTTCACCGCCGATGGGGCGCGGGTGGTCGCGACCGATGCGTGGG
>CAYTXI010000153.1:0-4152 GCA_964441935.1 uncultured Bauldia sp.
GCGCCGCCAGTTCCGCGAGAAGCCGGGGATCATGGCGGGAACCGAACGGCCGGACTACGGTCGCGCCGTCGATCTCCTGACCCGCGCTGCGATCAAGGAAATGATCATCCCCTCGCTGCTGCCGGTGCTGTCGCCGATCGTGGTCTTCTTCGTCATCAACTGGATCGGCGGCAAGGCGGCAGCATTCTCGGCGGTCGGCGCGATGCTCCTCGGGGTCATCGTCACCGGCCTTTTCGTCGCCATCTCGATGACGGCAGGCGGCGGGGCCTGGGACAACGCCAAGAAGTACATCGAGGACGGCAACTACGGCGGCAAGGGGTCGGAAGCCCACAAGGCGGCGGTCACCGGTGACACCGTCGGCGACCCGTACAAGGACACCGCCGGCCCGGCCATCAACCCGATGATCAAGATCACGAATATCGTGGCGTTGTTGCTGCTGGCGGTTCTGGCACACTGAGAGGGCGAGACGCGCGCAGGCGCCGGTACGCGCGGGTCGGATCGCCCCAGTCAGGTTGTCAGGGATACCTTGGCGCGCCGCGGCGTCAGGCTGGCCGCTCCTAGAACGGCCGCCGCGGTCCGACGCCGATCACGCCCGAAAGCACTTGTTGCAGGAAGTTCTCGTCGGCGCCGCCGGTCGGCGTAGTGCGGCTGATGAAGTCGAAGACCTTGCCATCCTGGAGGCCGTAGTTGGCGATCCGTTCGACTTCGTCGTTCTCGTCGAAATAGACCGCGACGATGCGCTGATCGACAACCTTCTCCGGCATGAAGGCGACGGCTCGGTGTCGGGTCTGGCTGATGTAGTAAAAGACGTCGTTGCCATAGTTGGCCGTCGTTGACGGCGATCCGAGCGCGATCAGCACCTGATCCTTGCTGGAGCCGACCGGCACCTGTTCGAGGGAATAGGGCGTGACTACATAACCGTGCTGGGTCGTCTGGCTGAAGCCACGACCGCCGCCAGAGGTCGAGCACGCGGAGACTACGCTCAGAAGGACCACCGCGGCCGCGGCGATTGTCCATCGCGAGGAGAGGGGGAGGGCGGTCTTCCGGGGCGGCAGGCGATACTTCAAGGCGTCTTTCCTGGGAGTTGAGCGATCTTGGCAATCCCCCTAGCGTGGGCTAGGCCGGGTTGCAATGTGTCTGGGTCCCGAAGGTAAGGAAAACGTCCATGTTCGACCGCCGTTACCGTCGGGATCGCGAAGCGGCGCGCATTGCATCGGGCCTTTACGGCGCCATCGTGGCGCAGGCCCGCTCCGCCGCCTTCTACGTCGACCTCGGCGTTCCCGACACGGTGGCGGGGCGGTTCGAGATGGTGATTGTGCATACAGTGATAGTGATCGAGCGGCTCAAGATCGGTGGCGAGTCTGAACGGGCCATCGGGCAGCGGATTTTCGATTTCTTCTGCCTCGACATGGATCGCTCGCTGCGCGAGCTTGGGATCGGCGACCTCGCCGTGCCTCGGCGCATGCGCCAGATGGCCGAGCGCTTCTATGGGCGTGCAGATGCCTACGGCAGGAGCCTTGCCAGGCGCGATCCCGTGGGGCTCGCGCAGGCGATCGGCCGGAATGTCGTGGGTGTTTCGCCGACGTCGGCGACGGCGCTCGCGGCGTACGCTATGGCGACGTCGGAGGCGCTTGCGGGACGCGGCGCGGCGGCGCTTCTCGACGCGCCGCCAGTGTTTCCGCATCCGGGGGCCTTCGCTCGGGCGGAGGCGGGGTCGTGAGCGACATGCGGATCTTGTCGCGGCCGGTGGTGGCCGCCGATATTCCAGCGGCTGGGGTAGACGTGGAGATCGTAGCCAGCCCGGTGCAACGTGCGGCTCTGGCCGCCGCTTACGGCCTGGTCGCGGTCGAGGCCCTGTCGGCGAGTGCGACCCTGTCGCCGGAGGCGGGCGGGGGCGTTACGCTCAGCGGTCGCGTCGTCGGCGACATCGTGCAGACGTGCGTTGTCAGTCTGGCGCCGGTCGAACAGCACATCGACGAGCCGGTGTCCGTGCGCTTCGTCGCGCCCAGTTCGCCCGAGGCGCCGAAATCGCCGAAGCCGGGGGCCGAGGTAATGATCGACCCCGATCAACTCGATCCGCCGGAGGTGCTGGCCGGGCCGACGATCGATCTCGGCGCGCTGGCCGAGGAGCATTTCGTGATGGCCATCGACCCTTACCCGCGCGCGCCGGACGCGACGCTGCCGGCCGAGGCCACGGGGGCACGGGACGACACCCGTGATTCGCCGTTCGCCGTGCTTGCGGAGCTGGCCAGGCGGGAGCCGCCAAAACGTTAGCGTGCCGCAGTTTTGGGCGGTGAGCCTTTGTCTGGCCAGCCGAAGCCTGTAATGTGCACGTTCTTTCGCGGTCGCGCGGCCGAGCCGGACCGTTCAGACGGCAGTTCCGGCGATCGAACTTGCATAAGGGGCTCGATGGCGGCGACCGTCACTGCATCGTTGGACGTCATGGGAGGCGACAGGGGACCCGAGGTCGTCGTGCCGGGGGCCGAGATTGCGCTGGCCCGGCGCCCCGACCTTGCCTTCATGCTGTTCGGCGACGAGGCAGTCGTTCGCCCGATCCTGGATCTCCACCCGAGGGTGAAGGCCGCGTCCCGCTTCGAGCACACCGACGTGGCGGTGCGCATGGACGACAAGCCGAGTCAGGCGTTGCGCCGCGGCCGCTGGCGGTCGAGCATGTGGCGTTCGATCGAGGCGGTCAAATCGGGCGGCGCTGACTTCACCGTCTCAGCCGGTAATACCGGCGCGTTGATGGCGATGGCGAAATTCTGCCTGCATGGAGCCTCGGAGATCCATCGCCCGGCAATCGCCGCGCTGTGGCCGACGTTGCGCGGTGAGAGCATCGTGCTCGATTGTGGCGCAACCATCGGGGCGGATGCCGAGCTCTTGTTCGAGTCGGCTGTAATGGGCGCCGCAATGGCGCGGGCGGTGTTCAACAAGGAGCGGCCGAGCGTCGGCCTCCTCAATATCGGGGTCGAGGAGGTCAAGGGAGTGGATCAGATCCGCAACGCCGGACAAATGCTGAAGGAGGCCGACCTTCCGCACCTTGCCTACACTGGCTTCGTCGAGGGCGACGACATCGGCCAGGGTACGGTCGACGTGGTGGTCACGGAGGGATTCGCCGGCAACATCGCGCTGAAAACGGCCGAAGGCACCGCGCGGCAGATCGCCAGCTATCTGCGCGATGCCATGACCCAGTCGCCGTTCGCCCGTATCGGCTTCTTCCTGGCAAGGGGCGCCTTCGACGGACTGAGGCACAAGCTCGACACGCGACGCATGAACGGCGGCGTATTCCTCGGGCTCAACGGAATCGTCATCAAAAGCCACGGCGGCGCCGACGCGGAGGGCTTCGCCGCCGCTATCGAGATCGGATACAGCATGGCGCGCAGCGGCGTTGTCGACAAAATCAATCAGGAACTGTCGGCTTACCGCGGCGCGGTCGCGGAATTCGGGAATGTCGCGAATACGGGTGCGATGTGAACTCCGTGCGCTCCGTGGTGCTCGGTAGTGGCAGCTATTTGCCCGAGAAGGTTCTGACCAACGCCGATCTCGCCCAGATGGTCGAGACTTCGGACGAATGGATTCGCCAACGGACGGGGATCAAGCAGCGTCATGTGGTCGGAAACGGGGAGCTCACGTCCGACCTTGCGGCAGCGGCGGCGCGCCGCGCCCTCGACGACTCAGGGCTAACGGTCGCCGACATCGACATGATCGTCGTGGCGACCTCGACCCCGGACAACACGTTTCCGGCCGCCGCGGTCACGGTCCAGGAAAAGCTCGGCATGACCCACGGCGCGGCCTTCGACCTGCAGGCGGTGTGCACCGGCTTCATTTACGCCCTTGCTACCTCCGATGCGCTCATTCGCGCCGGGCAGGCGGAGACGTTGTTGCTGATCGGCGCCGAGACCTTCTCGCGCATTCTCGACTGGACCGACCGGTCGACATGCGTGCTGTTTGGTGACGGGGCCGGTGCGGTCGTGCTCGGTCGCTTGACGCAGTCCGGCGCCAACGGCGACCGCGGGCTGCTGACGGCCCACCTGAGATCGGACGGCCGCTATAGGGACAAGCTCTACGTCGACGGGGGACCGTCGTCGACCGGAACGGTCGGCCACGTGCGCATGCACGGGCGCGAGGTGTTCAAGTACGCGGTCACCATGA
>CAYTXI010000154.1:0-3998 GCA_964441935.1 uncultured Bauldia sp.
AATTCGCACATCCGTCGCCAAGTTCCGATTGGCAAGCACCTCGTCGACTTCGCCTGTTTGTCAGCTGGCCTGGTCGTTGAAGCCGACGGCGGGCAGCATTTCACATCCGAAGGAATGGCTGTCGACGCTGAACGTGATGCGTGGCTCGCGTGGCTCCGCGCGCTCCGGTGCTCGATCCTGGGGCGCTTGCGTGGGACAATGCTGGAGCGGTCGCGCAAAGCGCATCTTATCGCTCTGATCCTCGCAAGTTTCCTACTGACGGGGATGGCTGAGTCCGCATGGTCACAGCCGTCCCCATTTTCTGACAATCAACCAACCGCCGAACAAAGTGAAGCAAGCGGCGCCCCCGCCGCACATCGAAGCGAAAATGTAGAATGGGTCTGGTAGCGGACGATTAGCGACCCAATTTCATTCTTCAAGTTGTGGATCGCAGTTTTCTCGCTTTTTCTGGCGATATCGTCCGTTGGTCTTTGGATTGTCACTTGGCTCAGTGGCCGCCGTCAGCACAAAGCCACGCGTATCCTTCAGCGAGCGTATTTGGCTGTAGAGGGACACGGCATTTCGCCCTTCGGAATTATCGAAACGTTGGGCATGAGCGTTGCCAAAATCGGCGTTAGGAATGTTGGACACCTGCCGGCCCGTGAGGTCCGCTGGTTCATATGCGGAGAGATCAGCCCCGACGGGAAGCGGAGCGATTTTCCTATAGATGAGACGCGTTTCTATGGGCGCAACGTAGTGCCACCGGGCACATTGATGATGCGCTCCCAGAACTGCGCATTTGCCCAAGCTGGAGTCGGGCCGTTTTGCGACGGAAAAGCCCATCTCTACGTGTGGGGCGAAATCCGGTACCTCGACGGATTCGGAGAGAGTCGCTTCACTCGTTTCTGCCATCGATACAATCACTTCGGCATGCGTCAGATTGAGGAACCTGGCCCACTGCAAGGGCTCTCGGAAATCCCCGGCGCTGGCATGCGCTACCATCAATACGGAAACGACGCAGACTGAGGGGCTGGCCTGTCGCAAAAGCCTCTGCCAGGTGGACGGGTGTCTGCTAAATCGCCCCGCACAAGGTGGAGGGAGGGTGTTCGTCGACCCCACGCCTGACCCCCTTCGTGCAAAGGATGCGGATAGCTCACACGATGTGCTTCGCCGACTCCGTGCAAGGCGCCCGCTACCCGGAACACTTGCAGCGGCTCGTTGGTCGCTGAGCGGCAGGCCATCGCTGTCGCCACCTGACAAACCCGGCCCCGCCCGCTATATGAGCGGCGGAGCGACGGGCCCGGATTCGGCCCGGCGCCGTTCTGCTATGGGCGGGTGCGTTCGATGGACACGAGCGACGGGCGAGGGGAGACGGACGCCGTGCGCCGGCGGCGGATCAAGTTCCGCGCCTGGCATCGCGGCATGCGCGAGGTCGACCTGATCCTTGGCCGCTTCGCCGACGCGTGTCTCGATCAACTCGATGGTGACGAGCTTGCGTCGTTCGAGGCGCTGCTCGACGTGCCGGACCCGGTGGTGCTCGCCTGGGTGACGGGCGAAACCCCGGTGCCCGACGATCAGCGCTCGCCGTTCCTCGCCCGTCTGATCGCATTCCACAATGGCGGGTGACCCGATGCGCCAGCCAGCCCAAACCCTCGCTTCTGCGTTCAGTCACCCCGGCGCGGTGACGATTGCCGCGGTGCCGGACGGCCTGACCGGCAAGGTCGTTGCCGATCTCGCGCGGGCAGGGGAGGCGAAGCTCGTTGCGTTCGTCGCCCGCGACGGCCGCCGCCTCGACGAAGTCCAGCGCACCATTCGCTTCTTCGCCCCCGACGTCGACGTGCTGGAATTCCCCGCCTGGGACTGCCTGCCCTACGACCGGGTGTCGCCGCACGCGGCGGTCGTCGCGCGGCGTATGGCGACGTTGTCGCGGCTGACGGAGCCGGTCGACAAGCCGACGATCGTGCTCACCACCGTCAACGCCGGCCTCCAGCGCGTCCCGCCGCGGACCGCGGTTGCCGGCGGCGCGCTATCGGCCGCACCCGGCAACCGCGTGCCCATGGACGACTTGATCCGCTGGCTGGAGGGGAACGGCTTCCTGCGCGTGCCGACTGTCCGCGAGGCCGGCGAGTACGCCGTGCGCGGCGGCATTCTCGACCTCTTCGCCGCCGGCTCGGAGGAGCCGGTGCGGCTCGACTTTTTCGGCGACACGCTGGAATCGATCCGCACCTTCGACCCCGACACCCAACGCACGACCGCATCGCGCGAGCGCATCGACCTGACGCCGGCGAGCGAGATGGTGCTGTCGCCAGCGACCATCGCCCGCTTCCGTGAGGGCTATGTCGCCCTTTTCGGTGCCGCCGACCGTGACGACCTCCTTTATCACGCCATCAGCGAAGGCCGCCGTTACGTCGGCATGGAGCACTGGTTGCCGCTGTTCGCCGGCGAAATGGAGACGCTGTTCGACTACCTCGGCGACACGCCGGTCGTCTTCGACCACCTCGCCGACGAGGCGACCGGCGAACGCCTCGATCAGATCGCCGACCACTACCAGGCCCGGCGGGCGGCCATGGACGTGGGCGCGACCGGCGGCGGCGCTCCGTACAAGCCTCTGCCGCCGGACCGGCTCTACCTCACGGCGGACGAATGGAAGGCGCTGCTCGCCGAGCGCGCCTCGGCGCGTCTGACGCCGTTCGCGCAGCCCGAAGCCCCAGACGTCATCGACATCGGCGGCCGCGGCGGACGGACGTTTGCCGCCGAGCGCGGGGCCGAGGGCGTCAACGTCTTCGACGCGGTGATCGCCCACGTCCGCGCGCTCATGGGAGAGGGCCGGCGGGTGACGGTCGCCTGCTGGAGCGAGGGCGCCCGCGACCGCATGGGCCAGGTGCTGGTCGACCACGGGCTGACCAGGCTCCAGCCCGTTGCCGGCTGGCCGGAAGCCGAATCCCTCGACGCCGACGTGACCGGGCTCGCCGTTCTCGGCATCGAGACCGGGTTCACGACCGCCGACCTCGCCGTCATCGGCGAGCAGGACATCCTCGGCGACCGACTAGTGCGCCCACACGCGCGGCGGCGGCCGGCCGACTTCCTCACCGACGTCACCGGTCTTTCCGCCGGCGACATCGTCGTCCACATCGACCACGGCATCGGCCGCTTCCATGGGCTGCGCACCATAGAGGCGGCCGGCGCCCCCCACGACTGCCTGGAGATCCGCTACGCCGACAACGACCGCGTCTATTTGCCGGTCGAGAACATCGACCTGTTGTCGCGCTATGCCTCCGAAGAGGCCGAGATCGCCCTCGACAAGCTCGGCGGCGTTGCTTGGCAGGCGCGCAAGGCCCGCGTCAAGAAACGCATCCGCGACATGGCCGCGGCCCTGATCAAGGTCGCCGCGGCGCGGGCGATGAGGCAAGCGCCGGCGCTCACCCCGCCGGAAGGCGCCTACGATGAGTTCGCCGCCCGCTTTGCCTACGAGGAGACCGAGGACCAGGACGCCGCCATCGACACCGTCATCGCCGACCTCGCCGCCGGCCGGCCGATGGACCGCCTGATCTGCGGCGACGTCGGCTTCGGCAAGACCGAGGTGGCGCTGCGCGCCGCCTTTGTCGCGGTGATGGCCGGCAAACAGGTGGCGGTGATCGTTCCGACCACGCTGCTCGCCCGCCAGCACTACAAGACTTTTGCCGAGCGCTTCGCCGGCCTGCCCGTCAAGATCGCCCAGGCCTCGCGCCTGGTCGGCGCCAGAGATCTCGCCGCCGTCAAGGCTGGCATCGCCGACGGCTCGCTCGACGTCGTCGTCGGCACCCATGCGCTGCTCGGCAAGGGCATCGCCTTCCGCGACCTCGGCCTCCTGGTCGTGGACGAGGAGCAGCACTTCGGCGTCCGCCACAAGGAGCGGCTGAAGGAACTGAAGGCCGACGTCCACGTGCTGACGCTTTCCGCGACGCCGATCCCGCGTACGCTGCAACTGGCGCTGACTGGCGTGCGCGAGCTGTCGCTCATCACCACGCCGCCGATCGATC
>CAYTXI010000155.1:0-1235 GCA_964441935.1 uncultured Bauldia sp.
CCGATGGTCAGGGCCGGCTCATCGGGGTCGTCGCTGTGCATCCTCTCGAAGAGACGCGCGACGGCGCCGGCGCCGGTAACGGCAATAATCCGGCCAAGGTAGGGATGCGACGATTCCACCGGCTGCTGCTCCCGCTATTTGACGCAGTCTTTCGCCCGTCCCCAGCGGATATTGCGCAGCGAAAGGTAAATAGGTCATCAAAACCAAGTGGCCTCGCAACCTTTCCCGAGAGGGTGTAGCGGTGATTAATGGCGGTAACCGCGGCGCAGAGAGGGCCAGATGTCGATCGTAACGTTCTCGCTCAACCCGACCATCGACGTGTCCAGCCACGCCAATCTGGTCAGGCCGACTCACAAGATCAGGACAGACAACGAGAGCTACGACCCGGGCGGCGGCGGCGTGAACGTCGCTCGCGCGATCACCGAGCTGGGTGGCAGCGCGAAGGTCATCTGCACCGGCGGCGGTTTCACCGGAGCGATGCTCGACAAGATGCTTGGCGAGATTCCGATCGAGCGCACGATCGTGCCGATAGCCGGACTGACCCGGATAAGCCTAACGGTTTTTGAGCGGGAGAGCGGGCACGAGTTCCGGTTCATTCCCGCCGGGCCCGAGATTTCGCCGGCGGAGCTGGAGGCGTGTTTCGAGGCGGTGCGCAGTGCCGAGTTCGACTACTTCGTCGCCAGTGGCAGCCTGCCGAACGGCGCGCCGGACGACGTTCTGGCGAGGATCGCGGAAATCGTCGCGGACAAGGGCGCCAAGTTTATCCTCGACAGTTCCGGCCGCGGGCTGAGCGCAACGCTGGAGCGGGCGCCGGTCTACCTGCTCAAGCCGAGCTTCGGCGAACTGGAAAACCTGGTCGGACGCCGCCTCGACGACGAGTCGGCGCGCGACGCCGCGGCGGAAATCGTGCGGAGGGGCCGCGCCGAGATCGTCACGGTCACGATGGGCGCCGCCGGTGCGCTGCTCGTCAATAGCGAGGCGGCGGTGCGTATGTGGTCGCCGAAGATCCGATCACGGTCGGCGGTCGGCGCCGGCGACAGCTTCCTCGCCGCGATGACCCTTGCCTTGTCGCAGGGGCGATCCAACGAGGATGCGTTGATCTTCGCCATTGCCGCCGGCGCGGCGACGGTGCTGACACCAGGCACCAAGCTCTGCATCAGACGTGACGTTGAGCGCATCTACAACGAGCTGTGGAAGGCGCGGAACAGCGTTGGGGCAGAGATTTGATCGGCGTC
>CAYTXI010000155.1:1335-3906 GCA_964441935.1 uncultured Bauldia sp.
GCGCGACTGGCGTAGCCGTCCGGGTGCACCGCCAGGAGTGAGAACTTCGGCGCCCGCCAGCCGCGGTTGTTGTAGATGACCTGGAGGAAGGGCGTGCGGTTCCGGCGTGCCATCCAGTGCACGGTTGAGGGGACGGAGAATAGATAGCTGCCGTCGCCGGTCAACGCGACGACCGTGCGTTGCGGGGCGGCCAACTTGGCACCGATCGCAGCCCCGCCATGCCAGCCGAGAGACGAGCCGCCACTGGTGAACACGGTGCCTGAATCGCGCTGGCCGATATGGTCGGCGATGACGCTGTAGTTGGTGATACCTTCGTTGAGGACGATGGCGTCACCCGGGATCAACCGGCGCACACAAGCGGTGAGGAATTCCGGCGTGATGACGTCGGCGTCGGGTCGCTCGCGCTGGGCGAGGGCTTCGGCGCGGCGGCGATGGCGGGCGGCGTAGTGACGGGTGCGTTCGGCAACCGCATCGGTGTCGATCGACCCGTGATCGAGGTGGGCGTTGATCTGGCGGATGGCGGTCAGGGCGTCGGCCTGGAACGCCCGCCGAGCCGCTATCCCCCAGAGCGGGGCGTAGTCCTTCAGCGGATCGACGTCGACGTGGTAGATCGCGGCCTGGGGGCTCGGCCGGCTGACCGCCGGTATCCACGGAACGTCGCTGTCGATCACGAGAACGACGTCGGCGTCGGCTAACGCTTCGTTCTGAACCGGCTGGCTCCACTGATTGCCCTGGTAAAGATCGTCGTCGTGCGGGTAGTTGACATGGCTCGGCGCTGACTCGAGCACCCCGATGCCGAGCCGCCCGCACAGACGGACAAGCGCGCCAACGGCGGCCGGGCGGCGGCCGAGGTACGATGTGACGATCAGCGGGCGCCGAGCACCGGCAAGCGCCGCGGTCAGATGTTCGACCGCATCAGCGTCAAGCGCCCGCGGGGCGAGAGGAACCGGGGCCGGGCCGTCGGCAGCCGGCTCGGCGGCTGCTTCCATGATCTCGCGGGAACCAACCAAGTAAACGGGGCCCATGGGATCGCTCGCAGCGAACTGGAGAGCGCGATTGACGATCTCGGTGACGTTGGCGGGCGTGCGGAGCTCATTGTCGTACTTGACGTACTGACGGACGATGCCGCGCTGGTCTCGGGTGTCCTGCAGCCAGTGGATGAACTCATTGCGGCTGCCGGTGAGCTCCCCGTGCTGGGTCATCGGCGTCAACCCGGCGAAGATGAACACCGGTACCCGGTTGCGGGCAGCATTGTGGATGGCGCCGGCGAGCGCCTGGGTGCCGCAGTCGACGTGGACGAGGACGGCCTGGGCGCGACCGCAGAGCTGAGCGTAGCCGTGGGCGCAGCTCAGCGCCACCATCTCGTTCGGGCAGGTGACGACATCGGGAATGCCGCGGCCGGAGACCCGCGCTTCGGCGATGGCCTCGATGATGGCGGGATGGTCGCTGCCGAAATTCGCAAATACGTACGAGACACCGGCCCGGTGTAGGGCCTCCAGCAACGCCGTACTTGCGGTGTACACCCGCCACGCCTCCCTAACGGCGGTCCGTTGCCCGGACCGTTTCAGTCGCTCGCCGACCACGTTCCCAGCGGCTATAGCGCGAACGCGGAAGGGTTGGCAATTAGTTTGCCCTCAAACCTTTTAGGTTTGGTAAGCGGATTGGCGTGCGCGTGGTGATGGCTTCACAGAAGGCTAGTCGAGATCATCGGCGGCGGTGGCAACAGGCGGTCGAGATAGGCCTTGCAGGCGCCAGTGACGTGGCTCGCGGCCGCGTCGAAATACGCCTCCGGGAGGTGACGCGTCTTGCCAGCGACGGCGGCAAGTGGGACGACGGCCAGCCGTGTCTCGCCATCGGCGTACTGAAGGGCGACGGAGCCGCTGCGCTCGCTGGTTGCCCTGACGGCGAAGGCGCCGACATCGAAGGCCTCCTTGCGGTCGAGGTCGCTAACGGCGCCGACGAAGCCGCGCGGTAGATAGCCGAAGGTGTCGACGCGGGCGCGCACCTTCGGAAACTCCTGTTTGATCCGCTCTTGCAGCGCCAAGCCGAGATCGCCGCCGGACAATTGCACGTTGCCGTGGGCGTCGCGCTCGAGGCGGCTCGGCGGGATCAGGCTCTCGGCGAGCGCGCCGCCACCCTCGGTGGTGACGCCCTCGGACATGGCGACGATGCAGCGACCATAGCGCTCGCGGGCGGCGCGGATGTCAGCGAGCAGCTTGTCGACCGAGAAGGGAACCTCCGGCACGTAGACCAGGTGCGGGCCATCGGTCTCGTCGCGACGCCACGCGGCGGCCGAGGTGGTCAGGAACCCGGCGTGACGGCCCATGACGATGCCAACGTAGATGCCGGGCATGGCGCGGAAATCGAGATCGATGCTGAGGAACGCCTGGGCGACGAACCACGCCGCCGAGATGAAACCTGGGGTGTGGTCGTTTTCGGCCAAATCATTGTCGATGGTCTTCGGAGCGTGGACGAAAGCCATGCCGCCGCCGGCCTCGCGGTCGAGGATCGCAAGGGTGCCGGCGGTGTCGTTGCCGCCGATATAGATGAAAGCATCGGCGCCGGCCTTGC
>CAYTXI010000156.1:0-3874 GCA_964441935.1 uncultured Bauldia sp.
TCACCGTCGACACCAAGTCTCTGCCGGACACGGTTGAGGAGACTCACGTTTCGCTGTTCGACGGGTCGAACTGCGGCATCCGGCTCAAGGATGCGCCGGTGTTCTCGGTCCAGTTCCACCCGGAGGCGTCGCCCGGCCCGCGCGACTCGCGCTACCTGTTCCGGCGCTTCGTGGAGATGATGGAAGCGAACGGAGGATGAGATGGCCGAGCGGTTCCCCGCGCTCGAGGACAACCACCGCGATTTCATTGCGCGCCAGCGCATCTTCTTCACCGCCTCGGCCGCCGGTGGCGCGCGCGTGAACGTGTCGCCGCGCTCGACGGACATGCTGCGCATCCTCGGCCCCAACCGCGTCTCTTACCTCGACCGCACCGGCAGCGGCAACGAGACCGCGGCCCACATCACCGCCGGCGGTCGCCTCACCATCATGCTGTGCGCGGTCGAAGGGCCGCCGCTGATCCTGCGTCTCTACGGCAAGGGCCGCGTCGTCGCCCGCGGCAGCGATATGTACACGCACATGCTGGCCGACGACTTCGACGGCAACGAGCCGCTGGGCGCGCGCCAGATCGTTGTCCTCGACATCGACCTCGTGCAGACCTCGTGCGGCTACGGCGTGCCGCTGTTCGACTATCGCGGCGAGCGCCCGTCGATGGACAATTGGGCGAAGTCCAAAGGCGAGGAGGGGCTGGTCACGTACCGCCGGGAGCACAACCGCGTCAGCCTCGACGGCCTGCCCACCGGTCTCGCGGTGGAGGAAGCGGCACCCGCCTCGGTGCCGTCCACCCTCGCCCTCGACCGCTGACAAGGGGCGTCCGCCAACCGACTCGGGAAAGATCATGCGGGTGACCGAAGCTACCGATGATTCGGGGAGAGAACTCGGCGCGTCGCCACAACGCTCCATCAGGATCGACCCGACGAACCCGCGCGGTATTGTCTGGCTGGCGTCGTTCCCGCGCTCGGGCAACACGTGGGCGCGTATCTTCCTGACCAACCTGCGCCGGATTCTCCGCCAGGACACGACACCGCTCGACCTCGACCGGCTCGAGGAGACCTTCTCCTTCACGGATTCGGTGGCGCCTCTGTATCAAGAGGCGCTGGGCTACGACCCGATCTCGGCGTCGCCTGAGGTGATCGCCACGGTGCGGCCGAAGGTCCTGGAGCGGCTGGTGCGGGACAGCAAGGGCACGGTGCTGCTCAAGACGCACAACGCCAACGTCACCGTCTTCGGTGTGCGCTTCATCCAGCCGGAGCTGACGGCGGGCGCGGTCTATTTGGTGCGCAACCCGCTCGACGTGGTCGTCTCCAACGCCAAGTTCCGCGACATCTCCATCGACCAGGCCATCTCCGACGTCGGCTCATCCGAGCTAGGTTCGGCGACGAACGCTAGCCAGGTGTTTTCGCTGATCAGCTCGTGGTCGGTGAACGTCATGACGTGGACGGCGGTAGACGATCCGACGCTGCTGGTGGTTCGTTACGAGGATATGGTGGAGCGGCCGACAGAAACCTTCCGAAAGATCGCCACCCATGTGCTGATGAACAGCACCCCTGAGCAGCTTACCGAGGCGATCGAGCGCTCGGCCTTCTCGACGCTGCGCCAACTCGAAGAGCGCACCGGTTTCAACGAGCGGCTGGAGACGGCGGACCGGTTCTTCCGCGAGGGCCGCGTCGGCCAGTGGCAGGAGGTGCTCACGCCGGCACAGGTGGACCGCGTCATCGCCGACCACCGCGAACAGATGGCGCGCTTCGGTTATCTGCCGCAGTGACGATCACAACCGGTCGGTGGCGAAGGTATCGATGTCGCTGATGTGGCGCGGTCCAGCGCGGTGCCGCTCAACGCGTGCGCCGGGTTCGGGTGCCAACCCGCCGGCCCCCGGCCCGTTTCGCCTTCGCCCGCGAACCGGCCGCCGCACGCTTGCGCTTCGTCCTGGTCTTCGTCGGCTCGGCCGGCGCCGCCTTGCCTGCTTCGCGCACGATCTCGACCTTGACGCGCGCCACCAGCGCCGCAATGGCGCCGAGGATGGCGAGCCACGGGGCAGCCAGCGCCACGGCGCCGCCGGCGAGCACCCCGACCGTGACCGGCATTTCGAAAATGACCCGGCCGCCGGCCGCCTTGACGCGCAGCTCGCGCACGTTGCCCTCGGCGATGAGGGCCTTGACCCGTTCGATGAGCTGCCCGCCGGCAATCTCGATCTCTTCCGTCCAGGTGCGGTTGGTCTTGTCCTTCTTGTCGCTCATGCCTGACCCTTTCTCGGCGCCACGAACCGCGCCGCCGGTGTGATTGATCCGACATCGACGTGGGTGCGTTGCCGATCCGCGTCAAGCGGATTCCGACGCACATATCGCTGACTGCCGGGTTGCACCGTTTACGCTGGCGTCACGTCACAGGCTGTCAACGGCGGCCCTCAGCATCTCGCGCACCTCGCCGGCGATCGGCATGAGATCGGCGTTCTCCACCGCCTGCATGGACGCCACCGGATCGATGGCCGCGACCTCCACCGTACCGGGCTCGGTTTCCTGAACGATGACGTTGCACGGCAGCATGGTGCCGATCTTGTCCTCGGCCGTCAGCGCCTTGTGGGCGAACGGCGGATTGCAGGCGCCGAGGATGGTGTAGGAGCGGAAGTCGGCGCCAAGCTTCTTCTTCAACGTCGCCTTGACATCGATCGTGGTCAGCACCCCGAAGCCGCGCTCCTTGAGGGCGTCCGTCACCTTGGCGATGGCCGCGTCGAACGGCAGCTTCACGGTCTTGGCGAAATAGTAGCTCATCGTCACTCCCCGCCGGCCGCGCGGAAGCAAGCGGCACGGCAATCATTCAAGTGGCAGATGGGAAGTGACGGATCCGATGCGAGGGCCGCAAATGTCGCAGGTGCCGGGACGGTCCGCGCCCTAATCGTCGCGACGGCGGCGACCGAACTCGGGCCGCTCGGGGAGCGCCGCGGCCGCGCTCGATGGTTCGGGCACCGGCGGCCGCGCGCGCGCGACCGGCGGCGGCGCGACTTCATCCGGCTCGGTGTCGACCGACGAGGGATCGGCCGCGTTCAGGTATTTGGCGATGATGTCGTCGGCCGGATGGGGCATGTCATCCGCGAACTGCTCGATCCGCGCTTCTCTGCGCGCCTCCAGGTGCGCCGAGCGCAACTCGGCGTATGCCTTGGCGTTGGCAACGGCGACGAACTTCCGGCCGTCACGCAGAAGCACGTTGAAGACGACGTCCTTGGCCTTGGTCGCTGACGAGAAGCCGGCGGCGAGCGCACCCGAACCACCGCCAAGGAGCGCCATGGCACCGAGCGACAGCGCGTCCTTCACCGGCCGCAGGCCGTCGGCCTGTTCCGAGTCGATCTCCGCGACCTCGGCCAGCGGCACCGGCGCCTTCAGCCCCGGCCGCTCCGGGTCGGGCAGGTAAAGGCCGCCGGCGCCGAATGTGATGGTCATGTCGGCGCCGAAATCGCCGTCCTGGAGCCTGAACTCGGGCATTGGCCCTTCTCCCTGCTGCGGGCGGCCCACCCTACGCGAGGAAGCTTAACGGGGGGCTAAGTGGGCTTGTTCAGCCGCATGGTAAGCGAGCGGCTAACAAGGGACCGCTTCCCCCTCTCCGCTGTTTCCCCTATAAGCACCGCCTAGCCTGAAACAGCCGAGGATAAGCGCCCCCGGAGCGGCCGCCGCACCGGGGTTTCGTTCGCCGCAACGCCCATGCCCAAGCGCACCGACATCTCCTCGATCCTGATCATCGGCGCCGGCCCGATCGTCATCGGCCAGGCGTGCGAGTTCGACTATTCGGGCACCCAGGCGGTGAAGGCGCTGAAAGCCGAGGGCTACCGGGTGATCCTCGTCAACTCCAACCCGGCGACGATCATGACCGACCCGGAGCTCGCCGA
>CAYTXI010000157.1:0-3753 GCA_964441935.1 uncultured Bauldia sp.
TCGCGCCGTCGACCCCGCCGCCGCCGAGCAGCGAGCGGTTGGCGGCGTTGACGATTGCGTCGACGTCGAGGGTGGTGATGTCGGCGCGGATCGCTTCCAGTTCCGGTGGCGTCGGCATGGCGACCACTCTAGTCGAGGCGGGCAAACGGTGCGAGGCGGCGCGCAAGCTTGGCCGCTTACCGCTTGCCCTCCGCCTCGATGCACCCCATCCTTGGTGCATGGCCAGACCCGAGTCCGCCAAATGGGAACCGATGCGCACGGCGCCGCGCGACGGCACGCTGGTGCGCGCCCGCGTGCGCGCCACCGAGCAGGGACCGGCGGAGATCGATACGGTGCGCTGGGCGCGCTCGGCGCGCTCGGGCGAGGAGGGCTGGGTCGCTAACGACTCCGACCCGTTCGCCCGCGTGGTCTATGCCGAGGTCGAGCTCTCCGGCTGGATGCCGCTGCCGAGCCAACGGCCCGGCGCACGTCCTAAGAAGGTCGCGGCCCCGGAGCCGTCGCCACCCGACGAGATCGACGGCGCCGGGATTTGACGGACCGCCGCGAACGAATCCTCGCGGCGTTCCCTGCTCACATGAACTCCGACCTCAGATCGAGCGTCGAGCGGACGCCGAGGGCGTCGTAGTTGGCGGCGAGCCAGGCCTTTGCCGCCTTGCGCCCGGCGCGGTGCAGCTCCTGGAAGAAGTGCCACGAGGTGTCGAGCTTGGAGGCCGCGGTGTAGCCGGCGAGCGCCTCGGTGGCGTCGATGCGGTGGACGCGGTTGCGCTTGTAGCGTTTCGGGTCGAGCCGGTGCTCCTGGTGCAGCCGGTTGACGAAATCGATGGCGCGGAACTCCCTGAGCAGCGACGCGTTGAACGTGATCTCGCTCACCCGCTCCATGATCTCCTGGGAGGTTTTTGGAATCCCGTCGCGGCGCACCGGATTGACCTGAACGAGGAGGATGTCCTCGCACTCGGTCTGGTCGAAGAAGGGGAACAGGGCCGGGTTGCCCATGTAGCCGCCGTCCCAGTAGGCCTCGCCGTCGATCTCGACCGCCTGGAACAGATACGGCAGACAGGCGGAGGCCATCACCGCGTCGGCGGTGACCTCCTTGCCGGAGAAGACGCGGATCTTGCCGTTGTGGACGTTGGTCGCCGAGACGAACAGCTTCAGGCCGTCGTTGGCCTGGATGCTGTCGAAGTCGATCAGGCGGCCGATCAAATCGCGTAGCGGGTTGACGTTGAGCGGGTTGCGCCCGTAGGGCGAGACGAGGTTGGCGAACTGCTCGAAGTAGCCGAACGGCGAGAAGGGCGGCACGTGCCAGAAGCCGATCAGGTTCTGGAGGATCTCACTCGCCGCGGTGACGCCGGTGCCCTCGCGGCTCACCCGGCGCCAGAAGGCGCCGAGGCGGCGGCGGGCGCCCTCGGCGCCGCCGCGCATCAGCCCGTCGGCTAGCGCGATGGCGTTCATGGCGCCGGCCGAGGTGCCGGAGATCGCCTCGAAGTCGAGGCGCTCGTCGCGCAACAGTTCGTCGAGCACGCCCCAGGTGAAGGCGCCGTGGGCGCCGCCACCTTGCAGCGCCAAGTTGATGGTCTTGAAGTCCTTGCCGGGCGGGCGCACGACGTTGCGCACCCGGTCGGCGATCGCCCGCAGTCGCGGGTGCCTGGGCGGGGAGGGCACGTCGGTCATGTCAAATCGTCATCCGCGATCTCGGCGAGTTCCGCCAAGTGCCTGAGAAGGCCGAGTTTGAGAGGACGACTACCGTGAATGGGAATCGACAAGCGAACGACGTTGCCGGATCTGCCGTAGATGTGATGACTGCCGTGGATGCGTATCAGTCTCCAGCCGCGCTGCTCAACGAGCCGAGCAAACTCGCGACCGGAGAGCGATTTCACACCGCGAGTTCCAGGACGCGCTGTTTACCGCCGGGCTTGGGTTCGGCGACGTCGACCGACAGGCAACCCTCGATCGCCTCGTGAAGGTTGGCGATCAGTTCCTCAAGTGTGTCGCCTTCGGTCGCACACCCCGGAATGGCCGGAACCTCGGCCCAGAAGCCACCTTCCTCAGCCTCGTGCACCACGACCTTGATCTTCATCGTCGAACGGCTCCCGCGTTGGAGCAACAAGATAGGCGGTTCCTGGCAGAAGGCAAAGCCGGTCCTCACGCGGCGGTCCAGCCGCCGTCCATCGGCAACAGCGCGCCGGTGATCTGCGCGGCGGCGTCGGAGCAGAGGTAAACGGCGAGCGCGGCGACCTGGTCGATGGTGATGAACTCCTTGGTCGGCTGGGCGAGCAACATGACGTCGCGCTTGACCTGCTCCTCGGTCAGGTTGCGCGCCTTCATGGTGTCGGGAATCTGCTTCTCGACCAGCGGCGTCCACACGTAGCCGGGGCAGATCGAGTTGACGGTGATGCCGGCCTCCGCCGTCTCCAGCGCCACCACCTTGGTCAAGCCCGCGAGGCCGTGTTTGGCCGCGACGTAGGCGACCTTGAACGGCGAGGCGACGAGGGCGTGGGCGCTCGCGGTGTTGATGATGCGGCCCCAGCCCTTCTGTTTCATCTTGGGGAGCGCCGCGCGGATGGTGTGGAAGGCCGAGGACAGGTCGATGGCGATGATCGCGTCCCACTTGGCGATCGGGAACTCCTCGACCGGCGCGACGTGCTGGATGCCGGCGTTGTTGCAGAGCACGTCGACGGCGCCGAACTCCTTCTCGGCGTCGGCGACCATGGCGGCGATCTCGTCGGGCTTGGTCATGTCGGCGGCCGAATAGGTGACCGTGACGCCGTGGTCTTTCGCCAGTCCGGCGCGGATCGTCTCGATCTCCTTGGCGTCGCCGAAGCCGTTGAGGACGACGTTGGCGCCCTCCCTGGCCATCGCCGTGGCGATCCCCAGGCCGATGCCGGAGGTCGAGCCGGTGACCAGCGCCGTTTTGCCTTTGAGCATGATGGACCTCATGAATTCCTGCGCGCTGGGGCTTATATACTGCACTGCAACAACGTTCGCACCCTCGTGCGGCGTTTCGCGCCTCCGCCACCGGTGGTAGAAGGCCCGCATATGAGCCAGGTTTCGCCGGTCCTGGAACACCGCGATCACGACCACGCGCGTTGCGGACGCCTGGCGCTCCGGCATGCGGAGGCGATTTCGGCACGCGAGGGGCTGAACTTCACCCCCCAGCGCCGGCAGGTGCTCACGGCGCTGCTCGAGAGCCACGTGCCGGCCTCGGCCTACGAGGTCATCGACCGGCTGGCGGAGGGCGAGGGCCGGCGGCTCGCCCCGGTGTCGGTCTACCGCGCGCTCGATTTCCTGGTGAAGCACAACTTCGCCCACCGTATCGAATCGCGGAACGCCTACGTCGCCTGCGATCGCGGGGCGGACTGCGAGCCGGGGGCGACGTTGTTCCTGATCTGCGACAACTGTGGCGCCGCGGGCGAGGCTTCGTCGGAGGTGCTCGGCCGCATGATCGCGCAGGAGACGCGCGCCCGCGATTTCCTGCCCAGCCTCCGCGTGCTCGAAATCCGCGGCCTCTGCGCCCGCTGTCGGGAATCATGACCGCCCCATCCCCCCGCCACCAGACCGTGCCGGTCATGGTCGGCGACGTCCAGGTCGGCGGCGGCGCGCCGGTCGTCGTCCAGTCGATGACCAACACCGACACCGCCGACGTCGCGGCCACGGTCCAGCAGGTGATCGAGCTCGCCGACGCCGGCTCGGAGATCGTGCGCGTCACGGTCAACACCGACGAGGCGGCGCTCGCGGTGCCCCAGATCCGCGACCGGC
>CAYTXI010000158.1:0-3629 GCA_964441935.1 uncultured Bauldia sp.
ACACGGCGGCGGGCCTCGACGAGATCGTTGACCGGCTCACCATGATCGGCCTCGAGGTCGAGGCGGTCGAGAACCGCGCCGCGGAGTACGCGCCGTTCCGCGTGGCCCGCGTGGTTTCGGCCGAGAAGCATCCGAACGCAGACCGGCTCAAGGTCTGTGTCGTCGATCCCGGCGACGGATCGAACGTGCAAGTGGTGTGCGGCGCGCCCAACGCGCGCGCCGGCATGATCGGGGTGTTCGCCCCCGCCGGCACGCACATCCCCGGCACCGGCATCGACCTCAGGAAGAGCGCCATCCGCGGCGTCGAGTCGAACGGCATGCTCCTGTCCGAGCGCGAGCTCGGCATCTCCGACGACCACGAGGGCATCGTCGATCTGCCCGCCGACGCTCCCGTCGGTGGGCCGTACGCGGCGTACGCCGGCCTCGACGATCCGGTGATCGACATCGCCGTCACCACCAACCGGTCTGACGCTTTCGGCGTCTCCGGCATCGCCCGCGATCTCGCCGCCGCCGGCGTCGGCGCCCTGGTTGAGGGGCCCGTCGAAGCGGTCTCGGGCGAGGGCACCTGTCCGGTCAAGGTAACGCTCGACTTCGGGGGCACGCCATCGCTGTGCCCGGCGTTCGGTCTGCGGCTCGTGCGCGGTGTGACCAACGGGCCGTCGCCGGAGTGGCTGCGCAAACGCTTGACCGCCATCGGCCTCCGCCCCATCAACGCGCTCGTCGACATCACCAACTTCATCACCTACGACCGCTGCCGGCCACTGCATGTGTTCGACGCCGCCAAGGTCAACGGCGACCTCACCGTCCGTCGAGCGCGCGCCGGCGAGGAGGTTCTGGCCCTTGACGGCAAGACGTACCGCCTCGATCCCGAGGTCTGCGTCATCGCCGACGAGAAGGGCGTCGAGTCGATCGCCGGCATCATGGGCGGCGAGGAGTCCGGCTGTGACGCGACGACTACCGACGTTTTGATCGAATCGGCCCTGTGGGAGCCGCTCAACATCGCCCGCACCGGCCGCCGGCTCTCGATCGTCTCCGACGCCCGCCATCGCTTCGAGCGCGGCGTCGACCCCGCCTTTATGGTGCCGGGCCTGGAACTCGCCACCCGCATGGTGATGGACATCTGCGGCGGCACCCCGAGCGATATCGTTGTTGCCGGTGAGGTACCGCGACCGGCCAATGTCGTCGATTTCCCGATCACCGAGGTCAAGCGCCTCGCCGGCATCGACCCGTCGATCAGCGATGTCACCAAGATCCTCGACGATCTCGGCTTCGCCTCGCAGCCGCACCGCACCAAGGGCACCATCACCGTGTCGATCCCGACCTGGCGGCCCGACGTCACCATCAAGGCCGACATCGTCGAGGAGGTCGTCCGCATCATTGGCGTCGACAAGGTGCCGGTCGAGGCCATGCCTCGCGACCCCGGCGTCACGCCACCGGTGCTGACACCGATCCAGATGCGCACCCGGCGCGCCAAGCGGGCGCTCGCCGGCCGCGGCATGGTCGAGGCAGTGACCTGGTCGTTCATCGGCCACGATCGCGCCGTCGCCTTCGGCGGCGGAGACGACTCCCTCGCCCTCGCCAACCCGATCGCGCCGGACATGTCGGACATGCGGCCGAGCCTGCTGCCGGGCCTGATCGCCGCCGCCCAGCGCAACGCCGACCGCGGCTTCGCCGACCTCGCGCTGTTCGAGGTCGGCCAGGTGTACCGCGGCGACCAGCCCGACGACCAATTCACGGCGGCCTCCGGCATCCGCCGCGGCACCGCCACCGTCAACGGCAGCGGCCGCCATTGGTCCGCGGACGCAGCACCCGCTTCGGTGTTCGATGCCAAAGCCGACGCGCTGGCGACCCTCGATGCCCTGGGCGTCGCCGCCGACAAGGTCCGGGTTGGCGCCGACGCGCCTGGCTGGTTCCATCCCGGCCGCTCCGGCACCGTCCGGCTCGGCCCCGAGACCGTCGGCACCTTCGGCGAGTTCCACCCGCGCGTTCTGGAGGGCCTGGATGCCGAGGGCCCGCTTGCCGGCTTCGAGCTGATCCTGGAGGCGATCCCGACGCCGGTCGCGCGCCCGACTAAGACCAAACGGCCGCTCGATCTCTCCGACCTGCAGCCGGTGCAACGCGACTTCGCTTTTGTTGTCGACCATGCCGTCGCCGCGGCGACGATCATCCGCGCTGCGCAAAGCGCCGACCGCGAACTCATCTCGGCCGTGTCGGTGTTCGACGTGTTCGAAAGCGAGGGCCTCGGCCGTGGCAAGAAGTCGGTGGCGATCGAGGTCACCCTGCAACCGAGCGAGCGCACACTTACCGACCAGGAGATCGAGGCGACCGCGACGATGATCGTGGCCGCTGTCGAGAAGGCGACCGGCGGTTCGCTGCGGGCATAGGAGGGGGAGGGGCCATCCGCCCTCGTGCCATGATCGACCGCTGGCGGCTCCACGGCCACGCCATCGTCTCCGACGATCATTGCATCGCCGCCGCGGACGGCACGGTGCCGCCCGGGTTGCGCAACGATGCCGATTGGGCGCGCTTTCAAGCGGCACTCGACGCGGCTGTGGTGACGGTGCTCGGCCGGCGCGGTCACGAGGCCAATCCCAACGTCAAGGGTCGCGGCCGGATCGTTCTGTCGTCGTCGGCAGAAGGTATCGAACGCCGGGCGGACACCTGGTGGTGGAACCCGAGCGATGCCCCGGTCGAAGATGCCCTTGCCCGCGCCGCGCCGGCGGGCGGTATCGTCGCCGTTCCCGGCGGCCGGCGGGTCTTCGATTTCGTCCTGCGTTTGGGGTTCGACGAATTCCATCTGGTGCGGGCGGCCGGCGTTGCGGTTCCCGGCGGGATTCCAGTTTTCTCGGCGGTCGCCGACGGGCTGTCGCCCGAGGTCGTGCTCGCCCGGCACGGCCTGAGCCCCGCACCGACCGAGGTGCTGGACGCGGCAGAGCGCGTGTCGCTGGTCGTGTGGCGCCGCCGCGCTTGACCGGTCCGGCCCGCCATCGGACAGTGCCTGCACCCTCAATGCCGGACGGTGACCATGCAGCCGCGCGACATCATCAAAAAGACGCCCTTCTTCGCCGAGGCACTCGACGATTCCGAGGTCGACGTGCTCGCCGCGCGAGCGCACCTCGTCGGCTTCCCCGAGGGCGCCACGCCGATCGAAGAGGACGGCCCCGGCCATTCGATGTTCGTCGTCGTCTCCGGCCGGCTCAGCGTCACCATCGACGGTGAGGACGAGCCGGTGGCGACGCTGGCGCCCGGCGACATCTTCGGCGAAATGTCGCTGCTGACCGGAGCCCGGCGGAGCGCCACCGTGACCGCGATCGAGCCGGTCGAGGCGATGGAGGTGAGCAAGGAGGCGCTGGCCCATGTTCTGGCGCGCTCGCCCACTTTGGTCGACCGGTTCGTCGAGATGCTCATGCGCCGTCAGCGCGAGCTCGACAAGCGCGCCGGCGGCGCTGCCTGGGGCATGCTCCGCCCCGGCAAGGCGGAGCTCGCCAACATGATCGGCGCCTTTTTCGGCAAGGCGATCTAGATTTCGCCGCTCTCAATGCCCTGCCAAGGCACCCCGCTCCAACCTTCCCTTTGGTGGGGAGGTCGAAATTCGCGTCAGCGAATTTCGGGTGGGGGGCCACACCAAC
>CAYTXI010000159.1:0-3568 GCA_964441935.1 uncultured Bauldia sp.
ACTACCTGGCGACGTTCGGCACTTGGTACCTGATCACGCTCGGCGCGCTCGCCGCCGCCACAATGCTGGTCGCGCCGAAGGGGTTGTGGGGTCTGATCGGCGAACGGCTCGACTGGCAGATCTTTCCGATCAGGCGCCGGCTGCGGCAGAGGTAGGCGCCACACGGCGCGGCGGATTTCCGCGGTGGCAAGTTTGGCGCCGCCTTCACATGCTTAACGCAAGCTAATCGTGCCTTGAACGCTTTTGTAACGCGCAGGCAGGAAGATGAACGTGCGCACGAGGCGGTATTGTGATGAGTTCTCTGTTCTGGTCCCCAAAGGCCAGCCAAGGCCTCGCCGGCGGTCAGCCGGCCCTGCCGCCGGCGATGACGCCGGAAGAACTGGCACTTGTCGAGGCCTATTTCGACCGCGAGAGGTTAAAGGCGTCGCTGAAGGCGCTCTTCGGCACCAACCGCGAGTCGCCGCGGCGCCACCGCGTTACGACCTGAGTTCGCCTCGCCCGCGCGCCGCTTGGGCGCGCAGTAAAGTGCTCAGGCTGCGTCCCAACCCCGGCGAATGTGCCTGTAGCCATCGCGGTAGACCGCCTCGGGGCTCTCGGCGAGGTCGCGCCAGATCCGCGTTGCCGCAGCGAGCGCGGGCAGCTCGCGCCCGAACGCCTCGATGGTCAGCCAGCCGTCGTAGCCGGAACGTTTGATCGCGCGAAAGGTCTCCGCCCACGGTACATGGCCGCGGCCGGGAACGCCGCGGTCGTTCTCGGAGATGTGAATGTGGACTACGTCGGCGGCGTTGCGTGTGTAGGCGGCGACCGGGTCGGCTTCCTCGAGGTTGGCGTGGAAGGTGTCGTACATCGCCCTGATTGCCCGATGGTCGACAAACGCGACGTAGGCGCAGAGGTCGTCCATGGTGTTAGCGAAGTACGTCTCGAAGCGGTTGACCGCTTCAAGCGCGATTGTGACGCCGTTGTCGGCGGCGTAGTCGCCCACCTTGCGGTGCACCCCGCGGCAGCGCTTGCGTTCGGCCTCGCTCGGCGGCTTGCCGGAGAAATGGCCGAGCGTCTGGGTGAGTGGCCCGCCGATTGTGGACGCGCCGAGCGCCGCGGTGCAGTCGACGGCCCACTTCTGGTAGTCGACGGCGGCACGGCGGACGGCCCGGTCGGGCGACAGTGGGTTCTTTTCAACATCGGGCACGATGGCGACCGTGGTGCGTTCCAACCCGATGTCGTCAAGCATCGCGCCAAGCCGCCGGTAGTGTTGCGGCTTGCCGGTGAAGACCGGGATCTCGACGCCGTCGTAGCCGGCGGCCTTGATGTCCTCCAGAACCCGCCTGTGCGACGCGCCGACCGCAGTCGTCCACAGAAGCACGCAGAAGCCGATCTTCATGCAGGGACGCTTCCCATTGCCGGGCGATCAGTCTGGCCGGCGTGGCGCGTGCGGTTGAGGCCGGACTGGGGATCGAAGCCGTGGACGCGGTCCTGGTTCCACGCAAAGCGGACCGTGTCGTCGATGGCGATGCGGGCGATCGCCGGCACGGTGGCCTTGAACAGGCAGTCGCCGGCCCTGAGCGTGACGATCTTCTCCACGCCGTGGTTCTCAACGTGGTGGACGATCGCTTCGGCAGCGCCTTCGGCGCCGATGGACACGTCCTCGGAGCGGATGCCGACGGTGATCGGACCGTTGCCGTTCAGCCGGCGACGGCCGGCGTCGTCCAGCGGCAGTTCGAAGGCGCCTGGAACGACGATCCGGTCGGCGCGCAACTCACCGCCCATGAGATTCATCGCCGGTGAGCCGACGAATGCGGCGACGAACGTGTCGCGCGGGCTGTTGTAGATTTCGTTGGGTGTGCCGACCTGAACGAGGCGGCCGTTGTTGAGAACGCCGACCTTGTCGCCCATCGACATCGCCTCGATCTGATCGTGGGTGACGAACAGGAATGTGGCGCCAAGTTTCATTTGCAGGTCCTTGAGCTCGGCTCTCAGCGCCTCGCGCAGTTTGGCGTCCAGGTTTGACAACGGCTCGTCCATCAGAAAGACGCGCGGCTCGCGGACGATCGCCCGGCCGATCGAGACGCGCTGCATCTCGCCGCCGGAGAGCTTGTCGGTCTTGCGGTCGAGCAGGTGCTCGATCCGCAGCATGTTTGCGGCGTGGGCGACGCGCTGCTCGATCTCCGCGGCCGTGTAGCTGCGGACCCGCGACTTCAGCGGAAACGCGAGATTCTCTCGCACGGTGTAGCGGGGGTAGAGCGAATAGTACTGAAAGACGAGGGCGACGTCGCGCTCGGCGACGCTCCAGCCGGCAGCGTCATCGCCGCCGATGGCGATGGTGCCTGAATCCGGCTTTTCCAGCCCGGCAATCAGGCGGAGCGTCGTCGTCTTGCCGGCGCCGGTCGGCCCGAGAAGGACGAAGAACTCTCCGTCGGCGATGCGGAGCGACAGCGCGTCGACCGCCTTGTGGCTGCCGAACGTCTTCGTGACCTTGTCGAGTCTGACCTCCGCCATCTCACTATCCGAGCCGGATGTGCAGCGACTCGCCAGAGCCGGCGCTGAAGAAGTGGGTTTGCGCCTTGTCCAGCTTGGCCCACACTGTCTCGCCGGCGCGCGGGACATAGCCGCTCGGCGTGCGGGCGCGAATGAATTGGCCGCCGACCTTGAGGTCGACGATATCGTAAGCGCCGAGCGGCTCGATTATGTGGGCTTGGACGGGCAGGTAACCAGCCCGTTCCTGGCGCTCGACCAGAACGCCCTCCGGGCGGATGCCAACCACAAGATCGCGGTCGCCGACGGGCGCGGCGGCGAGCTTCCGCTCCAATTCGGCGGGAAAATCGAAGGTGCCGTCTCCGTCGCCGAGAATCACGCTGGTGTGGCCGTTGACCGACTTTACGGTCGCGTTGGTGATGTTCATTACCGGGCTGCCCACGAACTGGGCGACGAAGAGGTTGGCCGGGTGCAGGTAGACCTCGCTCGGCGTGCCCACCTGCTGGAGCACGCCGTCGTTCATGACCGCGATGCGATCGGCGAGCGACATCGCCTCGACCTGATCGTGGGTGACATAGATGGTCGTCGAGTTGTTCTCCAGATGCAGGCGCTTCAGTTCGGAGCGCATCTCCTCGCGAAGCTTGGCGTCGAGCGCGCCGATGGGCTCGTCCATCAGCATGGCCTTCGGCCGCCGGACCAACGCCCTGCCGATGGCAACGCGCTGCATATCGCCGCCGGAGAGCGCGGACGGCCGGCGCCGCAGAAGATGCTCGATCTGCAGGGACTTGGCGACGGCACGGACCTTTTCCTCCACGACGGCGCCGCTCTCGCGCGTGGCGTGCAGCGGGAAGGCGATGTTGTCGTAGGCGGTAAGGTGTGGGTAAAGAGCGAAGAGCTGGAAGACGAAGGCGATGTCGCGGTCGCCGGCGCGCAGCGACTGCACCGGCTTCCCGTCGATCAGGATGTCGCCGGAATCGATCTCCTCAAGCCCGGCGATGGCGCGCAGGGTGGTCGTCTTGCCGCAGCCGGACGGCCCGAGCAGAACCACGAACTCCTTGTGCGCGATGGTGAGGTTCAGCTTCCGGATGACGTAGTTGTC
>CAYTXI010000160.1:0-3523 GCA_964441935.1 uncultured Bauldia sp.
GTCGTCGCTGGCTTCGGGTTGGGCACGCGGTCGAGGACCGCCTTGTCCGGACTGTCCGGGATCGGCGTCGGCCGGCCGAGCTGGAGCGTCCTTTTGACCATGGCGCTTCTATGCGCCGGGGGCGGCCGGCGGCACAAGGGCCTTGCCGGCGCGGTCGTAGCGCCACGCGACACGCCCCTCCAGCCGCGTTCCGGCCCACCAGCGGTCGAGGCCGGAGAGCGCAACGTGATCGTCGTTGCCGGCGACCACATCGTCGCCGGCCATGGTCAGCTCCAATTCGGCGTCGGCGAAGCGCTCGCCGTCCTCCGCCGAGCCGTCGGGCGGGGCGAGACCGGCGATGAGCGGCACGTCGCACGAGGCGAGGTCGTCGAGGATGCGGAAGAAGCTCCAGTCGCCCATGAACGCGGCCTCCTCCTTCGCTAGGAGCGCCTGGAACAGGGCCGCGGGCGCCACCGTTCCGGCAGCGATGTCCTTGAGGATCGTCTCCTCGGTGCGGGTCAAGCCACTCACCGGCGCGGGCAGCTCCTCGAGGAAGCGGGCGAGCGCCGGTTTAAGGAACGGAAGCCGGTCGTCGAGTTCGCCGAGGCGGGCGACGATGGGCTCGGGCGTAATCGCGGTGAGATCGGTCCAGACCGAAGCGGCGAGGTCGAGATCGGCGTGGTCGACCGGGCGCTCGCGCTCCAAGAACCTCAGGACCGTGTCGGGGGTCTGCGAACCCAGGAACGCGTCGGCCTGGACCAGCGACAGCCCGTCGGTGCGCGCCTCGCCGGCGAAGAAGGCGAGAACCTGGACGAGCTGAAGCTGGTCGTAGAGGTCATGCTCGAACCACAATGCGATCGTCTCGAACCCCGCGTGGGCGCGCATGATCGCATCGCGCGCGGCGAACTCCGCCTCGACGTCGTCGGCCGCGATCCGGAAACGCTGAGCCAGGTAGTCGACGCGGGCGCGGGAGCAGGCGTCGAGCCTGGTCTCGGTGATCGGCCCTTCGTGGAGAACGTCCCGCCACGGCAGGATCGTTTCGTCGCGCCCCGCCTGACGGAGAATTCCGGCGGCGTTGTCGCCATTGGTGATGATCAGGTCCGCCATCGTGCCGCGGAGCTTGGCGAATCCGCGCCCTGATGTCACGCGGATGGGGCAGCTTCGCCCCTTTCTCCCATGCGCCGGCTCCTATAAGAAGCTCCGCGAGCCCGGGGAGGGGAGCGTCATGACCGCGATCATCGACATCATCGGACGCGAGATCCTGGACAGCCGGGGCAACCCGACCGTCGAGGTCGAGGTCATGCTCGAGGACGGCGCGCATGGCCGTGCGGCGGTGCCCTCCGGCGCCTCGACCGGCACCCACGAGGCGGTGGAGCTCCGCGACGGCGACAAGAAACGCTACCTAGGCAAGGGGGTCCGCAAGGCCGTCGACAACGTCAACGGCGAGATCTTCGACGCCATCGGCGGCATGGAGGCCGAGGGTCAGGTCCACATCGACAAGACGTTGATCGCGCTCGACGGAACGCCCAACAAGGGCCGGCTCGGCGCCAACGCCATCCTCGGGGTGTCGCTGGCCGTGGCCAAGGCGGCGGCGGAGGCGGCCGGGTTGCCGCTCTACCGCTACGTCGGAGGCACCAATGCGCACCTCCTGCCAGTGCCGCTGATGAACGTCCTGAACGGCGGCGTCCACGCCGACAACCCGATCGACTTCCAGGAGTTCATGCTCGCGCCGATCGGGGCACCGACCTTCGCCGAGGCGCTGCGCATGGGCTCGGAAATCTTCCACACTCTTAAGAAGGCGCTGGCCGACGCCGGCCTTAACACCAACGTCGGCGACGAGGGCGGTTTCGCACCCAACCTGCCGTCGGCGGCAGCGGCGCTCGATTTCATCGTCAAAGCGATTGAGAAGGCGGGCTACAAACCGGGCGACGACGTATGCTTGGCGCTCGACCCGGCGGCCAGCGAGTTCTTTAAGAGAGGCAAATACGTCTACGCCGGCGAGGGCAAGACGCGCGACCGGGCGACCCAGGTTTCCTACCTCGCCGACCTCGTCAAGAAGTACCCGATCGTGTCGATCGAAGACGGCATGGCGGAGGACGACTGGGACGGCTGGGCGGCTTTGACCAAGAAGATCGGCGACAGCTGCCAGCTCGTCGGCGACGACATCTTCGTCACCAGCACAGAGCGCCTGGCGGAGGGGATCGAACGCGGCGTGGCGAATTCGATCCTCATCAAGGTGAACCAAATCGGCACGCTCACCGAGACGCTCGCGGCGGTTGAGATGGCCCACAAGGCCGGATACACGGCGGTGATGTCACATCGCTCCGGGGAGACCGAGGACGCCACCATCGCCGATCTCGCGGTCGCTACCAACTGCGGTCAGATCAAGACCGGCTCGCTCGCTCGCTCCGATCGGCTCGCCAAGTACAACCAGCTCCTCCGGATTGAGGAGGACCTGGGCATCCAGGCTGAGTACGCGGGCAAGTCCGTGCTCGGGCGCTGAGCGAGCGCCACAGTCAACGCTCCGTTAAGCCGGATCGACGAGATTGGCGGGGACGCACGGCCGGTACCCCATGATCACCCGTCACCGCAAGAACAGCCCTTGGCGACGCCTGTGGATGCCGCTCGTCACCGCCGGCTTCCTCGGCTACTTCGGGTTCCACGCCTTCAGCGGCTCATTCGGCATCTGGGCGATGGACCGCATGGAGCGCGAGGCGGTGCGACTCGACGCCCAGCTCGACCGGCTGAAGCAAGAACGGGCGGCGCTCGAGCGCCGGGTCGGCACGGTCCAGCCAAGCAGCCTCGACGCGGACGTGGTCGACGTTGCGGCGCGCTCTGCGCTCAACCTGATCAGGCCGGACGAGGTCGTGATCGAATCGGGTGCAGCGCAGCAATCGCCGGACTGACTGGGATCGCCCAGGCCCTGCCCGCGGCCGTCGACCGGCCCCTCGCGGAAACGCATAACATTCGCGCATACATGGGTTGCGCGAATGCGGGGGCGGCGACCTTGGATTGGCGGTTGCGTTCCGCTACTTTCGCTGCAAATCAAGAAGGCACGACGGGGAGCGCTCGGGGAGGCTGCGTGAATGCCAAAGGCCCAGCGAAAGGCAGCGCCAGCAGTTGCGGTCGCAACGCGCAAGCGCGAGCATTCGGCCGATGCCGCCGGCGGCAAGGTCACCACCAAACCGGCTGACTTCTCGCGCGAGGAAGAGCTCCGCGCATTCGAGCAGATGCTCCTCATTCGCCGGTTCGAGGAGCGCGCCGGCCAGATGTACGGCATGGGCCTGATCGGCGGCTTCTGTCATCTCTACATCGGCCAAGAGGCCGTCATCACCGGCATGCTGATGGCGATCGAGGACGGCGATCAGGTTGTCACCGGCTATCGCGACCACGGTCACATGCTGGCGTGCGGCATGGATCCACGCGGGGTGATGGCGGAGCTGACCGGCCGGGCCAACGGTTATTCGCGCGGCAAGGGCGGTTCGATGCACATGTTCTCGCGCGAGAAGAATTTCTTCGGCGGCCACGGCATCGTCGGCGCTCC
>CAYTXI010000161.1:0-3488 GCA_964441935.1 uncultured Bauldia sp.
AGAAGGCCTTGTGCGGCGCGGTGATTGCCGGATGGTCCGTCAATCGGGCAGAGTGTCCTGCAAACAGCCAGTCGGGAGGCCGCACCATGCCGGAAATCATCGTCTACTGCGCCGCAGGGCGCACACCCGAGCAGAAGAAGGCCCTGATGAAGGGCCTGACCGACGCCATGGTGGCGAACTTCGGCGTCAGGGCCGAGGTGGTGACGGTGCAGATCGTCGAGTCGCCGAAGACCGACAAGGCCAAGGGCGGCGTGCCGTTTTCGGAGCGGTAGGCGAGGTCACCGCTCCGCCGGCCTCTTTCCACGCCCGAATGCCGCCCTTGAGGTGACGCGCCCCCATGAGGCCGGCCGAACGCGCCGCTTCCGCCGCCATCGCCGAGCGCTCTCCGTAGGCACAATAGAAGATCAACCGCTTGCCGGTGGCGTTGGCCAGCTGGGCGAGCATGCCGCCCGGGGCGACATGCTCGGCGACGTTCGGATATGGAGTGTGCATCGACCCCGGAATCTCGCCTTGTTTGTCGCGCTCGGACGTCTCGCGGAGATCGACGAGCACCGCATCCCCGGCGTCGATGGCTTTCATCACGGCGTCGGTTCCAAGCGTCCAGGCCGCGCCGTCCGGCGTGTTCTGGTCGAGCCCCATCCTGATGTTGGCCGGCACCGCCACATCCATCATGCGCGGGTTGGGCAGATTGAGGCTGTTCATGACATCCACGTACTGCTGCAACGACTCGACCTGGAGGCGCGGATTGAACGCCTTTTCCTCGCCGATGGTCGACACGGTATCGCCTTTGTAGTCGTGCGCCGGGTAAACCAGCGTCTCTTCGGGGAGCTTGAGCAACCGGTTGAAGATCGAATCGTACTGCTGGACCGGGTCGCCGTTCTGGAAGTCGGTGCGGCCGGTGCCGCGGATAAGGAGCGTGTCACCGGTGAACACGCGGTCGCCCATGACGAAGCTATAGGAATCGTCGGTGTGGCCGGGCGTGTAGATCGACTCGAGGCTGACCCCCTCGATGTCGACGCGCTCGCCGTCGCCGACCCGCATCGACACCACGTCGGCGCTGCTCCGCTCACCCATCACCGTGATGCACTTCGTGCGATTGCGCAGCTCGCCGAGGCCGGTGATGTGATCGGCGTGGATGTGGGTGTCGATCGCCTTGATCAAGCGCACGTCGAGCTCCTCCATCAACTTGACGTAGCGGTCGACGCGTTCGAGCACCGGGTCGATGATCAAGGCCTCGCCGCCGCGCCGGCTGGCGATCAAATAGGTGTAGGTCGACGACGTCGGATCGAAGAGCTGGCGAAAGATCATGGGTCTGAATTCGGTTGGCACCGACGTGACCGGCGCGGACTCTTGGTCGATATTATCGCACCTATGACCCAACTGTGGCGAATGCAATGATCACCGTCTTCGGCTCCATCAATGTCGATCTCGTCATCCGCGTGACGCGTACGCCGAGGCCAGGCGAGACGGTCCGCGGCTCGGACTACCGGCTGATCCCCGGCGGCAAGGGAGCCAACCAGGCCCTCGCCGCGCGCCGCGCCGGAGCCGACGTGCGCCTCGTCGGCGCCGTCGGCAACGACGGCATGGCCCCGATCACGCTGAAGGAGCTCACCGCCGCCGGCGTCGATCTCACCGCCGTCGCCGGACTCGACGGCACCACGGGCCTCGCCGTCATCACCGTCGACGAGGCCGGCGAGAACGCGATCGTCGTCTCGCCAGGGGCAAACGCGCACGCGCGGGCCTCGTCGATCCCGGCGACCGCCTTCGCCAGCGGCGACACGCTGCTGCTGCAAATGGAGGTCCCGTTCGCCGAGTCCCTTGCCGCGGCGAAGGCGGCGCGCGCCGCCGGCGCCCGTGTCGTCCTGTCGGTCGCGCCATATGCGGCGCTGCCCGCCGACGACGTCGAGCCGTTCGACATGTTGGTCGTCAACCAGCACGAAGCGGCCGATCTCGCCCGCCATCTCGGCCTTGCCGCCGGCGACCCTGCCGAGACCGCCGCGGCGATCGCCGCGCGTCTCGGCCGCACGCTGATCGCCACCCTCGGGCCGAACGGCGCGGTCGCCGCCGGCGAAGACGGCATCGTCCGCGTGCCGGCGCTCAGGGTGACGCCGGTCGACACCACCGGTGCCGGCGACACGTTCTCCGGCGTGCTCGCGGCGTTTCTCGACGAAGGCGCCGACATGGAAACCGCGATGGCGAAGGCCGCCGTCGCCGGTTCGCTTGCCTGTACCCGCGAGGGCGCCCAGCCGAGCTTCCCGACGCGGGATGAGATTGAAGGGGCCTTCGGCCGCTAGGAGCCCCTCACATGCTGCTCGTCAGGCCGCCGTCTATGTAGAGGATCTGGCCGTTGACGAAGCTCGAGGCGTCCGAGGCGAGATAGACGACGGCGCCCTTGAGCTCGTCGAGGTCGCCCCATCGGCCCGCCGGCGTACGCGCGCACACCCACGCGTTGAATTCGGCATCGTCCATCAGGGCGCGATTCAGCTCGGTCTTCATGTAGCCGGGGCCGATGCCGTTGACCTGGATGCCGTACGGCGCCAGCTCGATGCACATGGCCTTGGTCAGCATCTTCACCGCGCCCTTCGAGGCGGTGTAGGGCGCGATCGTCCGCCGGCCAATCTCGCTGTTCACCGAGCACGTGTTGATGATCTTGCCGCGCCGACGCGGGATCATGTGCCGCGCAACCGCCTGACCGACGAAGAACACATGGTCGAGATTGGTCGCCATCAGCTCCCGATAGGTCTCCGCGTCGAAATCGACGAACGGCGCCCGGCGCTGGATACCCGCGTTGCTGACGAGGATTTGGATCGGACCGATGTCGGCCTCGATCTTCTCCACCGCCGCCACGATCGCCTCGCGATCGGTCACGTCGAACGCCAGCGCGTGCGCCTTGTGGCCGGCTGATCGAAGATTGTCGCAAGCGGCTTCGAGCTCGTCACTGTGACGGGAGCTGATGACGACCTCGGCGCCCGCCGACGCCAACCCCTCGGCGAACGCGAGGCCGATACCCCTGCTCGATCCGGTGATCAGAGCGACCCGGCCGCTCAAATCGAAGCTCGGCGACGCCACTGCTCATGCCCTCCCCGCAACCGATTCCGTAGCCTGCAAGCCCCCAGGCGCATGGTCAAGCTGCACGGCGGATAGTTCAACCGACGAAGCGGCGCACTTCGTCGATGAACCTGGCGAAGGCCGGCTCGCCCGCCAACAGCATGTGGTTGCGGCTTTCGAGGGCGACGAAACGTGCATCGGGGATGCCGATGGCTGGTTCACGGCCGAGGTCGAACGGCACCATGCCGTCTCCGACCGCATGGAGGCGTTCCGCCATGGGCTCCTCCTGCTGCCGGGTCCTCGCCGTCTAGCAGCTATGTGCCCAGATTGCAGCGAATTCGGCGCCGCACCCCCGGCTGTCGCCCGGCGGGCGAATGAGTCTATGATCGCCCACCAACCCGGAGCCCCCACGATGACCGCCCCGAGCGACACCACCGTTG
>CAYTXI010000162.1:0-3389 GCA_964441935.1 uncultured Bauldia sp.
ATTTTGGTGGAGCCAGGGGGAGTCGAACCCCCGACCTCTTGAATGCCATTCAAGCGCTCTCCCAACTGAGCTATGGCCCCTCCGGGTGTATCGGGCAGTGGCAAACGGCGAAAGCGCCGTGCGGGCCGGCAGGCCGGGCCCCGCCCGACAGCGCGCGGACCTTAGGCCGCGGCCCCGGCGCGATCAAGGCGCGCGGCGCCGTCACCTATCGTCTTCGTCAACCTCGCCGATGATATCGCCGACGTCCTCGTCTTCCTCATCTTCCTCCTCGAGGAAGGTCTCGTCATCGCTGGCCTCGATCTCTTCCTCGTCATCGTCGTCCCCGTCATCGTCGCCGGCGGCGGGCGTCTTCACCTTGCCGCTGGCGGCCGCCTCCTGGTCGGCCTCCTCGAACGAGACGACCTCGGCGGCCGCGGCGACCGCCACCTCCTCTTCGGCTTCTTCTTCCTTGACGGGCTTGGCGGCGGTCTGCGGACGCGCTCTGGCGTTGGTGGCCGCCTCGAACGGGGTGCCGCAACGCGGGCACACGATCGGCCTGCGATTGAGATCGTAGTACTTGGCGCCGCAATTTGGACACAAGCGCTTGGTGCCGAGCTCAGCCATCATCACGGTTACAGCCTCGTTCCGTGCGTTCAGCGGCCTCCCATAGTCCGAGCCATCAGACGTGTCAAAACCCAATTCCGGGCCGTTGCCGGCGGGATGACGGGTCGGTCCGGCTGTGCTATCGGATCGGCGCTCGCGGGTGGCGCCCCCGCACGGCCGTGACGTTGCGGTCGTCGTCACGGCGCTACCGGCGCGGGGTCACGACGGGCGGAGCCATCATCAGACGATGCCAGCCGACGCGGCACAACTTCGCGCGACGAAGTCGAAACCGCTCTCCGGGAGCGTGCGTCCGCCGGGCGACAAATCCATCTCGCACCGCGCGCTGATGCTCGGCGCGCTCACGGTCGGCGAGACGGCGATCAACGGCCTGCTCGAAGGTGCGGACGTCACGGCGACCGCCGCGGCGATGCGCGCGTTCGGCGCCACCGTGACCCGGGCCGGGCCGGGCGATTGGCAAGTACAGGGCCTCGGGGTCGGCGGGTTGCTCGAGCCGGAAACGGTCATCGACTTCGGTAACTCGGGCACGGGCCTGCGCCTCACCGTCGGCATCGCCGGCAGCCACGCGTTCGCCACCACGTTCACGGGGGACGCCTCGCTGACCCGCCGGCCGATGGACCGGGTGTTCGAGCCCATGCGCCGCATGGGCGCGCAGGTGGTGGCGCGGTCCCAGGAGCGGCTGCCGGCGACAATCAAGGGACCGGACACACTGGTGCCGATCGAATACCGGCTACCCATCCCCTCCGCCCAGATCAAGTCGGCGATCCTGTTTGCCGCGCTCAACTCTGCGGGCGTCACCACCGTGATCGAGCCGGTGGCGACCCGCGACCATACCGAACGCATGCTGGAGGCCTTTGGCGCGGCGATCGAGATCGAGACCGACGACGACGGGGTCCGAACCATCCGGGTCGAAGGCGGACGTAGCCTGAAACCGCAGACGATCGCGGTGCCGGGGGATCCGAGCTCGGCGGCGTTCCCGATGGTGGCGGCGCTGATCGTCGAGGGTTCCGACGTCACCATCGAAAACGTCCTCGTCAACCCGACGCGCACCGGGTTGATCGAGACGCTGCAAGAAATGGGCGCCGACATTTCCATCGCCAAGCTCCGAAAGTCGGGCGGCGAGGAGATCGGCGACATCCACGTCACGGCGAGCCGCCTCGAGGGCGTCACGGTGCCGGCAAGCCGGGCACCGTCGATGATCGACGAATACCCGGTGCTGGCGGTCGCGGCAGCGTTCGCCGAAGGCGACACGATCATGGAGGGGATCGGCGAGCTGCGCGTCAAGGAGACGGATCGGATCGCGGCCGTGGCCGCAGGCCTCCAGGCGAACGGCGTCGCGGTCGAGGAAGAGCCGGAATCGCTCATCGTCCACGGCGCGGCGACGGTCGCCGGTGGCGGCACGGTCGAGACCAGGCTCGATCACCGCATTGCAATGGCCTTCATGGTCCTCGGACTCGCCGCCGACAAGGCGGTGACCATCGACGACGCACGGCCGATCGCCACCAGCTTTCCCGAGTTCCGCGACCTGATGACGACGCTGGGGGCCTCGTTCGAGGACGTGGCGGGTGAGTGAGGCCGCGGTCGGCGCCGGCGGCACGCCGCGATGCTGATCGCGATCGACGGACCGGCGGCTTCGGGCAAAGGCACCCTCGCCCGGCGGCTCGCCACCCACTACGGCCTCAGATACCTCGACACCGGGCTCACCTACCGCGCCGTGGCGGCGCAGGTCCTCGCGAACGGGCAGGCGCTCGACGACGATGCTGCCGCCCTTAAGGCCGCGGAAGCCTTCGACCTCGACCATCTCGACCGCAACCGCCTGGCGTCGCAGGAAATCGGTGAGGCGGCGTCGCAGATCGCGGTCATGCCCGCGGTCAGGGAGGTGCTCGTCCGCCGCCAACGCACCTTCGCGCTGGTCGATCCCGGCGCGGTGGTCGATGGCCGGGACATCGGCACGGTGGTGCTGCCCGACGCCGACGTGAAGCTCTACGTGACCGCCGACGCGGTCACCCGGGCGGCGCGCCGGACCCGCGAGATCAGGGAACGCGGCGGCAATGACGATTTCGACGCCGTGCTGGCCGACCTCAAACGTCGGGACGCGCGCGACGCCGGCCGGGTGGTTGCGCCGCTGACCAAAGCCCCGGAGGCCCACGAACTCGATACCACCGACATGGACGCCGACACGGCCTTTCGAGCGGCGCTTGCCATCGTCGAGCAGGCGCTTGCCGAACGCGATGCGGCGAGACGGTCGTGAGCGGCATAGCGCGAGGCTTGCTCCGCGGGGCCGACACAGCTATATGAGCCGCGTTTACCGCGGCCGCGGGCGATGCCAGCGGACCACGGGCAAGACGGGAGATGGCGGGGATGCGCATCGGGCGTGTCGCCCGCATTTGCTGTTTCGGACCCGGCCGGCGACTGCGGAACCTGCCTCTGGCAGACTGACGGAAATCGCCTGATCGCCGACCCGGAGCGTCACGCCACGCTCATGAAGCGGGCGCCCGCAGCCGGGCAGGGTCGACGGTTCGGCCAACATAACGCCAACCTCCGGCGTGCGCCGCCGGTGACCAGGAGTGTCAATGACAGTAGAGACCCCGACCCGGGAAGACTTCGTCGCGCTTCTCGACGAGTCGTTCAAAGCAGACCAGTTGATGGAGGGCAGCGTCATCAAGGGGACGGTCGTCGCCATCGAGAAGGACCTGGCGGTCGTCGACGTCGGCTTGAAGACGGAGGGCCGCCTGCCCCTCAAGGAGTTCGCAACCGCCGGCAACGCGCCCGAGATCAAGGTCGGCGAC
>CAYTXI010000163.1:0-3320 GCA_964441935.1 uncultured Bauldia sp.
TGGTGGGGAGGTCGAAATTCGCGTCAGCGAATTTCGGGTGGGGGGCCACACCAACGCTGCCGTCGCGGGCTCGCCGACGCAGCCGGCATCGCAGCGCGACGCGAATAGTGCCCACCGGTGTACCCCCCTCTTGTTTCGCCGACGACTTGCTTCGCAAGTCTGGCGAACATTCTCCCCCACAAGGGGGGAGAAGGGAGAGAAATGACGTGATTGTGTAACCCGGGCCTGTCGCCGCATAATCAACGCAATGGCCGACGACTGCTGCGATCACCACACCCGCGAGATCGGGGGCGGCGAGATTGACGCCGCCTACCGCCGCGTGCTGTGGGCTGTTCTCGGCATCAATGGCCTCATGTTTCTGGTGGAGGTCGGCGCCGGACTGGCCGCGGGCTCGGCGGCGCTGCAGGCCGACGCCCTCGATTTCCTAGGCGACGCGGCGAACTACGGCATCAGCCTGTTCGTCATCGGCATGGCGATCCGCTACCGCGCCCTCGCTGCCCTCGCCAAGGGTCTGAGCATGGGCGCGTTCGGCCTGTGGGTGGTGGCGACCGTCGTCTGGCACGCCCTCGCCGGAACCCTTCCGAGCGCCGTGACCATGGGCGCGGTCGGCGTCGCGGCGCTGGCGGCAAACGCCGCCTCGTTCGGGTTGCTTTGGGCGTACCGGGCGGGCGACGCCAACATGCGCTCGGCCTGGATCTGCACGCGCAACGACGTTCTCGGCAACCTCGCGGTTCTGCTTGCGGCCTTGGGCGTGTTCGGCACCGGCACCGGCTGGCCGGACATCGTCGTCGCCGCCGTCATGGCAACCCTGGCCCTGCAAGGGGCAGCGATCGTGATCCGCCAATCGCTGGGCGAGCTGCGCGGGGGTGCGGTCGTGGCTCCGCGGAATAATCGGAAAATTCGAACCGAGCCGCCGCCCCCCCTACACCCGCATCGGCATCAGCACGTAGAGGGCATCGGTGGCGCCTTCGTCGAGGATGAGGGTCGGTGAGCCGGGGTCCGCGAGGCGGAACTCCGCCGTGCCGGTCTCCAGCTGCCCGGCGACATCGAGCAGGTAGCGGGAATTGAAGCCGATCTCGATGTCGTCTGCGGCGTAGTCGACGCCGAGCTCCTCCACCGCGCTGCCGGAATCCGGATTGTTGACCGACAGCACGAGTCTGCCCTCGCTAAGCCCGAGCTTGATCGCACGGCCGCGCTCCGACGAGATCGTCGACACCCGGTCGACCGCATCGGCGAACTCGCCGCGATCGACCTTGAGGATCTTGTCGTTCGCCTGCGGGATGACCCGCACGTAGTCGGGGAAGGTGCCGTCGATCAACTTGGAGGTCAGGACGACATCGCCGGCACCCCCCGACTCCGCTGCAGGGATGGTAACGCGGATCTTGGTATCCGAGAGTTCCACCTCCACCGTGGTCTCGGGGTCTTCGATGAGCTTCTGGATCTCGCCGACGGCTTTGCGCGGCACGATTACGCCCGACATCGACTCCGAGCCCGCCGGTGCCTCCATCTCGGACTGGGCGAGGCGGTGACCGTCGGTGGCGACGGCGCGGAGCATCGGCTTGTCGGCGACGGTGACCACGTGGAGATAGATGCCGTTCAGGTAGTAGCGGGTCTCCTCGGTGGAGATCGCGAACTGGGTGCGATCGATCATCGTCTTCAGCGCGTTGGCCGGCAGGCTGAACCGGGTCGGGAACTCGCCAGTGGCGATGTCGGGGAAGTCCGATTCCGGCAGCACCTGGAGGGAAAAGCGCGAGCGCCCCGACTTGACCGACAGCTGCGAGCCGTCGCCGGTGTCGAGCGCGACCTCGGCCCCGTCGGGGAGCTTGCGCACGATGTCGTGGAGGATGTGCGCCGGCACCGTCGTCGCGCCGCTCTGCCCGATCTCGGCCGGTACCGTTTCGGTGACCTCGAGGTCGAGGTCGGTTGCCTTCAGCATCAGGCGGCCGCCATCGGCGCGGATGAGCACGTTGGACAGGATGGGAATCGTGTTGCGGCGCTCGACCACACGGTGAACGTGGGCGAGTGACCTCATGAGGTGCGATCGCTCGACGGTCGCGCGCATGGATGGCCCTTGTTTGGCGGACGGCCGGGCGGCCGTGCGGTTCTCTCCGCGTGCCTCGGGCTCGCGGGTATCAGGAAATTGGCCTGTCGCCTTGGCGTTCGCAAGGGCCATCGTCGGCTAATCGTCAATCATGCGCTTGAGCAGCTCGATCTCCTCGGCGAGCGTCTTGTCGCCCTCGATGAGCCCCTCGATCTTGCGCACCGCGTGGAGGACGGTCGTGTGGTCGCGCCCGCCGAAGCGCCGGCCGATCTCGGGCAGCGACCGCGGGGTCAGCACCTTGGCGAGATACATGGCGATCTGTCGCGGCCTGACGATCGTCCGCGTCCGCCGGCTCGACAGAAGGTCGGCCTTGGAGACGTTGTAATGGCGCGCCACCACCCGCTGAATGTCCTCGATGCGGACTCGCCGCGGTTCGCGGGCGCCCACGAGGTCGCGGAGCGTCACCTCGGTCGAGGCAAGCGTCACCGGCTGGCGGGTGAACTGCCACTGGGCGACCAGCCGGTTGAGCGCGCCCTCCAGGTCGCGCCCGTTCGACATCACCGACTGGGCGACGTACTCCAGGATCGTATCCGGGATGTCGAGACCCGGGTTCTGTGCCTGGGCCGCCGCGTAGCGCGACAGGAGGATGTCGCGGCGGAGAACGATATCCGGGGCACCGATCTCGAATGCGACCCCGCCGCGCAAACGCGAGCGGACGCGCTCGTCCAGCATCTCGAGCTCGGCCGGCGGCCGGTCTGCGGCCACCACCACCTGCCGGGCGCCGTCGATCAGCGCGTTCAGCATGTGGCAGAACTCCTGCTGCACCGATTTGCCTTGCAGGAACTGCATGTCGTCGATGAGCAGGAGGTCGATGTTCCTGAGGCTTTCCTTGAACGGGATCGCCGACTGGTTGCGCAGCGCCGCCACGAAACGGAACATGAAGTGCTCGGCGGTGAGGTAAACCACCTTGCTCCCCACCTGGGTCAACCGCGCCGCACGGGTCGTCGCGTGGAGGAGGTGGGTCTTGCCGCGCCCGACCCCGGCATGGATGTAGAGTGGGTTGAACTGGGTCGATTTGCCCGAGGTCGATTCGGCAACCGCCCTCGCTGCCGCGAATGCCACCCGGTTGGCAACGCCCTCGCAGAAGGTCTCGAAGCTGTAGCGCGCCTCGACCGGCGAGCCCCCCAGTATGCCGTCGGCATCGGCCGAGCCCCGCGCCGAGGTTGGGATCGCCGGCCTCTGCGGACCGGCTGGCGCCGGCGCCCCCGGCTTCGGTTTC
>CAYTXI010000164.1:0-3027 GCA_964441935.1 uncultured Bauldia sp.
AGAAGCCGCCCCAGCCGAGCTCGTAGTAGGCCCAGTAGGAGCCCATGGCGATGCCGACCGTGAGGAACAGCCACGCGGCGAGCGTCCACGGTCGCGCCCAGCGCGCCCACGCCGCGTCGATCCGCCCTTCGATCAAGGCGGCGACGGCGAAGGCGAAGGCGATCGAGCAGCCGACATAGCCGAGGTAGAGGAGCGGCGGATGGACGGCGAGCCCGATGTCCTGAAGAATCGGGTTGAGGTCGCGGCCTTCAATCGGCGCCGGGTGGAGGCGGGCGAACGGATTGGAGGTGGTGAGGATAAAGAGAAAGAAGGCGGCCGCGATCCATGCCTGCACTGACAGCACCAACGCCTTCAGCTTGTCGGGCAGGTTGCCGCCGAAGGCGGCGACCAGCGCGCCGAAGAGCGTCAGGATCAGCACCCACAAGAGCATCGAGCCCTCGTGGTTCCCCCAGACGCCCGTGACCTTGTAGAGCAGCGGCTTCTCGGAGTGCGAGTTCTCGAAGACGTTGAGAAGGGAGAAGTCGGAGGCGACGTAGGCGTATGTCAGCGCCGCGAAGGCGATGGCAACGAGGACGAATTGCACCAGCGCCGTTGGCGTCGCGGTGGCGACAAGACGGGCGTCGCCGCTGAGGGCGCCGGCGAAAGGAACCGACGACTGGACCAGCGCCAGCATAAGGGCAAGGACGAGCGCGAAGTGCCCGAGTTCGGCGATCATGGGCCCATCGCGCCGGAATTGGGGCCCGCGGTCTCTTGCCAGACGCCTTGCGCCTTCAGGGCGTCGACCACCTCGCGCGGCATGTAGGTCTCGTCGTGCTTGGCAAGCACGGTGTCGGCCCTGAACGAACCGTCAGCCTGAAGTACGCCTTCGGTCACCACCCCCTGCCCTTCGCGAAAGAGGTCCGGCAGGATGCCTTGGTAGGTCGCCGGGATCGCCGCGCTGCCGTCGGTGACGACGAAAGCGACGTTGCCGTCGCTTCCCTTGACGAGGCTGCCGACTTCGACCAGGCCGCCGAGCCGTACGCGGCTCCCCGCCGGCAGGTCCTTGGCGATCACGTCGCTCGGCGAATTGAAGAACACGATCTGGTCGGAGAGCGCATAGAGGATCAGGCCCGTCGCCACGGCAAGCACCAGACCGGCAAGGCCGATCAGGGTCAGGCGTCGCTGCCTGCGCGTCAGGCGCGATCCGTCGAGGGGCCGGGCGGTCACGGCGCAAGCCCCGCGGCCCGGGCCGTCTCCTCGACCAGCGCCAGCTTGTCGGCGTCGTCGGCAAGCGCCAGGCGCGCATCAACCAACGCTTGCCGGGCGTCGGCCGGGCGGCCGAGGACCATGTAGGAGCGGACGAGGCGCGCCCAGCCTTCGGCGTCGTTGGGCTCCCCCTCCAGGCGCGCGGCGAGCGAGGCGACCATGCCCTCGATCATCGTCTGGCGATTTTCCGGCGACATCTCGGCCGCCGCTTCCAGCTGGGCCGCGTCGGGCCCGCGTGCCGTCTGCGGTGCAGCGGTTCCCTCGAGCCGCGCCAGTTGACTGCGCGCCGGCGCTAGCCACGGTGCGTCCGCCGGCGCGTCACCGATGAGCGCGCGCCAGGCGGCGATCGCTTCCTCGGTGCGTCCCTCCTGGCCGAGCGCCAGCGCCAGATAGAATCGTGGCTGCGGGTCGTCGGGTGCCTGCGCGTGTGCGCGCTCGAAGGCGGCGCGCGCCTCGTTCGTCACGATGCCCCCCTGCGCCTCGACGATGGCCGCGCCGAGGTCGGCCTCGCGTTTGCCGGTGGCACCGAGAATCCGGAGGGCGTTGGCGTAGGCGCTGACCGCTTCGTCGTAGCGCCCCATGCGCAAATAGACCGGCGCCAGCACCTCCCATCCGACCCCGTCCTCCGGGTTCGCCGCAACGTGCGCCTCCGCCCGCGCGACAAGCGTGGAGATGTCCTGCTGCTCGATCGGCGCCGACAGGCGCGCTGCGCGCGGTTGGTCCGGTAGACCCGGAAAGCCGATGGCGACGTAGAGCGCCAGGGCCGCGAGCGGTGCGGCAACCACCGCCGCCGCCGCGACTTGGACCGTCCGCCGGCTGGAGTGCCCGAGCGCCGCGGACTCCGCCTCACCGGCGCGAATCAGCCGCCGCGCGATTTCGGCGCGAGCGGCGACCGCCTCATCCTTGCCGACCAGGCCGCGGGCTAGGTCGCGATCGAGTTCGCCCAGTTGGTCGCGGTAGATCGCCATCGCCGCGGCCGGCTCGGACGTTCCGCCGCGCCGCGCACCCGTCAGCGCCATCAGCGGCGGCAGGCAGGCAGCGGCCGCGAGCACGGCCATGGCAATCCACAAGTACATCGCTATCCCGGAAAGTGACTAGCCGTTACGGTCGTCGGCACGGCTGGGATATAGTGTCGCGGAAACGGACGGAGGCAAGCCGCGTCCGGTGATCCTCCGAATCAGCCCACCGGCTGCCAATTACCGTTGGGGCGCCGGCAGGCGGTCGTGCGCGCCGTCTCGGTCTTGCCGGCGTACCGGATGACGTGGGTGTACTCGCGGCAATCGCGTTCGTTGACCTGGTAGAGCGGGCCGGACGTGACCTCGCCGCGAACGCCGCGGCGTCCGCGCCAAACGATGGGCCCGCCGGTGCGGCCGTATTCCAGGGCCCGGTACTCGGCCTCGAGGGCCGTGCGGCGCTCGCTGCTGCTGAGGCGGCGTCCGATCTCGTTTCCAACCAGGCCTTCGGTCAGACCCCCGCCCGGCCCCGTGTAGGCGGCGACCGAGCCGGCCCCGAACCGCGACGACTGGCAGCCGGCGAGCGCCAGCACCGTTGCCGTGACAGCCAGAAGCATCCCGATTCGCGCCATCGTCCATCCTCACCGCAACAAGCCCCGCCGCCGCGGGGGCCGTTTTACAAGAAAGCGTGGCGGGAATGAGAACACAAGCCCGCTAAATCACGCCGCTGGCAATTTCACTTCCGCCCGCAGCCCGCCCGCCGGCGAGCGCTGGAAATCCACCGTACCCCGGTAGAGCGACACGAGGTCGGTGACGATCGACAGGCCGA
>CAYTXI010000165.1:0-2913 GCA_964441935.1 uncultured Bauldia sp.
GCCGCAATAGACGCAGATGCTTCTCAAATCAGCCATGATTGGGTGTTGCATCGGCCACCGGCGGGCGTCAAGCCGGGCTGTGCCTTGCCTTGTGACGCGGGGGTGGACCCCGTATAGATTCGCCTGGGAGGCAGTGAATCGGGGAAGGGCAATCGCATGGACCAGCGCCGGATTGCCGGACTCGTCGCGCTTATCTTTGCCGTGGGCCTGATCGCGGCGCTCACCTACTACGATTCCATCAGAACAATGCCGCAGGGGCCGATCGCCTTCGCGCCGGCCGAGTCGGCCGACGAATCGGTCCCCGCCGGCGAGACCCCGATCGAGCCGCCGGCCTCCCTAGTTTCGGCGCCACCGACCGACGAGGCCACCTCGCAAACCGAAGTCGCGGAGACACCAGCGGCCGAGCCGGAGGCGCTTGCGAAAGCAGGGCCGGGAGCGACTCAACAGCCGTCAGCGCCCAAGGTGGCAATGGAAGCGCCTGCGGCCAGCGCTGGCCCGGCGGCACCGGCCGAGCCGACGCGGCCGGCCGAACCGGAGGTCGCGATGGCGCCGGGCGCCTCGGTCGAACCAGCCAAGCCCGAGGTTAAGGCGGCGAGGGAACTGCCGTCTGCCGCACCGGAGTCGCCCGCCGTCGTACCAACGTTTGACGTCGTGCGCGTCGAACCATCTGGCGAAACCGTCGTCGCCGGGTTAGCCGAGCCGCAGGCGACGGTCGAGGTGCTCGACGGCCCGACGGCCGTTGCCACGGCCGAGGCTAACGCGCGCGGCGAATGGGCGCTCGCGCTCGATACACCGCTGCCGCCAGGCGCCCACAACCTTGCCATCCGCGCCACCTCGAAGGATCGCGGAACTGCAATGCTTTCCGACCAGCGCGTGGCGGTTTCCGTGCCTGAGGACAAATCCTCGGACGACGTTCTGGTGGTTCTGAACACGCCGGACACGCCGAGCACGGTGCTCCAGATGCCCGCAGCCGGCACCGGGCCTGAACCGGCAACGCCCGCGTCCGGACCGGAGCCTACACCGCAGGTTGCCGAGGCGATGCCGGAGGAAACGCCCGGCGAGGCCCCGGTCGCCCCCGCGGGCGCGGACGTCGCCGTCGCGGGCGCGGAGCCCGAATCGCCGACCGTTGCCGAACCGGAGGTTGCGATGGTCTCGCCAACCGAACCGGAGGCCACGGCCACCGCGCCGGCGGCACCCTCAGCGCCCGTTGCCTCACGGTCGGAGCCGGAGGTGGCAATGGCGTCGCCAGCGGAGAAACCGGCGACGACGGAGGAGGTGGCAACGGCGTCGCCCGACGAGGCGCCGACGACGGCTGAGGAACCGGGCGCGACCGAGGAGTCGGTGGCCGCAGCCGGGCCCGCGGCACCGGCCGAAGCGCCAGTGATGGTGGAGGAGCCCGGCGCAACCGGGGAAGCCGTGGCCGCTACCGAGCCTCCCGCTGCTGCGCAAGGGGAGCCGGCTGAGCCAATGAAGCCGGCGGTCACGGTGGCCGCAGTCGAGGCCGACACGGCGGGCCGTCTGTACGTCGCCGGGACGGCTGAGACGACCGAGTCGGTGCGCGTCTACCTCGACAACCAGCCGATCGGCGAGGCAACGCCGTCGCCTTCGGGCACGTGGTTGGTCGAGGTGAAGCGTGAGGTTCCGAGTGGTACGTACCACGTGCGCGCCGACCAGGTCGACGATGCGACTGGCGACGTCATCGCCAGAGCCGAGGTGCCCTTCGAACGCGAGATCGCAGTCGCCACCCTCGTGCCGACCACGACGGTCGGCGCGGCCGGCGGAGCGGAGACCTCCGGTGCGGTGCCGGCACTCGAGACCGTGATCATCAAGCGCGGCGACAATCTGTGGACGATCGCCCGCAATCTCTACGGCCGTGGCATCCGCTATTCGACGATCTACCAAGCCAACAAGGACCAGATCCGCGATCCCCACTGGATCTACCCCGGCCAGGTGTTCCTCATCCCCGCCGGCAACACCGCCTGGCAGAATTAGGACAATCGCCTCCCACGCGCGCGGATTGCGACGGCGTCGGTGATTTCGGTTGAAATCGCGGCGGGCGGGCTTACGTGTAGCGCCATCGTCGAACTACGATGAACGCCATGACCTTCGACCGGGACGATGTCCTCCTCGCCGCGCGCATCAAGGCACTGGCGCATCCTGCCCGGCTGGCGATCGTGCGCGCGCTCCGGCGCGTCGGCGGCAATGGATGCTACTGCACTGATATCGTTAGGGGTCTGCCGCTCGCCCAATCGACGGTCTCCCAGCACCTCAAGATATTGCGTCAGGCGGGGATCATCAGGGGCGAGATATCGGGCCCACGCCGTTGCTACTGCCTCGACGAGGCGGTTGTGACCGCGGTGACAGAGGCCGTGAGTGCGATTGCCGGGGGCCGCCAAACGATGCGGGCAGAGGCCGAGCAATGAGGCGCGCCCGGACCCTCCCGCTGCCCGAGGTCGGCCGCGCCAAGCGCACCTCGACCATCGCCACGGTCCGCGGGCTATGGCCCTACATGTGGCCGGCCGACCGCCCCGACCTCAAGCGGCGGGTTGCGATCGCCCTCGGCGTCCTTATCGCCGCCAAGGTCGTCACGGTCCTCGTTCCCTACACGTACAAGTGGGCGACCGATGCCTTGACCACGCCGCCGGTGACGGGGGCAGGGGGCGAGGTCACGGTCGGCGTCGGCGCGCTGGTCGCCGTTCCGATCATGCTGGTCGTCGCGTACGGCGTCGGCCGCATCCTGATGAACGTGTTCAACAACCTGCGCGACGCGCTGTTCGCCAAGGTCGGCCAGCACGCGGTACGCAACCTCGCCTACAAGACCTTTGTCCACATGCACGAATTGTCGCTGCGTTACCACCTGCAGCGGCGCACCGGGGGGCTGGCGCGCATCATCGAGCGCGGCACCAACGGCAT
>CAYTXI010000166.1:0-2857 GCA_964441935.1 uncultured Bauldia sp.
AGCCGGGCTCGTTGGAAAGGATCATGCCGGGCTCGAGCGCGGTGGTGCCGAGCGTGGAGATTCGCGCCGGCCCCACGTGCACCGACAGGAAACTGCCGACGCCGTGGCCGGTGCCGTGATCGTAGTCGAGGCCGGCCCGCCACAGAGCGAGGCGGGCAAGGGTGTCGAGCTGGGCGCCGGTGGTGCCGACGGGAAAGCGGGCGGTGGCGATGGCGATGTGCCCCTTCAAGACGCGGGTGAACCGGTCGCGCATCTCCGCGCTCGGCGTGCCGAGGGGGACGGTACGGGTGACGTCGGTGGTGCCGTCGCGGTACTGGGCGCCGGAGTCGGTGAGGTAGAGCATGCCCGGAGCGAGTTTCAGCGCCGAGGCCTGCGTCGCCCGATAGTGGACGATGGCGCCGTTGGCGCCGGCGCCGGAAATCGTGTCGAACGACGGCTCGACGAATTCCGCGTCGTCGCGTCGCGCGGTGTCGGCGCGGAGTGCGGCGAGCTTCTCGGCGGCGGCGATCTCGTCGACCGCGCCGGTGGCGGCCGCCCCGTCGAGCCACGCCAGAAAGCGCACCACGGCGGCGCCGTCGCGGACGTGGGCGCGGCGGGCGCCGGCGAGCTCGGTCGGGTTCTTTTTCGCCTTGGGCAACGCCACCGGGTCGGCGCCCTCGACGACGACGCCACCGGCGTCGCGGGTCGCGGCGGCGATCGCGTCGGCCGTCGTTTGCGGGTCGAGGCGGACCCGGCGCTTCTCGCGGCCGAGTTCGGCGAGGGCTGCGGTGAGCTCGGGCGGCTCGCGGAGCTCGGCGAGATCGGCGAGGACCGCGCGCACCGTGTTGGAGAGCTTGCGGCCGTCGACGAACAGCGACGGTCGTCCCTCCGCCGAAAGGATGGCGAAGGCGAGGGGCGCGGGGTTGTGGGCGACGTCGCGCCCGCGGATGTTGAAGGTCCAGGCAATCGAATCCGCTTGGGCGAGCACCGCGGCGTCGACCTTCGCCTCGGCGAGCGCTTGGCGGAGGCGGGTGATCTTGTCGGCGGCGGCCTCGCCGGCGAATTCCTCACCGTGGAGTGAGACGGTTCCGAGCGGCGGGTCGGGGCGATCGCGCCACAGGCGGTCGATGGGATTGGGGTGGACGGCGACCAGTTCGGCGCCGGCCGGGCGCGCCGTATCGGCGAAGCGGCGGACCTCGGCCACGGTCATCAGCCAGGGGTCGTAGCCGATGCGGTCGCCGTCGTTGACGTTGGCCGCGAGCCACTTCGATGGCGGGTGGTCGGTCACGTGGTGCGGCGCGAACGCATCGACGTCGACTTCGGCGCGCGCCTGCAGCGTGTAGCGTCCGTCGACGAAGATCGCCGCCTTGTCGGCAAGGACGATCGCAGTGCCCGCCGATCCGGTGAAGCCGGTGAGCCAGGCCAATCGCTCCGCCGAAGGCGGCAGGTATTCGCTCTGGTGCTCGTCGGCGTGGGGAACGATGAAGCCGCGAAGGCCCGCCTCGGCAAGCGCCGCGCGCAGCGCGGCGAGACGGTCGGGGCGGCTGGCGCCGGTTGTGGCCTCGCGTACGGTCATCGTTTCTTCTAATGTGCGGCCTGGTGTGGTTCAACGGGCCGCCGGACGGCCCGGGGTTCCACGGTCGTCATCGGGTACGTTGCACAACCGACACACAGGTCACATCCTTCTGCCACAAGTTCTTGGGACATTCCGCGCGCGATCGTGAGTCGAGTAGGCTTGGGGAATACGGATTCACCCACCGTGACGGACATTTCCGCCAGCGGGATTGCGTGGGCGCCTAGGGCGCGGGAAATCCTGCGGCGGCCGCTCGCCATGCGCGCCAGCGACCGCTGGATGCTGCGTACGGTTGCGTTGATCGGGCGCCGGCAGCTGAGGTCGGTACAGGGCCTCGAGCACGTCAGTCCGGCCAACGACCCGTTCATCCTGGCCATGAACCATTCGATCCGTCGCGAGGCGGTTCTGGTTCCAGCGCTTCTCATCCTCTACCGCGACGGCAAGTTGATCCATTTCCTGTCCGACTGGAACTTCCGTCTGATTCCCGGCCTCGGCTTCTTCCTCAAGCGCGCCGGGACCATCATCGTCATGAGCAAGTCGGCGCGTCCGCGTTTCCTAAATGTGCTCAAGCCGCTGTTCCGCCAGTCGCTGCCGTCGATCGAGCGCGCCCGCCAACACCTCAACGCCGGGCGATCGGTCGGCGTCTTCCCGGAGGGCACAATAAACCGCGATCCGCACAGGTTGTTGCCGGCGCGCCTCGGCATGGCGCGCCTGTCGCTGATGACCGGCGTGCCGGTGGTGCCGGTGGGCATCCGCTTCCCGCAAGCCGGCTCGGTGGCGGCGCTCGACGAGCGCGCGGTCATGGACGTACACATCGGTGCGCCGATGGCGCCGCCGGGGCGCGTGGAGCGCGCATCGCTCGCCGAAACGCGCGGCTGGAGCGCGACGATCATGGACGAGATCGGCCGGCTGTCGGGAAAGGCGTGGCAGTCGACAACCGTGGAGGGGGAGCATGCGTCGTAACGGCCGGGTAACGACGGAGCGCGTCGCTGACGAAAGCCGGCGCCGGGAGGTCGTCGACGTCCTTGGGGCCACCTACCAGCGCGAGAAGCGCTGGGTCGACGATGCGGAGGAGCAGGTCCCGCCCGGCGATCTCGGCCGGCCGGACATCTCGTGGTTCATCGCACGCGCCGGCGGCGGGGCGGCGGGGGTGGTGCGCGTCCTCTACGATCCGCCGCTCGCCGGCTACGCCGAGTACGGGTTTAACCTTACTGACAAGTCGATCGACGTCGAGGCGTTCCTCGCCGTCAACAAGATCGCCGAGATCGGCCGCTTCGCCGTGCTGCCGCAGTACCGCCGCTCGCT
>CAYTXI010000167.1:0-2829 GCA_964441935.1 uncultured Bauldia sp.
CGGACGGCGCCCGGGTCAAGATCACCGGCGGCACCGACAAGCTCCTGTTCCTGCCGCGGGTCGCCGGCGGCAAGGCGGCTTAGTCAGGCGGATCGTCGGGCTGAACACTGGAGGGCGCGAAACGCCTAGTTCACCGCGGCAACCTTGGTCGGCAGGGCCTCGTTGCCGAGGAGAGCGTCGATGCGTTGGCGCTCGTGCTCGAAGGCAGCGAGGTAATCGGCCTGGAGGACGCGGCCGCGCGGCAGGCGGATGCGTAAAGGATCGACCGGCTTGTTGTTGATGCGGATCTCGAAATGGAGATGCGGGCCCGTCGATAGGCCCGTCGATCCGACGTAGCCGATAACCTGGCCTTGCCGGACGCGAACGCCGGGCTCGATGCCCTTGGCGAACTTGTTCTGGTGGCCGTAGGCGGTCTCGTAGCCGTTGGGATGTTTGATCAGGGTCAGATTGCCGTAGCCGGAACTGCGTGCGGCCTTTTCCACAATACCGCTGCCGGCGGCGAGGATCGGCGTGCCGCGCGGAGCCGCGTAGTCAACGCCGGTGTGCAGGATTCGTCTGCCGACGATGGGGTGGCGACGATAGCCGAAGCGCGAGGTGATGCGGCTCTCGGGCACGGGCTTGCGCATCAGGAACTTCTTCGCGCTCTTGCCTTCCTCGTCATAGTAGTCGACGACGCCGTCGTCTGAGGTGCGGAAGCGATAGAAGCGCTTGGCCAGGCCGTTGAGAGTCAGAGAGGCGTACAGCACCTCGGGCTCACTGACGTCGGGATCGTCCGGGTCGGGCAGCGAATGGAACACCTCGAGTGAGTCGCCGGGCGTAATGCGCGCCTGGAAGTCGACGTCGAAAGCGAAGATGCGGATCAACTGCTCGATCAGCGGCGGGGGAATGTGCTGGTCGAGGGCGGTCTGGTACACCGCTTCGTAGAGCCTCGGCAGGCCACCGGCGGCTGGGGCCTGGGACTGAACCTCGGCGAGGTCGGCCAGCGCGAAGGTCGGCTCGTCGGCGCGCACGAAGGCGTCGTTGTCGGTGCGGGCGACCGTGGCCTGATGGACGCCGTCCTCGTAGATGCTCGCCCGAACCGGCCGCAGAATCTCACGATCGGGTTCGTCAATGGCGAAGTCGACCCGCAGCTTCTGGCCCGCGTGGAGATGGTCGACGTCGACGAGCTGGGAGAGGGCATCAACGATCTCGTCCGCATCCGACCCGGTCACATCGTTTGCCGCGAACAACGCGCGCAGGTCGCCGTCCTCGACGACAGTGATGATCTTTTCGCCGAAGTCGTGACCGGGGGTGAAGGTAGTGTCGCTCTTGGCGACGTTGGAAACGTTCTCGGGAACGATGCGGACACCGAGGGCGGAAAACGGGTTGTCCTCACCGGCGGCATCGTCGAAGCGGGCCGGATCGACGAAGGACAACGCCGCCACGTCGGCGGGCTCGGCAACGGCGAAGCGAGCGGCGGTGCGGACGATCTGTTCAACCTCCGGCGTGGTCATGTCGGCCGCCGGTTCGAGGTCGGGATCGTCGACGGGGAACGCGGTGACCTTGACGGCGACCTCACCGTCGACGTTCGAGCCGTATATCTGATCGTCAGCGGCGGCGATGGCGTCCGAGGCGGGCGTGGTGGGCGCGGTGGGTTCGGGCGCGGAGGTGTCGGCGAAGATGTGCGCGACGTCGAACGGCGGCACCTTGGCCACCGTTTCGTCGTCGCCGCCAGCCAGCGTCGCCTGGACCTTGGCGAAGGGTCTGAGCTTGATGAAGTCGCGTTCACCCTGCCGGGTGACGGTGGAGACCTGGATCACCTGGCGGCTGGCAACCTGCTCCTCGAGCGGCTGAATGCGATCGCCCTTGCGGCCAAAGACGATGCCCTCGGTATCAGGCGGTGTAGCGGCGAAGGCTTCGGGGGAGGCGGCGAACTGGTAAGGACTGTTGAGGGCGGCGGTGAGGGCGGCGCCCATGAGACCGATGGAGGTCACTCCGGTGAGGACGGTGCCGGTCAACCAGCGCCAGCTGACGGCGCGCGGCGGCGGAACGTGCTCGGCCGGCTCGTCCTCGCCGATCAGCAACGGCGGTTCGTCGCCGAGATCGACAAATCCGGCGTCGGCGCCGTGCACGATCATGCTAAGGCGCGTGGACCCCCTCACGGCTTTTGCGTTTCTCCCCCGCTCGTTTACCGAGGCGGCCCCAAGCCCCGGTTACACCCCGCATTCAGCGGCACTGAATCCCCAGCCACGCGGGTGGCCGAAGTCGACGCAGTACCGCTGCAAATCGCCAAGCCTATGGGTCGCTGCTCTTTGGGGCACCAATAAGGCCGATTTCAAGGGATTTGGCCGTCCGACAATCGACGCCGAAACCGGTGGGCGGCGGTCGGAAAGTATTGACACGCTTGGAAGCGGACGCCTATATAAGCCTTGCACGAGGGCGGCCACCGCCGCGGGCGGCGTTTCGGTTCGCTCAATTTCCGCGCCGCCGGTGAGGCCGAATTCGCTCCAGCGAATGACAGGTTTCGTGTGGCAGCCGGGCGATGTTTTCGTGCGGCCAAGCGACGGGCTACCCCGTCGCGCTCTTTGACAAGTGAATCGGAAGAAAGAGAAACGTAGGCGGCGGAGTCCTTGCGGGCGTCCGGCTCCTCGTGGGTCGGCGCCGAACGAGACTTCGGTGACACTACGTTTCTTGTCTAAGCTTACCGGTCATCTCCGGCCTCCGGGCCGGGCGGTGACGGTGTGCTTGGGACTCGTCAAACGTAGCGATCAGCCGAGACAAGTTCTCAGTCCAACCTGAGAGTTTGATCCTGGCTCAGAACGAACGCTGGCGGCAGGCCTAACACATGCA
>CAYTXI010000168.1:0-2723 GCA_964441935.1 uncultured Bauldia sp.
CAATATCATTGCGGAGGGCTCGGTCGGCGTGGTCTCGCGTTCGGGAACGCTCACCTACGAGGCGGTGTTCCAGACGACCAACGCCGGGTTCGGCCAGTCGACGGCGGTCGGCATCGTCGCCGACCCGGTCAAGGGCATGGAGTTCATCGACGTCCTGGAGTTGTTCCTGGCCGACGCAGCGACCCGGTCGATCGTGTTGATCGGCGAGATTGGCGGGTCGGCTGAGGAGGAGGCGGCGCGGTTCCTCAAAGACGAGGCGTCACGCGGGCGCAACAAGCCCGTGGTTGGCTTCATCGCCGGGCGGACGGCGCCGCCGGGTCGGCGGATGGGCCACGCTGGCGCGATCATTGCGGGCGGACGTGGCGGGGCTGAGGACAAGATCGAGGCTCTGAAATCGGCCGGCATAGCGGTCGCCGATTCGCCGGCGCGGATCGGGGAAACCCTGGTCGAGGTCTTGAACGGGTAAGGCCGGGGCCCAAATGTGTCGTTGATTTGGCAACTTTCGCCCGGTAGAGCGTGTCTCCAAGCAGGTGCTGGGAACGTGTTCGCATTGAAGTAGCCAAGGCGAAACTGGAGCAACTCGGCTCCGGGGGCGCGAGTTTTTGAGAGCGCGGGAACCTCCCTCCCGCGGACAAGAAATGGCACGCCAGGACGCGAACAAGGCATTCGCGGCGACATCCTTCCTTTACGGCGCGAACGCGCCCTATATCGAGCAACTCCATGCCCGCTATAGCCGTGACCCCAATGCGGTCGACGCGGGGTGGCGGCGGTTCTTCGAGGGGCTGAAGGACACGCCCGATGCGGCGATAGCGGAGGCCAGCGGCGCGCCGTGGCAGAGGCGCGACTGGCCGCCGATGGTCAACGGCGAACTGGTCTCGGCCCTCGACGGCAATTGGGCGGCGCTGGAGGCGGCGACCGCGGAGAAGATCAAGGCCGGCGTGATCTCGCGTGGCGCGGAGATCAGCGACGACGCCGTCCAGCGGGCCACGCGCGACTCGGTTCGGGCGATCATGATGATCCGCGCCTACCGCATGCGCGGCCACTTCCACGCCAAACTGGATCCGCTGGGGTTGGAACAGCCGCCGAACGAGGCCGAGCTCGACCCCGCATCATACGGCTTCACGGAGGCCGACTACAGCCGGTCGATCTTCATCGACCACGTTCTCGGGCTCGAGTTCGCCGCCATTCCGGAGATGCTCGCGATCCTGAGAAGGACGTATTGCTCGACCCTTGGCGTCGAGTTCATGCACATCTCCGACGCGGCTGAGAAGAGCTGGATTCAGGAGCGCATCGAAGGGCCGGGCAAGGGCATTGCTTTTACCGAGGAAGGCAAGAAGGCGATCCTCAACAAGCTTGTCGAGGCTGAGGGTTTCGAAGCCTTCCTCGACGTCAAGTACACGGGCACCAAGCGCTTCGGGCTCGATGGCGCGGAATCGACCGTGCCGGCGCTGGAGCAGATCATCAAGCGCGGCGGCCAGCTCGGCCTCAGGGAAATCGTGCTCGGCATGGCCCACCGCGGCCGACTCAGCGTCCTCGCTCACGTCATGGGCAAGCCGCATCGGGCCATATTCCATGAGTTCAAGGGCGGCTCGACGTCGCCGGACGACGTCGAGGGCTCTGGCGACGTCAAGTATCACCTCGGCGCATCGTCCGACCGCGAGTTTGACAATAACCGCGTTCATCTGTCGCTGACCGCCAACCCGTCGCACCTGGAGATCGTCGATCCAGTCGTTCTCGGCAAAGCGCGCGCCAAGCAGGATCAGAACGCCGATCAGCCGCGCGGCGACATCGTTCCGCTCGATCAGCGAGCGCGGGTGCTACCGCTGCTGATTCACGGCGACGCCGCGTTCGCCGGCCAGGGCGTGGTGGCAGAGTGCTTCGGCCTCTCTGGCCTGCGCGGCCACCGCACGGCGGGGTCGCTGCACTTCATCGTCAACAACCAGATCGGTTTCACCACCAACCCGCGCTTTGCGCGCTCGTCCCCCTATCCTTCCGACATCGCCAAGATGGTCGAGGCGCCGATCCTGCATTGCAACGGCGACGACCCGGAGGCCGTGGTCTACGCCGCGAAGATCGCCACCGAGTTCCGGCAGAAGTTTCACAAGCCGGTGGTGATCGACATGTTCTGCTACCGCCGCTTCGGCCACAACGAGGGCGACGAGCCCGCCTTCACCCAGCCGATCATGTACAAAGCGATCGCCGAGCATCCCACCACGCTGCAGATCTACGCCAAGAAACTTGCCGAGGAAGGCCTGGTCGCCGCGGATGACGTCGAGCAGATGAAGACGGCCTGGCGGGCGAAGCTCGACATGGAGTTCGAGGCGGCCGGCGGTTATCGGCCGAACAAGGCCGATTGGCTGGATGGCGCCTGGAGCGGCCTCAAGGTCGCCGAAACCGGGGACGCGCCGCGGCGGGGGATGACCGGCGTGGCAGTCGCCGACCTCAGCGCGATCGGCGGCAAGCTCAGCGTTGTTCCGGACGGCTTCAAGGTTCATCGCACCATCCACCGGTTCCTGAATAACCGGAAGAAAGCGATCGACGCTGGCACCGGCATCGACTGGGCGACGGCCGAGGCACTCGCCTTCGGGTCGCTACTCAAGGAAGGTCATCCGGTCCGTCTGTCGGGCCAGGACGTCGAGCGGGGCACGTTCTCGCAGCGCCACTCGGTGCTCTTCGATCAGGACACCGAGGAGCGCTACATCCCGCTCAACCACATCGCCGAG
>CAYTXI010000169.1:0-2599 GCA_964441935.1 uncultured Bauldia sp.
GCGAGCACCGCGCCGCTGAGGTGGTCGGCGACCACTATCGCCACCGACAGCTTCGGCCCGAGCTGCCGCGCGCGATCGGCCGCAAGCCGCTCCAGCGACGCCTGCAGGTCGCGCTCGATGGTTAGTCGATGGACCGACGCGTGCGGATTGGCGCCAACCGCCTCGGCGGCGAGGTGCGGCGCCAGCATCGGGAACGGACGCCGCCTCGCCGGCATGCGTTCGCCCTTCGCCGCCGCAGCCGCCTCGGCGCCGATGACGCCGGCGACCGCCAGCCGGTCGAGCACGCGGTCGCGCGCCGCCCGAGCGGCTTCGCGGTGGCGGTCGGGCTGGCGCGCCTCCGGCGATTGCGGCAACGCCACAAGCAACGCGGCCTCCGCCGTCGTCAGCCGCCTCGGCTCCTTGCCGAAGTAGGCGAGGGTGGCCGCGCGAATGCCCTCGATGTTGCCGCCGTAGGGGGCGAGCGTCAGGTAGAGGTTCAGGATCTCGTCCTTGCTGAAGCGCCGCTCCAGCGTCCGCGCCATCGCCATCTGGCGGAGCTTGCCTGCGACCGTGCGCGTCGAGCGCCCGTCAAGAAGCCGCGCCACCTGCATGGTCAGCGTCGAGCCGCCTGAGACCGGGTGACCGCCCGCGAGCACGAACTGTCCTGCGGCACGTACGAGCGCTCGTGTGTCGACGCCATCGTGAGCATAGAAGCGCCGGTCCTCGTAGCCGATCAGCATGGCGATGAAGCGCGGGTCGACGTCGTCCCTGGTCACCGGCAGCCGCCAGCGCCCGTCGGCAATGGTGAACGGCCTGAGCAGCTGCCCGTCGCGGTCGACCGCGATCGTCGACGTTTCGATCGCCGCCGGGTCGGGGAGGGGAGGGAGCGACGTTTCGATGGCGCGCCAGGCGACGATACCGGCACCTGTTGCCACGAGCGCGGTAACGAAGAACGCCGCTGCAACGCCGGCTACAACCTTCCCCCACCGCCGGCGTTTGGCGGTGAGCACCCCCTCTCCCCTTGTGGGAGAGGGCTTCGCCTCTTGTGATCGAAGCGAGCTAGAGGCGAAGGGTGAGGGGGTCGTTACCTTCGACACCCCCTCACCCCGCTCGCCTAGGCTCGGCTCCGCCTTGCCAGGTCTCGCGGCCCTCTCCCACAAGGGGAGAGGGGGCGTGCCCGGACGGTCCCGTGCGTCGGCCATCGCGCTTACCGTGTCGGGCCGACCACCTCGACCGAGCCCGTCGCCGTGCGCGCGTTGAGCTCCGGCCGGTACATGTCTTCCACGGTCGCCGCGGGCCGGGTGAAGGTGCCCGGCGACACCGCGCGCATGGTGTAAGCGACGCTGTACTGGAGCGCGTCGCCCTCCCTGCGGTCGAAGGCAGCGACGAACCGGTCGGTGCGCGCCTCGGCGTGGGTGGGCTGCTCGCTCGCCAGCCACGGGTAAGCATTGGTCTCGCCGCTTGCCGCGATGTCGGGGTTCTCGATCTCGAACCCAGCCGGGATCGAGTCGACCATCAGGACATGCCCGCCTTGGTCGGTCTCCGCCGTCACCGTCAGCACCACCACGAAGCGGTCGTTCTGCGCCACCGTCGAAAGGTCGGTGAGGTCGCCCGCCGGCGTGTGAACGTTGCGTTCGATGCGAAAGCCGTTGCCACCCTCTGGTTCGGGCGCCATCGGGATGCCCGTTGACGCGACGACGGCGTCGGTCGTTTGGTCGCCGAGGTTGTCGATCCTCACCGGCCCGAGGGCGAGGCTCTCGCCAGTGAAGCGCCGGAACACCGGGGTATCGACGGGGGTTCCATCGATCGCAACCGCGATGTTCGCGGTATCGCGGATGAGCGCCGCAGCCGCCAGCATGATCCAGGCTTTCTCCTGAGTGCTGGTGTGTTCCTTGGCTGCTTCGGCCGCTGCGATGCGGGTTGCGAGCGCCCTGAGGTCGATGCTTTCGGCCCTGCTTTCGGCTGCGAGCGTGAGGAGCGCAGCGTTGTCGCGGAGTTCCGTGCCGTAGTCTGACCGCGACACCCGCTGCGCCTCCGCCCGGTCGAGGTCGGCCATCGCCGCGGCGAAGGCACGGGCTCCCCGTGGCCGCTCGCCGTAGAGCGCCATCGCCGCGCCGAGCTGCGCCTTGGCGAGCGGGGTGGCGAAGTCTCCGAGCTTGGCGTCGGTGTAGTAGCGGAGATCCCCGATCGCCGCCCGCCCGGTCCGCGCCAGCACGTAGAGCGCGTAGGCGATGTCCTCGCCGCCGTTGGTGAAGTCGCTGGCGTAGGCGACGGCGTTGGCGAGGTTGTCGAGGGCGAGGTCGCGGGCGAGCGCCGGCACGTCGTAGCCGTTGTCCGCCGCCCGCGTAATGAAGTCGGTGACGTAGGCGTCGAGCCACAGGTCGCCGCCGGCGGTCTCGGGCCCCCACAGGCCGAAGGCGCCGGACGCCCCCTGATCGGCGAGCACGCCGGCGATCGCCGTCTTCACCCGCTCGCGCACCTCGGCGTCGGCGCCGAGGCCGACCGAGGTCGCCACGTCGTCGAGATAGACGAGCGGCATGGCGCGGCTCGTGAGTTGCTCGACGCAACCGTAGGGGTAGCGGTCGAGCGCCGCCAGGATGCCGGCAACGTCGAGCGGCCC
>CAYTXI010000170.1:0-2236 GCA_964441935.1 uncultured Bauldia sp.
CGTCGATGGTTCCCTCGAGGCCGGTCAGCATCAGGCCGACGGCGGCGCGGTCGCGCGTGGGAACGATCTGGATTGCCTCCGGCGGCAGCCCTGCCTCGGTCAGTCCCTCGACCAAGCAGCGGTGGATCGCCGTCGACGAGCGGAAGGAGTCGGAGCCGCCACGCAGGATCACGGCGTTGCCGGCCTTGAGGCACAGAGCGCCGGCGTCGGCGGTGACGTTGGGACGGCTCTCGTAGATGATGCCGATGACGCCGAGTGGCGTGCGCACGCGCTCGATGCGGAGGCCGTTGGGACGATCCCACGCCGCGATGACCGTGCCGACCGGGTCGGGCAGGGCGGCGACCTCCTCAAGACCGTGGGCCATCGCCTCGACGCGCTCCGCGGTGAGCGTTAGGCGATCGATGAAGGCGGGCGTCGCACCCTGGCCGGCGACCTCGTCGACGTCGGCGGCGTTCTCCGACAGGATGCCATTTGCGTTGTCGCGGGTGGTCGCTGCCGCGGCGATCAATGCCCGGTTCTTGGCATCGGTCGATGCGAGGCCAAGCGTGTGGGCGGCGGCGCGCGCAGCGCGGCCGATCGCCGCCATCTCGGCGGCGATGTCGGCGCCAGCGGGCGCTTGTCGGGCGAATTCGGTGACGCTCATGACCAGGTTCCCGCGCCATCTTAGCCGGGGCGAGGGTGTTTGGCACGCCCGCTGGGTGGGCGCAACCCGGCCGCCAAACTGGCTGGACTTGCCGGCGGCGCCGCGTCATGACGGGCGCCCATTGGGCCGAGACCCTCGCAATGGCAGAGATCACCCGAATCCGAGCGGTCGCCGAACACCAGAACGTTGTGGGTGGCATCGCCCTGATGCTGCTGGCGATCTTCGTATTCTCGGTCAACGACGCGCTCGGCAAGTGGCTGGCAGGAACCTATTTGGTCGGCCAAATCCTGCTCTTCCGCAGCGCGACCGCGCTTGTCGTTCTCGTTCCGCTGATCGCTCGGCTCGGACCGCGTCCGTTCCTCGCCGTCGAGCGGCCGGGTCTGCAGGTCACGCGGGTGCTCTTGTCGACTGGGGAAACCGCCTGCTTCTACATCGCGGTGCGCTGGCTGCCGCTCGCCGACACGATGACCTACTACATGGCTGCGCCGATCTTCGTCACCGTACTCGCCGCGGTGATCCTCGGGGAGCGCGTCGGCTGGCGACGGTGGGGCGCGGTGCTGGTGGGCTTCGTTGGGGTCGTACTCGCGTTGCAGCCGTCGGCCGGCGCGTTTGGCTGGCCGGTATTGATTGCGGTTCTCGGCAGCGCGCTGTTCTCGTTCCTGATGATCGCCACGCGTTCGCTGCGAGCCACGCCGAACGCCGTGCTGGTCACCTGGCAAATGGTCGGTTCGCTCATCTTCGGCGTCGTTGTCGCGCCGTTCCAATGGCTGCCGATCAGTTGGCTCGATGCGGGGCTGCTCGGCCTCGTCGGCGTCGTCGCGATGGTGGCGATCGCCGGCGTCAACTGGTCGCTCAAGCTCGCCCCGGCGTCGGTGGTCGTGCCCTATCAGTATACATTGATCATCTGGGCGGCGATCTTCGGCTACTTGGTGTTTGGCGATTTCCCGGCCCTACCAGTGGTGGCCGGCGCGGCGCTTATTGTCGGGGCCGGAGTCTTTATCTTGCTGCGCGAGCGGCAGGTCCTACGCGAGCCGCGCGACGACCTGTTGGCGGAGCGTTAACGCCGGATCATTCGCCCCTGAGCGCCATGTCGTCGCGGTGGATCATTTCGGCGCGGCCGGCGTACCCGAGGATCGCCTCGATCTCGCGGCTGTTGCGGCCGGCAATGCGCTCGGCGTCGGCAGCGTCGTAGGCGACCAAACCGCGACCGACCATCTCGCCGTCGATGCTGCGGATTTCGACGGCGTCGCCGCGCTGGAAGCGACCCTCGATGCGGCGAACGCCCGCCGGCAGCAGGCTCTTGCCGGCGCGGAGCGCGGCGACCGCTCCGGCGTCGACGATCACAGCGCCGCGGGTCTCGAGCCCGCCGGAGATCCAGCGCTTGCGCGCGGTCACCGGATTGGTTTCGGGCTCGAACCAAGTGCATTTGCCGCCGGCCGATATGTGGCGGATCGGATGATCGTCGCGGCCGCCCGAAATGACCATGGCGGTACCTGCGGCGGTCGCGATCTTGCCGGCCTCGAGCTTGGTCCGCATGCCACCCCGCGCGTGGTCGGATGAGGCGACGCCGGCCATCGCCTCGATCGCCGGGGT
>CAYTXI010000171.1:0-2013 GCA_964441935.1 uncultured Bauldia sp.
ATCAGCATGAGGGCGGTGCCGAAGTTGTAGCCAACGATGGTCGCGGCGTAGCCGGGGTGGCGGATATAGCGATAGGGACCGGACTGAATGACGGCATGGCCACGGTCGGTCTGGATACGCGCGGTCTTCTCGAAATTGCGGTTGACGACCATGCACCAAGTGAGGATCGCCTGGCTGGCGGCATAGAGCGCCGCGCCAACCGGCCACAGCCAAGCCGGCAGTTGCGACCAGCCGTAACGGCCGCCGTCCAAGGCGCCGACGACCAGGATCGCCAAATAAAGGAGGCCAAACAGCGACAGGCACGCCAGGTCCCAGGTGCCGCGCTGACGGAACAACTCCGGGTCCTTGCGCCAGACGACGAGATCGCTCAGCCCCGCACCGACGGCGACGACGACCAGGCAGCCCCAGCCGGCCAACCAATCCCAGCGCCCGACGACGGTGAAGAATCCCCACACCAACAGGGGGACGAGGAGGACGATCGCTACCAGCCGTACGAGGTTCAACCCGGGGTCCCGTCGTGGGTCATCGTCGATGGCGCGACTGCGCGCTTTCACCCGGCGCGCCGGATCGCGGCGACGACCGCGGCCAGCTTTGCGGCATCGAGGCGATTGTCAACACGCACGCCCGAACAGATGTCAACGGCGACGTTGTCGGAATTGATGCCGCCGGCGAGAAACACCGGTGCGTCAAGCGCGGCGACGATCTCGCGGCTGATGCGCCAATCGTGGACGCGGCCGGTGCCGCCGAACTCCGGCGTCGTCGCGCGCGGGCGGCCGGAATCGAGGAGCAGGGCATCGGCAAGCGAAGCGTAGCGACGGGCGATGTCGATGGCGCCGGCATCTTCGACGTGAACCACCTGGACCAGGCGGCGTCCGCGCAATCGCATGCGCAGCGCCGGATATTCCTCAGGCGCGATGGGGCGGACGATCTGGACGGTGTCGACGGCGGCGGTCTCGGCCGCCTCGACGATCAAGTCGGCCGTCCGTGCGGAGGTGAGCAGGAATCGGGCGACCGGCGGCGGGATGGTCACGGCGATGTCGCGGATCAGCTCCTCGTCGATGACGCCGGCGCCGGACGGCATCGGGCCGACGAAGCCGAGGGCGTCGGCGCCGGCGGCCACCGCCAGCCGCGCTTCCTCAACCGACGAGATGCAGCAGACCTTGAGGCGGGTGCGGACCGACGTCACTTGGTGCCGTAAAGGCGGTCGCCCGCGTCGCCAAGGCCGGGGACGATGTAGCCGTGGTCGTTGAGGTGGTCGTCGATGGCGGCGGTATAGATGGGAACGTCCGGCTGGACGCGCTGCAGGCGCTCGATGCCCTCGGGGGCGGCGAGCAGACAGACGAAGCGGATGTCCTTGGCGCCGCGGTCCTTGAGCCTGTCGATGGCGGCGGCGGCGGAATTGGCGGTAGCCAGCATCGGATCGACGACGATGACCAGACGGTCGGCGAGATCTTCCGGCGCCTTGAAGTAATATTCGACCGCCTCCAGGGTCTCGGGATCGCGGTAGATGCCGATATGGGCGACGCGGGCGGAGGGAACCAGGTCGAGCATGCCTTCGAGAAGGCCGTTGCCGGCGCGCAGGATCGACGCGAACACCGGCTTCTTGCCGGCAAGAATCGGCGCGTCCATTGCGGTGAGCGGCGTCTCGATGCGCCGCGTGGTCAGCGCGAGGTCGCGGGTGACCTCGTACGTCAGCAAAAGGGCAATCTCGCGAAGGAGTTGGCGGAAGCTTGCGGTCGGCGTCTGCTTGTCGCGCATGAGCGTGAGCTTGTGCTGCACCAGCGGGTGGGCGACGACGGTAACGCCTTGCATGGGCTGAGGTTCCGAGCTTGGGGGTCGCCGGAGGTTACTCCGACGGCGGCGCCGGCGCCAACTAGGCGGCGGCGTTGTCCCCACCGAATGCTCGGGCGTTTGCCCGGCGCATTGCCCGGCGCCGCCCGGCGTGGGCTATGGTGGGTGCCGCCAGCGTGCCCGAAAGGTGCCGGTGCCCGTGAAACGCGCCATCCTCGTGGT
>CAYTXI010000172.1:0-1793 GCA_964441935.1 uncultured Bauldia sp.
TCCACCAGCCGCCAGGCGGCGGGGACGGCGAGCGCGGCAAGCGCGATCTTGAGAAGATCAGCGAGTAGGAACGGCGCGACGCCGAACTTGAACGCGGCGGCCGCGCCGATGCCGGTTCCACCGTTCGACATCGTCGCAAACCAGGCGAGCCAGGCGAAGCCCAGGGCAAAGACAACAACGTCGGCAACGATCATCGCCGCGAACAGCTTCTGCACCGAGCGGTCCCAGCCGCGGTCGGCGGCATAGCCCACGATCCAGGCGAGCGCGATGAAACCGATGAGGAAGCCGCCGGTCGGTCCGATCAGATACGCCGGTCCGGCAACCGCCGGTGGGGTGTTGGTGAAAACGGGGAGGCCGGCGGCACCCTCGAGCAGATAGGCGACGACGGTGGCGACGGCGAGGCGCGAGCCGTAGGCGGCGGCAATCGCCATGATCGCCAGCGTCTGCAGCGTCATCGGCACCGGATAGAACGGCACCTTGATCTTGGCCGAAATCGCCAGGATCAGCGTCCCGACCAGCACCAGGACGATCGCTTGGACCGTCCGGTTGGCATTCTCTGGCCAGACGGCGGTGGCGAGCGCGCGGGAGGTGGCGTGCGACTGCATCGATGTGCTCCTGGGCCTGTCGATTGAGCCGATGCTATAGGGGCAATCGGCACGGGCGACAAGCGGTCTAGCCGGCCTCGATGCCGCGCTGTTTGCGTTGCCGTCGGCGCCGCCTCTACAAGGGAGGCCATGACAAGAAAGGCAGAACAGCTCCTCGCCATCCTAACTGCGGCGCCGGTGGTGCCGGTACTGACCATCGAGGACAGCCAGTCCGCGGTGCCGTTGGCGAAGGCCCTGGTCGCCGGCGGACTGACTGCAATCGAGGTGACGATGCGCACACCGTCGGCGCTCGAGTCGATGCGGGTGATTGCCGGCGCGGTCGAGGGTGCGAGGGTCGGCGCCGGAACCGTGCTCAGCGCCCAACAGTACGAGCAGGCGGAGAAGGCCGGCGCGACGTTCGTGGTCAGCCCCGGCGCGACGCCGGGACTGGTGAAGGCGGCGCGGAACTCGCCGGTGCCGTTCCTGCCGGGCGTGGCGACCGCCGGCGAGGCCATGGCGCTGGCGGAGGAGGGCTTCCGGCTCTTGAAATTCTTCCTGGCGGAGCCGGCGGGCGGTGTCGCCTACCTGAAGGCGTTGGCGACGCCATTGCCGGCGATCGGCTTCTGCCCGACCGGTGGCATCGGGCCGGACGTCGCAGCGGCCTATTTGGCGCTTGCAAACGTGGTTAGCGTCGGCGGCTCTTGGGTGGCGCCGCGCGCGACGATCAAGGCGGGCGATTGGGCGCGCATCACCACGCTTGCACGCAAGGCAGCCCAGCTCGGTGGTGAAAAGCGTTAATCATGGTAGGGCAGCAGCGCTGACCGAGCGGCTTGCATTCTCGCCGTCTGCAGGCCATATGTGAGCGCAGTTCGGGCACTTCGACCCGGAGACTGGACAATGGCGCGAGGGGCAATGCCCTTGCAGGTGCTGGGTGGTATCCCGACTGTCTCGATAAGACGCTTTGCTTCCTTTCCCCGAAACCAAGTTGCCGACGACAGCGGGCGCATGTCGCGTCCCGCGTGAACACTAAAGGGAATCGCAATGCGCCAGACAGGCACCGTGAAATTCTTCAATACGTCGAAAGGCTTCGGCTTCATCACTCCGGCCGGCGGAACGAAGGACGTGTTCGTCCACGTGAGCGCCCTCGAAGCAGCCGGCATCAGCCACCTCAGCGACGGCCAGCAGGTCAGCTTCGAGGTCGAGCCGGAC
>CAYTXI010000173.1:0-1722 GCA_964441935.1 uncultured Bauldia sp.
GATCGCGCGCTCGCGCTCGATGATGCGCTCGGCGACGTAATGGGTGATCGTGTCGGCGACGTCGTCGAGCTTGGCGGTCTCCAGGATGACGGTGCGTCCGAGGCGGGTATCCTTGAGGAAGCGGTAGGTGCGCCGGTCGCGACCCCTGACCCCGAACGAGGTCATATCAATCCACAGGCGCGGCGGCGTTCCCGCCGTGACCGTGAAGATGAACTGCTCGTCCTCGGCCGGCACCTCGGCGAACACGCCCTTCAACTCGTCGGCGAGCATCTCAAGGCGGGCGCGTTCGGCGTCGCGCAACTCGACCACCACGTCGGAGCGTTCGGTCTCGGCGGTGCGGTCCTTGCGAATGGCGTCGCGCAGGCTGCGGACGTTCTCGGCGTTATGGTCGGTGGTGTCGCTCACGGACTATGCTCCAGAAGGTGGCGCGACGGTTAATGCAATGTTAGCAAAAAAAGCCGGGATCGTGGCAGCGTCACGGGCATGGCACGGGCAAGCCGGTGCACGCATCGGGCCACTTGCCGGGCGCTCATACGGGCAAGGTCCAGGCGCCGGCCCAGGCCACTCTTCCTCCCGCGCGGTGAAACGGGTCGCCGCGGCCGCCGACGCCCTTGGCCTCGCCGTGACCGTTCGCCTGATGGCGGCGCCGACCCGAACCGCCGCTGAGGCGGCGGTCGCCTGCGGCTGTTCCCTCGGCCAGATCGTCAAGTAATTGATATTCAAGGGAAAAGATGGCGGGCACCCGGTCCTGTTGTTGGTCTCCGGGTCGAACCGGGTCGACGAGCGAGCCCTCGCCGCCCGCCTCGGCGAGGCGATCCTCCGCCCCGACGGCGATTACATGGTCACCGGCTTCGCCATCGGCGGCATCCCGCCGTTCGCCCATGCCACCACGCTCGCCCCGCATGTCGATGCCGACCTGTTGCAATATGAGACGGTATGGGCGGCGGCGGGGACGCCGAACGCGGTCTTCTCGGTCGATCCGAGGCAGCTCGCCGCCGTCACCAATGCAGTCGTGATGGCGATGGCCTAGCCGCCGGCGGCTTCCTTGGTGATCGCGTTGTAGAGGCGCGAGAGAGTCACCTCGATCCATTCCGCCGCCTTGGCGACGCCGCCGAAGGCGTAAAGATGGATGCCGGTGACGCGGTCGCTGGCCACCGCCGCCAAGCCGATCGCCAGATCGTGCAGCACCTCCTCCGGTCCGCTCTCACCGACCATCCGCCCGACCGTCTTGGCATGCGCCCGCAAGGTTTTCAGGGAATCGCCGACACCGCAGCGTTCACCGAACCTGATCAGCGTCGCCACGCTGGCGGGACCGGCGACGCCGACCTTGACCGGCGCGACGACCCCCTGCCGGTCGAGCCGATCGAGAAAGGCCAGGATCGGCGCCGCCTCGAAGCAGAACTGGGTGACGATGAAGCACGACAACCCCGCCCGCGTGGCGGCGTCGCGCTTGGCGACGAGCGCCCGGTCGAGCACGGCGACGTCGACGGACGGGTGGCCTTCGGGGTGGCCGGCGATGCCGACGCTCGTGACACCGGCGGCCGCGACCCGCCCGCTGTCTAGGATGTCCATCACCGACGAATATGGACCGCTGGGTTGCGGCCGATCCCCTGAGATCAGCAGCACCCGGTCGGCGCCCGCTTCGCCAACCAGCCGACGGAGGTAATCGTCGAGCTCGGCGCCGCTCGCCACCGGCAGGTCGAGGAGGAGCAGGGGGAGGCC
>CAYTXI010000174.1:0-1687 GCA_964441935.1 uncultured Bauldia sp.
GTGGTCGGCCTGATGACCGAGTGGGCGCGTGGCAATACGAAGGAGACGCGGGCGCACGACAGCGACCTCGGCGGCACCATGCGCCTCGGCGCCTACCCGGCGATCCTCAGTCGCGGCAGTCGGATCTCAGGCATCTACGGCAGCGCCACCCAAATCTCCGAGCGCCACCGCCACCGCTACGAGATCAACATCAACTACCACGACCGCCTCGAACAGCACGGCCTGCGCTTCGCCGGCATGTCGCCCGACGGGATGCTGCCGGAGACGGTCGAGCTCGAGGGCCACCCCTGGTACATCGGCGTGCAGTATCACCCGGAGCTGAAGTCGCGGCCCTTCGACCCGCACCCGCTGTTCGCCTCGTTCATCGCCGCGGCGGTGGAGCAGTCGCGGCTGGTTTAGGCGGTCGCAGGACGATGGTCTGCGATGCGCGCGGGTCGGCCGCCGGCAATCGCCTTCGTCGGCGGTTAGGCTATAGTCGCCCGCGATGAAACCCGCCCCCCACGTCCGCGTCGGCGCCGCGACCTTCGGCAACGACCTGCCGCTCACACTCATCGCCGGCCCCTGCCAGCTCGAGTCGCGGGTGCACGCCTTCGACATGGCCGGGCGGCTGAAGGAGATCGCGGAGAAGCTCAGGATCGGCTTCGTCTACAAGACCTCGTTCGACAAGGCCAACCGCACCAGCCTCACCGCGCCGCGCGGGCTGGGCCTCGACGAGGCGCTTCCCGTGTTCGCCGATCTTCGCTCCGAGCTTGGCGTCGCCATCCTCACCGACGTGCACGAGCGCACCCAGTGCGCGGTGGTCGCAGACGTGGTCGACGTCCTCCAGATTCCGGCGTTCCTCAGCCGCCAGACGGACCTCGTGGTCGCCGCGGCGGCGACGGGAAAGCCGGTCAACGTCAAGAAAGGCCAGTTCCTGGCGCCGTGGGACATGGCCGAGGTGGTCGCCAAGGTCGTCGGCAGCGGCAACCCCAACGTGCTCCTCACCGAGCGCGGAGCGAGCTTCGGCTACAACGCGCTGGTGTCCGACATGCGGGCGCTGCCGATCATGGCCGAGAGCGGCGCGCCGGTGATCTTCGACGCCACCCATTCGGTGCAGCAGCCGGGTGGGCAGGGCTCGTCGACCGGCGGCGAGCGCCGCTTCGTGCCGGTGCTCGCCCGCGCGGCGGTGGCGGTCGGCGTCGCCGGCGTCTTCATCGAGACCCACGACGATCCCGACAACGCCCCGTCCGACGGCCCCAACATGGTGCCGATCGATCAGATGCCTGCGCTGTTGGAAGAGCTGATGGCGATCGATCGGATTGCCAAACGGCGAAAGCGCTAGTCTAGTCCTCGTGGACGACGCGCTCGATGCGCCGGTCGGGCACCAGCCAGATGGCCGCAACGGCAAAATACAAAGCCAACGACGCCGGCGCGAAGAAGAATGACACAACGATCGCCACGACATAGATCAGCGGCGAGATCCAGCCCTTGACATCCCGGCGGAGCGCAACCGCGATCGGCGATTGTGCGCCGTTCACGGCGACAAGGGCGCGAGCGAGTATGTAGTAGGCAATGCCCGCGGCGAGCAGATCGATGCCGTAGAGCGCGACCGGGATCGGGGCGAAATGGTTCTCGCCCATCCAGCCGGTGACAAAGGGCATCAGCGACAGCCAAAAGAGCAAATGGAGGTTGGCCCAAAGCACCCGCC
>CAYTXI010000175.1:0-1598 GCA_964441935.1 uncultured Bauldia sp.
TGGTCCAGGCGTGGCGGTCGCAGGCGTGGCCCGAGGGCGTGTATTCGATCGTCAAGTTCGAGCTTGCGCCTGAGGGCAAGGGCACAAAGCTCACCTTCGACCAGGCCGGCCACCCGGAGGACGCGCACAAGATGCTGGAGGGTGGCTGGCACCAGATGTATTGGCAACCGATGAATGCCATGCTCGCCGGCAAATAGCCGGTATCCACCCGGGCTAGCGGCAGTACGTCCGGCCGTTGCGCCGTTCCGCCAGGTCGAGGTGGAAGTGGTCGCTGTGGTAATTGTCGGCGCCCGGGCCGAGTACCGTCTTGAACGGTCCGCAGGCCGATTGTCGTACCGCCTTCAGGAAAGAGGCGTCGTCACCTCCCTGCGCCCAGCCTGACTCTACCTCGACCCAGCGGTCGCCGACGCGGAAGGCCGAGATATCGATGGCCCGGCCCTTGGCGTGCTCGCTGAGGAGGGCGTCGGGCAGGCCGTTGCGGCTGCGGCAGGCATAAGACGCTGCGACCCGCAGGCCGGTCACCGGTGCGCCGAGGGTCGCGCGCGCCGTCCCCTGCACGGTGTCGTGCATCCACGTGGCCAGCCGCTCGGCGGTTTCGCATTCGAGGGTCGCCTCGGTCGACAGGAGGATGGCTTGGGTGTCGAGCGAGGCGACGGCGACAGGCGCGGCGATGCCGCAATCGCCGTCGTCGACCGGGGCCAAGGCGATCGCCATGACCCCAAGGTTCGCCAGCGAGACGCCGCAGGTCGACCGCGCCGCCGGCGGCGGTCGCGTGAGCTCGATCATCGGTGTGCCGGGCAGCTTCACCACCGCGGCGAAGGGCGACGCGGCGTCCGGCGAGGGAGCTTCGGGTTTGGCTGGCGCGTAGCCCAGCGGCGGCAGTACGGCCGGCTCCGTCGCCGCCGTCGTTTCGGGGTCGACGATGGCGGTCTTCGGTCGCGGCGCGGGAGCGCCGGGGTTGGCCAGCGCGGCCTTCGCCTCCCTGACCGGCTTGAATGTTTCGGTGACGGTGAAGAGCGGCGGCGCCATCAACCGTCTGAGCCAGTCGATTGGCGTATCGTCAGCGCCTTGTGCGGCGCTGCCGCTCACCAGCAACGCCGCGACAAGAAATGATGTCCGCCGCATCTCGTCTATGGCCGCCTCAATGCCGCCAGCGCTGATTCGTGCAGCGCCAACGCGCGCTCATCGAAGCTACAGAATATGACCTTTTTTAGCGCGCCGGGATCGGCCTCGGTGTCCGTGGCAACGGTTGTCACCGCAATTTCGGCGGCGCGGTCGGCGGGAAAGCCATAGACGCCGGTCGAAATCGACGGGAAGGCGACGGTCGCGAGCTTGTGTTCGCGCGCAAGCCGCAACGACTGGCGGTAGCACGAGGCCAGCAGGTCATCCTCGTGCGAGTCGCCGCCGTGCCACACCGGCCCGACGGTGTGGATGACGTGGCGCGCCTTCAGCCGGTAGCCTTTGGTGATCTTGGCCTTGCCGGTGTCGCAGCCGCCGAGCGTGCGGCACTCGGCGAGGAGATCCGGTCCGGCGGCGCGGTGGATCGCGCCGTCGACCCCGCCGCCGCCGAGCAGCGAGCGGTTGGCGGCGTTGACGAT
>CAYTXI010000176.1:0-1514 GCA_964441935.1 uncultured Bauldia sp.
CAAGTCGGCGGTGGCGAAGCCACGTCGCGCGCTCACCGGATCGAGCACGCGCCCGACCAGTTCGCCGAGCATCACCGCCCCGCGACGACGCCTCTTGTCAGCGCGATCATTCATGATGCCATTGTCGCACGGGCGCGCGCGCCGACAAAGCGCACGCCGTTCGTCGACCGTCGGTCGCGGTCGCCGAAGCGCGATCGATCGCTGTAGAAAGCCACGTCATATCAAATGGTTATAAGGTATTTTGCCATTCTTGACACCCCCAGAGGCCGCCACTATGGTGCGCCCGTCTTTGCGGGGCGGCGTGCAATCTGCGGACCTGTTCGGCCATTCGGAGGTCGCGATGAGCGACAGGGACGGCAAGCCGGACCGGTCGGCGGCCGATGATGCCGAGTTGGCCGCAAGACTGCGCGCGCTCGACCGCCGGCTCGGCGAGCAGCGTGCGGAAATCCGCGGCGAGCCGCATGACGAGGTTGGGCCGCCCCGTCAGGGCATGGCCTTGGCTATGCGCCTCGCCGCCGACTTCGTCGCCGGCATCGTGCTCGGCGCCGCGCTCGGCTGGGGGTTCGACCGTCTGTTCGCGACTTCGCCGTGGGGGTTGGCGGTTTTTCTACTGCTGGGGTTCGCCGCCGGAATCCTGGGTGCGTTGAGGTCCGCCGGCCTGGTCAAGCCGGGTCCGCCGGGACCGGACGACCGCCCCGGCCGGGGTTGACGAGAGGCAAGACTTGGCCACCGACCCGATCCACCAGTTTCGCATCGAGACGCTCATCCCGATCGAGGTCGGCGGCGTCGATCTTTCGTTCACCAACTCGGCCCTGTTCATGGTGCTGACGGTGACGGCGGCCTCGGCCTTCCTGCTTCTGTCGACGAGCAGACGCGCCCTCGTCCCCTCCCGCTGGCAATCGTCGGCGGAACTGGTCTACGAGTTCATGGCCCAGACCTTGCGAGATAGCGCCGGCAGCGAGGGCATGCGCTTCTTCCCGCTGGTCTTCTCGATCTTCATGTTCTTCCTGATCGGCAACGCGTGGGGCTTGTTCCCGTATTTCTTCACGTTTTCCGCCCACATCATCGTCACCGCCGCGATGGCGTTGCTCGTCATCCTGACGGTGGTCGTCTACGGCCTCAAGCGCCACAGGCTCGGCTTCTTCCGGCTGTTCGTTCCCAAGGATGTGCCGGCGGCGGTGCTGCCGTTCATCGTCGTCATCGACGTCATGTCGTTTCTGTCAAGGCCGATCAGCCTGTCGATCCGGCTGTTCGCCAACATGCTCGCCGGTCATATCACGCTGGAGGTATTCGCCGGCTTCGTCGTCGCGCTGGGATCGCTTGGCGCCCTCGGCGTCGTCGGCGCCATCTTCCCGCTGCTGGCGACCATCGGCCTGACCGCGCTGGAGGTGTTGGTTGCCGCGCTCCAGGCCTACGTCTTCGCGATCCTCACCTGCATCTACCTCAACGACGCCCTTCACCCCAGCCACTGATGGCGTCGAGCGCAAACCTCAAACCAGGAGAACCACCGAAAT